>DASTWM010000153.1:0-13835 GCA_035765855.1 Roseiflexaceae bacterium
CTTGATCGTCTTGCCGGTCGCCATGGCCTCCTTCGCGACCGCCGCGCCGTTCAGGTAGCCAATCACCGGGTTGAGCGCCGTCACCAGGATGGCGTTTTTCGCCAGCCAGCCCTCTGCCTTCTCACGGTTGGCCGTGATTCCGACCACGCACTTGTCGGTGAAGGCGTTGATCGCGCCAATCAGCACGTGCATCATCTCAAACAGGTTATGCGCGATGATTGGCATCATAACGTTCAGTTCGAGCTGCCCGGCCTGCGCCGCCAGCGCCACCGCGTGGTCGTTGCCCTGCACATGGAAGCAGGCCATGTCGAGCATCTCGGCCAGCACCGGGTTGACCTTGCCGGGCATGATGCTGGATCCGGGCTGCACCGCTGGCAGCCGAATTTCGTCAAGGCCGGTCGCCGGGCCGGACGAGAGCAGCCGGAAGTCGTTGGCGATCCGCACCAGCGTGATGCACAGCGTGCGCATGGAGCCGGAAAAGTCGGCGGGATCGGCCATGCTCTGCATTGACTCGAACAGATTGCCTGACGAGCGAAGTTCCTGGCCCAGCAGTTCCGACAGGCGCGCGACCATGCGCTGGTGATATTCAGGGTGCGCGTTCAGGCCGGTGCCGGTCGCTGTGCCGCCGATACCCAGCCGCCGCATGCGGTCGCCAGCCTGCGCGATGCGCTCGCGGTCGTTATGCACCGCCTGGGCATAGCCGCCGAACTCCTGCCCCAGCCGCACTGGCACCGCGTCTTGCAAGTGGGTGCGGCCCGACTTCACCACATCGTCGAACTCCTGCGCCTTAGCGCTGAGCGCGTCGGCCAGCTTGTCGATCGTCTGTAGCAGTTCCGGCAGCCGCCACAGCACGCCGAGCCGAATCGCGGTCGGAATGGTGTCGTTGGTGCTTTGTGCCATGTTGACATGGTCGTTCGGGTTGACCGGTTTCTTAGAATCATTGAGCGCGTAGCCGAGAATCTGGTTGGCGCGGTTCGAGATGACCTCGTTGACGTTCATGTTGTGACTGGTGCCCGCGCCCGCCTGAAACGGATCGACGACAAACTGATCGTTGTGCTTGCCTTCAATAACTTCCTGCGCGGCCTGCACAATCGCGTCGGCAATCTTTTCGTCCAGTAGCCCGAGGTCGCGATTCACCTCGGCGGCGGCGCGCTTGATCGTCGCCATGGACCACACAAACGCCGGGTAGGGCTTCATGCCACTGACCGGGAAGTTCAGCACCGCGCGCTGTGTTTGCGCGCCATACAGCGCGTCGGACGGCACCTGCATCTCGCCAAGTGAATCCTTTTCGGTTCGGTAATTTTGCGCCATGAGCGAACGCCTCCTTGCTATGCAAAGTTCATTTGCCCCATGGTAGCACGAAATTGTACTTGCTTGGTATGTGCCTGGTAGGAACTATTGTGCAAGCGGTGTACATGGGATCGTTACAATTCCCCTTTCATGTTCTGCATGTTTAACACCTTTCTAATAGACATAAGCCTGGCATGCTGCTATAATAAAGGTACCTCAAGGTTGGTTTTTAGTGCTTCTCATGTGCCTCCAGCAGCGGGCGGTTTATGCCGCGGCATAGCTAAAGGAGGTGTGATATGGCTGTTGTTTCCCGACCTTTGAATGATTCGCGCCGCGCCGGGCTTTTACGCCGGGTGCGGCAGGCAGCGCCATCACTCTGGATGACGGCGCTTGCATATATGCTGCTGCTGGTGCTCGGCTACCTCTTGCTGACGCCAGTGCTCGGCTGGGGCCAGCGGCGACTTGACGATCTGCGCTACGGCTTTCCGCGCAGCACGCAGGTGGACGGCTTTGTCGGCCATGGCGAGCAGGATGGCGAGCCGACGCATTTAGTGGGATTAAATATTCATGGGCAGATCTCTATTTTGGAGCTGCCCGGCGGTGACGCGAGCACCCTGCGAACGATTCAGGGGCCGTACCTGGTGGGCGCGGATGGGCCGTATGCCGTACCCATGCTGACGCTCCAGGATGTCACTGGTGACGGAAATGTGGATCTGCTGGTGCAGATTCGCGATGAGGTGGTTGTGTACGTAAATGAAAATGGAACGTTTCGATTGGTGACGCCGACGGAGCGAGCGCAGTTCGCAGCAAAGGTACATGGAAGCCAATGAACAACAGAACTGAGGTGTGAAACGCGCGAGGCCACTGGCTCCGCGCGTTTCTGCGTTCAGCGACCAGGAAATGTTATAATAAAGAATTATGGGGAATGAACGTTAATTCCTTCGATCTTGTGGCCCTGCATGACTGCCGACTTATCATCCATGTGGTGACGGAAAACCTGGACGTAAGCGCGAAATCTTCGGCGCGCCCCGAAAATGTGCAGCAACACATTCAGAGGAGGAACATCCTATGGGCCTGACCGTCTGTCCCGCCGCCGTCGTCGCAGCCCCGGTTGCGGTGGTCTGGGAAAACCTCGTCCAATGGGAACGCTGGTCCGAGTGGGCCGATGTCCAGGCAGAACGTCGTGAGCCAGCAGGTCCAGCCACCATCGGCCAGACCATCACCTTCTCGGGAAAAACCTTTGGCCGCACCTTGCGCTTCAGCTTCACGGTCGAAGCGGTCAATCCCGAAAGATATCAGCTCGGCCTGGATGCTTTGTTTCCACTGGGCTTGCGCATGAAACCACACGTTGCGTGTTATCCCATCGACGCGACCACCTGTCGCGTCCACTATGGCTGAGACTTCATCTTCCCACCGGGCTGGTGGGGTTGGTTGCTCGAAACATTTGGCGCGAAAACACTCGCTGCCAGCATAGAAGATGGCTTGCAGCGCCTCAAACGTGCCTCGGAAAGACAGTATCAGCAAGCGCAGGCGGAAGGGAAATAGATGTCACGTTCTACTGCCTCCTGTGCATATCTTTAAGCGCAGGATTGATGAGCATGCTGCTCGTGCCGTACCTGATTGACGCGGTGCGACTGCTGGAAACAGGTGTGGCATCGTGTGAAGATATTGACGCGGGCATGCAGCTTGGCTGCGGCCATCCCATGGGGCCGCTGACGCTGGCTGATTTCGTGGGGCTTGATACGCTGTACTACGTGTCCAAGGTGATGGACGACGATTTTAAAGAGCTGCGTTTTGCGCCGCCGGTGCCGCTGAAGCAGATGGTGCAGGCGGGCCACCCGGGACGCAAGTCGGGCAAAGGATTTTATGACTACGGCTCGTAGCGTCACGCCGCATGTTCATGTTCCGCTCGGCTGCGGCGGCACGATTGTCGAGGCAACGTTTCTGGCGCGGCCTAATCGTTTTCTGGTCGAGGCGGAACTTGACGGCCATGTAGTCCAGGCGCATCTGGCGGATCGCGGCAGATTGAAGGAAACACTCGTACCGAACGCTCGCTTGTTGCTCGCGCATCGTCCCGCGCCGGGCCGCAAAACAGCCTATCAGGCAGTCGCTGCCGTGCGCGACGGCATGCTTACTTCGCTCGATACGCACCTGCCGAACCGGCTGATTGAGGCGGCGCTGCGGGCGGGCGCGTTGGATCCGTTTGCTGGCTATCCGCTGGTGCGGCGCGAGGTAACGGTCGGCGGCAGTCGTTTTGATTTTCAGCTATCCGATGGCGCGCGGCGCTGCACGCTTGAGGTCAAGTCGGCGGGCTATGTCGAGAATGGCATTGCGACGTTTCCCGACGCGCCCACGACGCGCGGCAGGCGGCATCTGCTGGAGCTTGCCGGGATTGCAGCCATGAGCGAGCGCGCGGCGGTGCTGTTCGTCGCACAGGGCGCAGCGCGAGCCATAGCCATGAACCGTGCAATTGACCCCGACTTTGCCGATACGCTCAGGGCGGTCGCAGCGGCAGGCGTCGAGGTTCACGGCTATGCATGCCCGCTAACTTGCGCGGGGATTTCGCTTGGCGTGGCGCTGCCCGTGCTATTTGATTGATATGTACTTCCATGATGCTCTAATTTCCGATGCTTTGTCGTTTACTACCATGCCGCTTATTGAAAAAGGTAAGCAGCCCGATCATCAGTGTCCTGCACATCGTTGCACTCGTACTTCATAGGAAAGGACCGTCTTGTGAGCACTGTTGAACTTACTTCCTCCGCGCTTCCGCAGTCGCGCGCCAAGCCGACCCGCCGCGCGGTCGTAGGCTGGGTGTTGTACGACCTCGCCAACACCATCTTCTCCATGACCATTATTTCGCTGTATTTTTCCCTGTGGGTGCGCGACCAGGTCGGCGCGGATCGGGCCGATACCGTGTACGGCATTACGGCGGCAATTTCATATGCGATTATTTTTGTGCTTTCGCCGCTGCTCGGCGCGTGGACCGACCAGGCACCGAAGCGCATGCCATTTCTTGTGGCAAGCACGCTGGTGTGCGTTGCGTTTACGGCGTTGCTCGGCCAGGGCGGCTTCTATATTTCGCTCGGCCTGTTTATTGTGGCGAACATCGCCTATCAAGCCGGGACGCAGTTCTACGACGCGCTGCTGCCGGATGTCAGCACCGAGGAGAATCGCGGCACAATCGGCGGCTATGGTGTCGGTATCGGCTATCTTGGCTCATACATTGGCGTTGGCGTCGGGCTGCTGTTTTTCAACAAGATTGGCTACACCGGCGTTTTTCAGGCAGCAGCAGCATTATTTCTGATCTTCGCCTTGCCATGCTTTTTCTTCGTCCGTGAAAACATCAATCCGCGCGCGCGCCGCTTCAGCCTCGACTCGGTGCCGCAAGCGTTTCAGCAGGTCAAAAGCACGTTGCTGCATGTGCAGCGTTACCCCGGCGTCGCGCGCTTCCTGATCGGGCGCATTTTCTACACCGATCCAATCAACACCGTGATTACGATCATGGGCCTGTACGTCACGAATCTCGCCGTGAGTCGCGGCCTCAGCGCCGAAGCCGGGCAGGTGCGGGCGCAATACATTCTGCTGGGCGCGATTACGTTCGCCGTGCTGGGCGGCTTGCTGTGGGGCCGCGTCGTTGATCGGATTGGGCCGAAGCGCGCGCTCGACATCATTCTGATCACATGGATCGTGGTGTTTATTCTGATTTCGCTGATGGGCTTTCTCGGTTTGCCGCTGGTGGTGTTTTATTTCATTTCAGCGATTGCGGGCTTCGCGCTGGGCGGTACATGGGCCGCCGACCGGCCCTACATGCAGCGCATCTCGCCGCCGGCCAAACTCGGCGAGTTCTACGGCCTGTACGGCATGGTCGGGCGCTTTTCGGCCATCACCGGCCCGCTGATCTGGGCCGTGTCGCTGTTCGTCACCGGGCGGATTGGCCTTTCGCCGGAAGTCGGGCAGGCGATTGCTGTGCTGCTGCTCATGTTGCTTATTGTTGCAAGCTATATTATCCTTCGTCCAGTGAGCGATGCCCGGCGCGAGTGGACCGGCGACGACGCGCTGGAGGAGTAAGCGGAAGACAAGATGACACGGTGACAAGATGACATGGCGAAGGGCTGATATACAGTTTACGATAGTCAATTTAGTCTGTCGTCCATCGTCAGTCGTCGAGAACCGTTGTTCTTCTTTCTTTGTTCTTTGTTCTATAATCCTTTGTGTTCTCAATGAGGAGCTTTCATATGGATTTTACTGCTAACTACGACATGTTCCTGTCCGAGGAGCATGACATGCTGCGCAAGACGGTGCGCGATTTTGCGGAAAAAGAAGTTGCGCCGCACATTCGCGAATGGGATCGCAGCGGCGCGCGGGCCGACGAAGGGCCGGAGAACCGCGAACATGTCCGCCCCGTTTTGCAGCGCATGGGCGAGCTTGGGCTGCTCGGTATCTGCGTGCCGGTGAAGTACGGCGGCGCGGGCATGGATTATCTGGCGCTCGCGGTGGTCTGCGAGGAGCTAGAGCGCGTCGATTCGGCGCTGCGCGTGGTCATGAGCGTGCATACCGGGCTGAATTCGCTCGCTTTGCTGCAATGGGGTACCGAGGAGCAGAAGCAGCAATATCTGGTTCCGCAGGCCAGCGGCGAAAAGTTCGCGGCCTACTGCCTGACCGAGCCGAACAGCGGCACGGATGCGGGCGCGATGAACGCCACGGCGCGGCTGGAAGGCGACCATTACGTGCTGAATGGCGAGAAGACCTGGATCAGCCTGGCCGATGTGGCTGATAACTTCCTGGTATTCGCCAAAACCGATCCATCAAAAGGAAGTCGCGGCATCTCATGCTTCATCGTGGAGCGCGGGTTTGAGGGCGTGTCGAGCCACCCGATTCATGGCAAGCTGGGCGTGCGGGCTGGTAACACTGGCAGCGTCGTGTTTCAGGACGTGCGTGTGCCGAAGGAAAACCTGCTCGGCGAAGAAGGGGAGGGCTTCAAGATCGCTATGTCGGCGCTGGACAACGGGCGCTACACGGTGGCGGCGGGCGCGACTGGCCTGATTCAGGCCAGTCTGGAAGCCAGCCTGCGTTACGCGCAGGAACGCCAGACGTTCGGCGTGCCGATCGCTGACCACCAGCTTGTGAAGCGCATGATCAGCCACATGGTGCGCAAGCTTGACACCAGCCGCCTGCTGGTCTACCGGGCGGGCTGGATGAAAAATCAGGGCCGCCGCAACACCCGCGAGACCACGCTGGCGAAATGGCATGCCACCGTCAGCAGCTTCGAGGCCGCCGACGACGCCATTCAGGTCCACGGCGCGTACGGCTACAGCGACGAATACCCGGTCGAGCGCTATTTGCGTAACGCCCGTGGCGCGATTATTTACGAAGGCACGCGCGAATTGCAAGAGCTGTTGCAGGCTGATTTCGCGTTCGGCTTCCGCGAAAACAAGCCGCTGCGCCGCGAGCTACCGGCGTACGATCCGGAAGAATGGTCATAGACTGCCACAGAGGACACAGAGACAATGATACAATCTTAGGAGTTACACAGTTGAGACAGGTCATGTTGAGCGAAGCGAAACATCTCATTGAATGGTATTGAGATGCTGAACGAAGTGAAGCATGACATGGCAATATCAGGCAATTCATTGCCAAATGCGTAATCCCTAAATCTGATCTCTGTGGTCTCTGTGTCCTCTGTGGCTAAAATAGAAGGAGTTCATATGCACATCGTTGTGTGTCTCAAACAGGTTCCCCGCGATAATTCTGTAAAGATTAATCCCGATCTGAGCATTAACTCTGACGGCATCGAGCAGATCATGAACCTGTTCGACGAGTACGCCGTCGAGGAAGGCATCAAGTGGAACGAACAGCACGGCGGCAAGGTCACGGTGCTATCGCTCGGGCCGGACGCATGGAAAGAGCAGATGCGCCGCGCGCTCGCCATGGGCGCGACCGACGCGCTGCTGCTCAACGATCCGGCCTTTACAATGCTTGACACAATCGGCGCGGCGCGCGTGAGTGCTGCGGCAATCAACAGGCTCGGCGATGTCGATCTGGTGATCTGCGGGCGCAACTCGACTGATGACGAGAGCGGCGCGTTTGGTCCAGCGCTGGCGCGCGTGCTTGGCTGGCCGCAGTTGACCTACGTGGGAAAAATCAGCGAACTGGACGACAATCACATCGTCGCTGAGCGGCATCTTGAAGAGCAAATCGAGACCGTTGAAACTAAGCTACCTGCTGTAATCACCGTAGTGAAGGATATCAACGAGCCGCGCTATCCGTCGCTCTTACGCATCAAGCGCGTCGCAAAGGTTGAGATTCCGACCATGAGCGCCGCCGAGGTTGACCTGACTGCTGCCGATCTGCAGCCGGTGACAACTATTGCCAATCGCGTTCCGCCGCCGCCGCGCCAGAAGGGCGAAATCATTCAGGGCGGTGACGCGCGCGAGAAGGTCCGCGCGCTGGTCGAGAAGCTGCGCGCAGAGCAGGTTATCTAATTCTCGAAACCGCTGATATACCCAGATAAACGCGGATAAAATAATCAATATCCAGCATCTGCGTTTATCTGTATTCATCGGCGGTTTATTTGAAATGTTACAAAGGTGTACATATGGCTAATGAAATCTGGGTTTACATTGAAAAGGCCCGTCATGCCGATAACATCGCCGCAATCTCGCGCGAATTGCTCGGCAAAGGTCGCGAACTGGCCGACGCGCAGGGCGCGACGCTGGCCGCGCTGGTGCTTGGCTCAGGCGTGCGGGCGCTGGCCGAGCGCGCCTTCGCCTACGGCGCGGACAAAGCCTACGTTGAGGACGACGAAGCGCTGGCGCAGTACACCACCGACGGCTATGTTGGCGCAGCCGCGGCGCTGGCGCAGAAGTACGAACCGACGTTGATCATGACCGGCTCGACATTTCAGATGCGCGATTTCAGCGCGGCACTGGCGGCTGAACTGAACGCTGGTCTGGCCGTTGACGTGAACAATCTTTCGATAGACGGCGATCAGATTACTGCCGTGCGCATGTCGCATGGTGGCAATGTGATCAACACCTTGCAGTTTGCGGCAGGTCGCCCGGTCGTCGCGTCGGTGCGCAAGCAGAGCTTTCCCGAGGCGCAGGAGCAGCCTGGCCGCAGCGGCGAAATCGTCGAGGAAGCGCTGCCACAGATCGACCTGCGCACGATCGTCAAGAGCGTTGCGCCGAAGCAGGGCGCGGTCAATCTGGCGGATGCATCGGTGATCGTTTCGGGCGGGCGCGGCCTTGGCTCTGCCGAGAACTATAAGAAGCTCATTCCAGCGCTCGCCGAGGCGCTCGGCGGCGCGTACGGCGCGTCGCGCGCGATTGTGGATGCTGGATGGATTCCCTACGAGCATCAGGTCGGCCAGACCGGTAAAACGGTCAGCCCGAAGCTGTACGTGGCGGCAGGCATCTCGGGCGCGATCCAGCATCTGGCAGGCATGCGCAGCTCGCGCACGATCGTGGCGATCAATAAAGACCCGGACGCGCCGATCTTCCGCGTGGCGAGCTACGGGCTGGTCGGCGATGTGAACGAGCTTGTGCCGCTGCTGACGGAAGAAATCAACAAGCAGCGCGGCTAATTGCTGGCCTGTACAATTCCTTGTTTTGCAAAGGCGCGGCACTGCTGCGCCTTTTGTTATCGTGCGTCTCACGAGAGTTTCAAAAACATGCGCGATCAACGCAGGGCATGGCAAGGCTGATGCTATAATACATGCCAGATTCTGTGTGGCGCGTGCTCGCAAGCTAGCCCGTGCTGCGCTGTTGTTGCCATGAGTTTACGAGAAGCAGCGAGGGAAATGATGTCCGAACAAATCCCACGACGAATTGGTGTACTCACAAGCGGTGGCGACGCGCCAGGACTCAACGCCGTTATTCGCGCGGTTGTCAAAACGTCGGAAACGCTCGGCTATGAGGTGCTTGGCATCGAAGATGGTTTCGAGGGTTTGCTGGGCGGGATGCACTACCGCGTGCTTACGGGCAAGGATGTGCGCGGCTTGCTGCCGCGCGGCGGGACGATTCTCGGCACAACCAACAAAGGCCATTTCGGCGGCCCGCGCAACCCGAATGTACCGGACGATCCGTACCTTGAAGCCTGCAACAACATCGAGCAACTCAACCTGCGTGGCCTGATCACGATTGGCGGCGAAGGTACGCAGGGCATTGCGCTTGAGTTCTCGCGCCTGGGTGTGCCGGTCATGGGCGTGCCGAAGACCATTGACAACGACCTTCCGGGAACCGACCGGACCTTTGGTTTCGACACGGCGCTGCTGGTGGCGACGGACGCGATCGACCGGTTGCATACCACGGCGGCCAGCCATGAGCGTGTGATGGTGCTGGAAGTCATGGGCCGCCATGTCGGCTGGATTGCGCTCCATTCCGGCATCGCGGGCGGCGCGGATGTGATTCTTATTCCTGAGATTCCGTTCAGCATCGAAAAAGTCGCCAGTCACATCATGGCGCGCGAGCAACAGGGCGGCAATTTCAGCATCGTCGTTACGGCGGAAGGCGCGATGCCGCGCGGCGGGCAGCCCATGTACCTCAGCGCCGGGCGATTGGGCGGCATCGGCTTCTCGGTTACGGAGCAATTGCACCAACTGACCGGCAAAGACTGCCGCTGTGTGGTGCTCGGCCATCTCCAGCGCGGCGGCTCGCCAACCCCGTCTGACCGCCTACTCGCCACGCGCTACGGCGCGGCAGCAGTGATTGCGCTGCACAATGGCATCAGCGGCGAAATGGTGGCGCTGCGCGCGCAGGATATTATTACAGTGCCGCTGGAACAGGTTATCGGTTACACCAAAACGGTGCGCCCGCACAACGACCTGATTCGCACCGGTCGCATGCTCGGTATCAGCTTTGGCGATTAAACGTCATTGTAGATTGTTCATGGACGTTGCTGCATGGCGACGCTGTAAGTTACGATAGTGATCTGCAATGGACATGCTTTGGCTTGGTTATGACGGTGTATCGGTGCGCTTCGCCGACGTTTCGGCGGTGTTGCTGTATCATCCTTCGCTTGATCGCCGGATTGCGGTTGAGTATGGCCGCGTGCCAACCAATATTCGCGCGGTCGTGGTGACGGCGGCGGGCGCGTTCCTGCCTTCAAGCCTGAGTGTTGAGCAGTTGCGCGGGCGCCTGTCGCGCTGGCGCAACACGCAACCTTCGTAAGGGCGCATTTTGCCATCAAAATGCAATCATCCTGCTACTGTGTTCTGCGCGCCTTTCCTCTATAATAGACACAGGTTAAAAGATCTTCTGTCGCTTACAAAGCAGGAGCGTAGCTATGCAGGCAGTGTCCTGCGCCATCCGCCGCGACGTTGATGTGTATCTGGCTATCAGTCATGGGCGCGAGGTTTCGCAATATGTCGGCCTGGGCGAAATCGATCGCACGAAAATCGAAATAGCGATTCTCGAATTGACCCGTAACATACTGGTTCATGCCGGATCTGGTTACCTCATTATCGCGCCGATTACCGATGATAATCGGCGCGGTGTTGCAATTGAAGCACGCGATCAAGGGCCGGGGATTCCCGACATTCATTTAGCTATGCGTGATGGTTACAGTACATCACACACGCTAGGCGCTGGCCTTCCTGGTGTGCAGCGTCTCATGGATGAGTTTTCAATCGAGTCAACTGTGGGGGTAGGAACGGTGGTGCGCGCAGTGAAATGGTTCAAGCCGCGCCCCGGTTATTCCACCTACGGGAGGAGAGTATAAGCGTGGCATTTACATGGGGTGCGGTGTGCCGCCCAAAGCAAGGCCAGAATGTTTCCGGCGACACATATGTCATCCGCGAACAGGATGCGCATACGCTGTTTGTTGCCGTTATCGATGGGCTCGGTGGCGGCGAAGAAGCGGCGAAGGCCGCCCGCGCTGCTGAGAACGTCATCAACGAGCATGTTTCATGGCCGCTGCAAGAAATTATGCGGCTTTCCCACACGGCGCTGCAAGGCACGCGCGGCGCGGTGATTAGCCTGCTGCGCCTTGATGAGGTGGCCCGCCATGCTGATTATGTCGGCGTCGGGAACATCGGCGCGCATGTGTACAGCCGCCAACCAATTAAACCGATTACCAAAAGTGGTATCGTCGGCTTTCGCATGCCGCCGACGATGCTGGAGCTGCACTACCAGTACGATCCCGGTGACGTGTTCGTGCTGTACAGCGATGGTATTTCAAGTCGGTTCGGGCAGACGGTTGGATTGAACGCGCTGCAATCTCCCCAACAGTTTGCGGAAGATATTTTGACAAACCATGGGAAAACCGTTGATGATTCAACCGTGGTCGTTGTTCAAACTCATGCATGACCTCCTTGTGAACGTGTGGACAGTGCCGTATGACATCCTTATTGAGTCGCTGGCTTGCCGATCAGCGTGACAATATACTTCCTCAATGGATCGCAGTAGCCGAGTCCGCACTGCACAAGCGCAATGGGCATGCCACAACTGCATCGAACGATGAGCAGGCTGTGCTGCTTACGTCCGTGTATAACGGCCTGATTGAAGCAGCCCATGGTGACAGCCGCCCGCTTGAACAATGCCTGAAGCTGCTGCGCGCCTTACGCACCGAGGAAAGCGAAGACACACTCGTCGAGCGCATTGCGCAGATTTTTCATCTGCGGCGCATTGCCGACGATGTGCTGCACAGCCAATCGGTTGAAGCAGATCTGTCCACCACCTTGTGTCATGAGCTTGATTCGCTTGTGGATGAAACGGTGCTGCATGTGACGCGGTACTGGACGACGGCGGCGAACGCGGTCACACAGCAGTTACAACAAACCGAACTGCTGATTGCAAACCTCAACGCCGCCAATGATGAAACCGACCGGCTCATCTTTCAGGTTTCAAAACTCAATGATATTGCCAGTATGCTCGCTTCACGCCTTGACGCCGAGCATTCGTTTGCTGTTGTAAGTGAAACGCTTGTCGAGGTGCTTAATGTTGCGTATCTGTCGATCTGGCTGCCAGATGGCACAGATACTCTGCGGCTCAATTACAGCTGGGGCGAGCCGCCGCTGCCGCAGAACATGCAATTGCGGGTGGGCTCACCAGACGATGTTATTGCGCGCGCGTTCACAAACCGCACGGAAATAGTGGAACGTACTCCTGATGCCGACATGCAAGGCCCGTGGTACCAGCCGGCGTGCGGTGTGCTAGCCGTGCCGCTGTTGACTCAGGAGCAGGTACATGGCGTGGTCGTCTTGCAGGATCCCGATCCTGATGCGCGCTTCAACGCGTCACAGCGCTATTTTGTCAGTTCCGCCGTGAGCCAGATGGCGATGGCGCTGCAAAACACACGCCTGTATAACGAGGTGCGCAGCTTCAATGCCGTGCTTGAAGAGCGCATCGCCGAGCGCACGCGCGAACTTCAGGCCGAACGCGATGTGCTGGAAACCATGAACCAAATCGCGCTTGAGGCCAGCAGCACGCTTGATCTTGATATGCTGCTGCAAAGCTCGCTTCAGGTGCTGGCCGACATTGTCCATGTCGAGCGCGGTTCGGTGCTGCTCGTTGACGTCGAAACAGATCAGCTGACGAGCCGGGCCGTGCTTGGGCGGCAGTCATCGGGCTTCACGCGCTTTGCGATTGGGCAAGGCATTGCCGGGTGGGTGGCGCAGCACAAAAAGCCTGCGCTCGTCCACGATGTGAATCAGGATCCGCGCTGGGTCGATCTGCCAGATGGTGAGCATGAGCGGAAGCGCAATGGCTCGATGATTTCGGTGCCGCTGATCGTCCAGCATGATGTCATGGGCGTGCTCCAACTTTCGCACGACGAGCCATTGTTCTTCAACGACGAGCACCTGCGCCTGCTGATTGCGGCTGCGGGCCAGATCGCGCTTGGCATTCACAACGCGCTGCTGTACGAGCAAATTCAGCAGCAACTCATGCGCCAGGGCGACATGCTGCGCAACGAGCGGCGCGCAACCACGCAGAGCACTGCCATCTTGCAAAGCCTGTCCGACGGCGTTATTGTGTGTGATCCCGAAGGAATTGTCATTACTGCCAATCCCGTCGTCGAGCGCATTCTTGATTTGCCGCTTGAAGATCTTGTAATCCTCAACATGAACGAATTGTTTGTGCGGCTCTTTGGCACGCACAGCAAGACTATTCCTTTTGCTGATCTTGTGGCGCATCCGCTTGATAACGACGGGCAGCCGCGCAGTTTTACCATGAAAGCGCAGGTTGGTACGCGCGTGGTGCGGCTGACGGTTGATCCAGTGCTGATTACGGCAAATGATATTATGGGCACGGTGGCCGTGCTGCGCGATATCACGCGCGAAACGGAGTCGGAGCGGCTCAAGGATGAGTTCATTGGCACGGTGTCGCATGAACTGCGCACGCCCATGACCTCAATCAAAGGCTATACCCAGCTGCTCGCAATGGGGAGCCTGGGAGCCATCAATGACACGCAGCGCGAGTTTCTGAATACCATCACGACCAATGCCGAGCGCATGATCTCGATCATCAATGATTTGCTGGACATCACAAAGATTGAAACCGGCGCTGTGGAATTAAATCCGCAGCCGATTCATCTTGCTGAGGCACTGG
>DASTWM010000154.1:0-4050 GCA_035765855.1 Roseiflexaceae bacterium
GATGTGAAGCGTCTCATTGAGATGTTTCGATTCGCTCAGCATGACAGTGAGCGCATGCAACCGGATTAGACAAGCCGTTTTCTAACTGGTAGCTGTGCCGCCTGGCACGTCGATCTGCCCATGCTCAACGAGCCACATGACTGACTCGTACACGGCCTGGAGCGAACTATAACGTGGCTGATAGCCGATCAGCCGTTGCGCCTTCGCAATGCTGCAATTCGGGCTGTGCGCGATGTGATCCCATGTGGCCTGCGCTTCTTGCTCGGAGACTGTCGCGCGCCATTCTTCCCATGGCAGGAAGCGCAGGCGCGCTGGCTGCCCGAACCAGCCCGCTACCGCCTCGGCGTAGCCGCGCAGCGTCAGTGCGGCGGGAGAAACGACATGGAAACTCTCTCCGACGGCGCTGCTCCAATTGTTCATGACCTGCATGAACGCCTGCGCCACGTCGTCGGCATGCACGTGGTGAACCGTTTCCATGCCGAGGTTTGGCAGCGCCAGTTCCTCGCCGCGCGCCAGTTGGCTGAACACCTGCGGGTTGAAATGCCCGGCGGGGTTGAGCGGGTTCCAGCCCGGCCCGACAATGTGGCCCGGGTGCAGAATCGTCGCGGGGAAGCCATGGCAGCGCGCCTCGTGCAGCAGATAGGCTTCGATTTCAGCCTTCTGCGTGCCGTATTCGCCGAACGGGCGGCGCGGCTGCGCTTCCGTAGTCGGTACCTCCACGCTCGGCCCATGCACCCAGATCGTGCCGCAGTGCAACAAATGATCAACCTGCCCGCGCACGGCTTCCACAAGCTGGCGGGCGCTATCCAGCGTGAAGCAGATCAGGTCGATGACGACATCCGGGCGCTGGTCGAGCACGCGCTGACCGAACTGCCCGCTCGCTTCTTCCGCCGCGCGGTCGATCTCGATCTGCTGCACCGCCTGCCATGCACCGTGTGCTTGGTACGGCGCGCGCTTGCCACGGCTGATGTTCACAACGTCATGCCCGGCGGCGACGAGCCGCGGCACCAGAAACGTGCCGATGTGTCCGCTCCCGCCAATCACAACAACGCGCATGTCCTTCTCCTTGCTGGCTCTGAAATGCTGCCGAAAGTATATCACTAACCGGGTTTACTTCTATCAGAAACTTCATTACCGTACAGAACTGATGAGTGAGTATTGATGAGCGACGAGCAGTGGTCTGGGTAGCCCACGCGGGATCACAATCGATGTCGTAGGTAATAGGCCAGCAGGCGCAGCCCAAGCGAGAACAGGCTGAGATCACAGCGGTCGGGCCGATGAATACGACCGCGTAGGGCATCTCGACGGGTAACAACGCCCAAGTACACTACCCATAGATACGCAAGCGCTGTGGCAAGGAGCAGGCGCGATACGCGTACCGGTTCGCTCAGGTGGCTTCGATTGATACGAAACCCGCGGCTCTTCTGGTCCGAGAAGTACGTCTCGATCTGCGCGCGACGGCGGTAGAACGCGACAGCCAGCGCAAGGTCGGTGTGCGTTGTGACTAGGTAGAGTGGCTGCTCATAGGCGTCCTTCCAAACGGCAAGCGCATTGACCGGGCCGTAGCGCGCGCCCGTAATGGCCGCCTGCTCAAGTGCTACCGTCTCACCCCGTTCGGTCGCAAGGTCGCGCATCGTGATGGTTGCGCCATCGCGCGTGAGCAGAATATCACTGGCCGTGCGACACACATACCGCCAGCCCTGCGCGGTGATGTCGGCCTGCCACAGTGTCCCATCAAATTCACCATCGCCGAGGATGGTCACATCAGCTCCGTGCGGCACGAGTGGAACCAGTTGCGCGAGCAACTCACAGTGGAGGGATTGCGGCAAATGGCCTTTGCTGGCTTGGACCACAACCCAAACTAGTGGGAGTGCGCGGCGGTGATACACCACGCTGAGCATCAAGCACATGCAGCCGCGCCCGACGGTGCTGCCGTCGATGACGAACAGGAGCGGCAAACGAGCAAGCAGTGTGACAAGTGTCTGGGCAATGGGCAGCATCCATCGCTCATAGGTTGTCTCATCGTGCTTGAGGAAGCGGCGAAAGCGCATCACCACGCTCTCATCACACGCGCGACCACCGGGTGTGTGTTCGACGATTTTTGGCAATTGGGCATGCTGCGCGCCCACAATGCCGCAGATCAGCAACGTCAGGGTGTGCAGATGGCGTCGCTGATGGCCTTTGGCCTGCGGATAGAGTTGCAGCAAACATCGGGCTATGGCACGATACCGCCGGTACGTGTCGCGCATGAGCGGGCTCCCTTCAAGTCGTTGGTCGCGAACCTCGAAGGTAATCCTATCATGCGGCACATACTCGTCTTATCCTCTCCTTGCGAACCTGTTTTCTGTACGGTAGTGAAATGCAGGTTAGCTTGAAGATTCTTGCGCCTTAGGTGAAGCTTCTTGCGCTACTTTCTGCGGTTGACCATAGCTATTCGTTGCCCGTCCCGCGCACTGATGCTATAATTCCATGTCAGAACAGCGGCTGCAAGCCGCGCGGCTCAACAGGCAAACAGACATCGGAGGCGCAATTGGAGCGAAAAATTCGCGTGCTGGTTGCTAAGCCGGGGCTTGACGGCCATGATCGCGGCGCAAAAGTGATCGCGCGGGCGCTACGCGACGCTGGCATGGAAGTAATCTACACCGGCCTGCAACAAACGCCCAGCATGATCGTCGAGGCGGCGCTGCAAGAAGATGTGGACGTGATCGGCCTGTCGATCCTTTCCGGCGCGCACATGACCCTGCTGCCAAAAATCATGCACCTGCTGCGCGAGCAGGGCATGGACGATGTGCTGGTGGTCGCGGGCGGCATTATTTCCGACGCCGATGCCAGAATTCTGAAAGAGCAGCATGGCATCGCGGCGGTGTACGGCCCCGGCACGTCAACCCACGACATCGTGCGCTTTATTCAGGAAAATGTGTCCACGAATGCTTGATGTCTGATCGCGAAACGTGATGCCGCTCGATACACCTTCTGAAATTGCTCAACATCTGCTTGCGGGAAATCGCCGCGCGCTGGCCCGCGCGATTACACGCGTCGAAACCGGCGGCCCGGCAGCGCAGGCGCTCATGAGCGCGATTTACACCCACACAGGCCGCGCGCATGTCGTCGGCGTAACGGGCGCGCCGGGCGCGGGCAAATCCACGCTGGTCAACGCGCTGGCGCTGCACTGGCGGCAAACTGGCCACACGGTCGGAATCGTGGCGGTGGATCCAACCTCGCCGTTCACCGGCGGCGCGATTCTGGGCGACCGCATCCGCATGCAGCCGCTTGGCGGCGACGCGGGCGTGTTCGTGCGCAGCATGGCCAACCGTGGGCGGCTGGGCGGCATCGCGCGCGCGACGGGCGACGCGGTGGCGCTCCTCGACGCCGCCGGGTTCGACATCGTCGTGGTCGAGACCGTCGGCGCGGGCCAGAGCGAGGTCGAGATCGCTGGCACGGCCCACACCACGGTGGTCATCGAGGTGCCGGGCATGGGCGATGATGTGCAGTCGATCAAAGCTGGCATCCTGGAGATCGCGGATGTGTTCGTGGTCAACAAGGCCGACCGCGAGGGTGCCGACACGCTGGCGCGGCAACTCCGCCAGATGCTCGACATCGGCGGCCCGCAGCCCGACGGCTGGCGCGTGCCGATCGTTCGTGCGGTTGCCACGCGCGCCGAGGGCGTCGTGAAGGTGGCCGAGGCGATTGACAAGCACCGCGCGCACCTGCAATCGACGGGCGGCTGGCAGCAGCGCGCGCATGCGCGGGCCGCGCGTGAATTCGAATCAATCGTGCAGGAAGCGGCGCTGCGGCAGATTCGCGAGCGGCTCGCCGGGGCGCAATGGGACGAACTGGTCGAGCGCGTGGCGCAACGCGATATCGATCCATACACCGCAGCAGCAGCAGTGTTGCGGTCCTAATGCAGAAAAGGACCATGGTTCATAGACGCATGCCGGTTTTCGCGCTATAATGTAAGAAATCGGTTAAACCGGCTTCTTACGAACATCTCATTTTGGAGGCGGCCCTTCATGGAGCAATTCATCACTGATTTGCTTGAACATCCCAAAG
>DASTWM010000155.1:0-8088 GCA_035765855.1 Roseiflexaceae bacterium
AGTCAGCCTGCTCGACAAACTCGATGTAGGCTTCGTCCATGACGACCAGCACATCTTCTGGCACGCGCTGCAAAAAGCGCATGACTTCATCTGTCGTGTTAGTCGTGCCGGTCGGGTTGTTGGGATTGCAGACAAAAATCAGCCGCGTGCGATCAGTCACAGCGTCCGCCATGGCATCAAGATCGTGCGTGTAGTTGCGCAGCGGCACGCGCACCGGCTGCGCGCCCATTTCCAGCGCGCGCAAAAAATAGCTGATAAAGCTGCCGTGCGCCATGATCGCCTCGTCGCCTTCGCGCAGAAAGGCCAGGCACAGCAGCAGCACCATTTCATCCGAGCCGTTGGTGCAAATCACCATGTCGGGCGCAAGATCGAAGCGCTCGGCCAGCGCCTGCCGCAGCGCAAGCGAGCCAGCATCCGGGTAGCGGTACACATTGCCGAGTGCTGCCTGCATGGCCGCCACCGCGCGCGGCGAGGGGCCGCGCGGGTTTTCGTTCGAGGAGAGCTTGACCATGCCAGCCGGCTGCTGCCGGGTGAGCGTGGGTGGTTTGTAGGGCGGCAGGTTGACAATATATTCTTTGAAGTGCATAGGTGACGCTCCTTCGTTTGTACAAGAGTAGCGCAAGTATAGCATAACCATGCGCTGGCAACGGCGCTGGGCTGCCATGGTACAATAGCGCACCAGTAGCGCAATGAACCCGTAATCTTTTCTAAATCCGCGTGAAGGGAAAACGTATGCACGGGCTTGTCGAGCGAGCAAAGTGGCTGCCACGGGAAGCTGTCATGGGCCAGCCACACGCCGTACCACAACGGCTTCGCTGGTATGGTATCCTTGCGCTGCTGGCGATCACCGCGCTGGCGGCAGCGTTGCGCCTGTGGGCCGTTGGTTGGGGCTTGCCCTACGTCGATCATCCCGATGAACCGGAAGTCGCCCGGGCGGCGCTGCGCATGGTCCAGCACGGCGATTGGAACCCGCGCTTTTATGATTACCCTTCGTTGTATTTGTATGTCTTGCGGATCGTGTTTGACGGGCATTGGCGCTACGAGCATGCCGTCGGCGCGTACACTGCCCTGGCCCAACTTCCAACAACGATCAACCTGAATCCAGCGGCATTTTATCTTTCCGAGCCAGGCTTTTTTGTCTGGGGCCGGTCGCTCACGGCCGTTGTGGGCGCGCTGACAGTCGGGCTGCTGGGGCTGATTGGCTGGCGCTGGTGGCATGCCTGGGTCGGGTTGGCGGCGGCGGTGGCGTTGGCCGTGTTACCATTTCATGTGCGCTCGTCGCAATATATTACGGTGGATGTGCCGACCGCGTTCACGACCCTGCTCGCGCTGGGGGCAGCCGTGCGCGTCATACGCCATGCGCAACTGCGCGATTATGCGTTGGCTGGCTTCGCAGTCGGCCTGGCAGCATCGACCAAGTACAATGCGTGCGATGTTTGTGTTGCATTGGTTGTCGCGCATGGCATGCATTGGGGGCGGGCCAGCCTGCGGCAAAGCTGGCGATTGCCATGGGCGGGCCTGTGTTCGCTCCTGGGCTTTGTCGTGGGCACGCCCTACGCTGTTCTGCATACCTCTGAATTTGTGCGTGGACTGCAAGGGCAGTACAAAGATTATGCCGCAGGTGGGCATGGCGATTTGGTGGGGCGCTGGCCGGTTGGCGGCTACCTGTCATTCTTCTGGTCACTCGGCCTGGGGCCAGTGATCGCGCTGGTCGCTGCTGTCGGCATACTCGTTGTGCTGGTGCGGCGCGACCGGGCAGGCTTGACTGTGCTCGCGTTTGTGCTGGCGCACGTTACGTTGCTCATGTCCTTTCCACAGCACTTCTGGCGCAATCTTGTGCCGGTATTGCCGCCCCTTGCTTTATTTGCTGGAATAGGAATCGTGAGCGTTGCAATGGCGTTGGCGGCGGCTTTTCGCGGGTGGCGCAACATGCAGGCGGGCAGCCGCGCAGCAGCATTTGTCAGTGGCGTGAGTGTGCTTGCAATCGCGGCAGGGGTGCTTGCCGGGCCGCTTGCCTCCAGCGTCACGCTCGATCAGTTTGATGCCGCGCGTGATGTGCGCCTGCGCGCGGCGGATTATGTGCGCAGCCATGTGCCACCCGACGCTCATGCTGCCGTGGAGTTGAACCCGGCGCAATGGCAAGGAAGCCCCAATGTCGTCGCCGTGTCCTCGCTGACTGAGCATTCGGCTGCGTGGTATCGTAGTCATGGCTTCCGCTATCTGGTAGCGAATGATCGCTATCGTAGCTCAAAAGATGATCGGCAATTCACATCACTTGAAAACCAGGCAACACTTCTATGCGTTCTTGACGATCAGTCTGCGGCCCAGCTCGGTCCACTTGTGAATCTGGCCCGCACGCATGCGAGTAGATTTAGCCATACACAGATCGAAATGCTTGAATTGCTTCCGGCGCAGGGTTCTGCGCCAGCGCGTACCACCAGTCACCCATCGATCTGTTCCTGATAGCGTAAAGGATAGATATCATGCCCATTCGTGACCATATCATTCACGTGACGCGTGGCAACGACCTGTCGCAGGAGCAGGCCGCCGAAGCCATGGAAGAGATTATGACCGGCGTAGCCTCGCCCGCGCAAATCGCCGCCTTTCTCACCGCGCTGCATCTCAAGGGCGAAACTGAGGCCGAAATCGCGGGCATGGCGCAGGTCATGAGCGAAAAGGCCACCCATGTATTTCACGATGGGCCGGTGCTCGACACATGCGGCACCGGCGGCGACGCGTCCGGCACGTTCAATATTTCCACCACGACGGCCTTTGTTGCGGCAGGCGCGGGCGCGACGGTCGCCAAGCATGGCAACCGCGCCGCTTCGAGCGCATGCGGCTCGGCGGATGTGCTGGAAGCGCTGGGCGTGAACATCGAGCTTGATGCCGAGGGTGTGGCGCGCTGTTTGGAGCAGGTCGGCATTGGCTTCATGTTCGCGCAAAAGTTCCACCCAGCCATGCGTTATGTTGGCCCGGTGCGCGGCGAGATTGGCATCCGTACGGCCTTCAACATTCTTGGTCCCTTGACGAATCCGGCCCGCGCCCGCTATCAGATGCTGGGCGTCGCCGATGTCAACCTGGCCGAGAAAATGGCCCGCGCGCTGGCCCGGCTCGACACCGTCCATGCGCTAGTTGTCCATGGCGACGGCGGCCTGGACGAACTGGCGTTGAGCGGCGCAAATGTCGTCTTTGAAGTGCGCGCGGGCACGGTCAGGCAGTTGCCGGATATTTCTGCTGTGGCGTTGGGGCTGGAACCTGCGCCACGGGCGGCGCTGGGTGGCGGCACGGCAGCAGAGAATGCCACATTGCTGCGCGCTATTCTGGATGGGCAGGAACATGGCCCCAAGCGCGACGTCGTGCTGCTGAACAGCGCCGCCGCGCTCGTAGCTGCCGACAAAGCCGGCGACATGCGCGAGGGATTGGAACTGGCCCGCAAGAGCATTGATAGTGGCGCGGCGGGCATGCGGCTGGAGCGCATGGTGCAGGTGAGCCAGAAAGGCGCTTGATGATCAACGCTCTGACAAAGTAAGATCATGACAGATTCATTCTTTCGTATTCTGCGTGTGGTTGCCTTGATTGGCATTGTGCTCATGGTTCTCGTGTGTGTTTTGCTCATCTATAATGGCGGTTCATTTGATATGAACGAATTTCTGCGCGAACGTGCGAAACCAAAATTGGAGCCAGTCGAAAATGGTACCTCACAGCCAGGCTTGGTGTATGTGGACTTCACGGCAAATACCAACTGTGCGGTGGTTGGTGAGACGATTACAATGACGGTGGAACTTGCGAATCGCACCGCCGGTCCGCTGACGCTGACCAATACACCACCGGTGGACATTGTTATCACGCCACAAAGCGGGTTCAATGACCCATTATATGGCCCACGTCCACTGCGCTGGTCTACCACGCCGAACTATCCCACAAACATTGCGCCACTCCTCCAACCAGGCGAGCGACGGACCTATCAATGGCTCTGGACGGTGCCACCAGTCTATCAAACACCAGTGGGTGGTGATGTCATGGTGGATCTCTTCGTCACGAGTCAGGCTCCTGGACAAAGTCCCCAACCAGATCGTGTAACACTGTATCTTGGAATTGGTTCCGTCGCAGCTGGCCAGGCGCGATTTCCGTGTGCCGAACTGCGTCGCTAAGGAGATACAACTTGATACATAGTGTACAAATGGTAAAAGCACATTCATGCCCCAAAAGTATCAAATTCGTACAAAAATTGACTTGACATTTTTGTGTTTCCTCGGGTATACTCTAGGAAGTTACGAAATAGTTATTGAGCAGATATAATTCATGTCATTTGCAGCTTACAGCCTCCTCCTTAGCCTCCTCCTTGTAGTCCTTATTATTAAGGGCTTACTTGATGTTGGGAGGCAAGCGGCGTAAGCGCAGCAGATTGAGCGAAACAAAGCCCCTCCCAAATCGGGAGGGGCTTCGGTTTATCCGGGGCCAGCGAATGAATTCGCCACGGTTTAACGTGTTCTGGCTGTTACCATGCGCATTCATTCGCGCGAAAGGCAGTACGATGCTGGAGCGTTTGAAAAAGCTGATCAACCAACTCTTTCCGCCTCGGCCTGCGCCTGCATTGCAGCCGGTGCCGGTCACGCGGCCAGTACGTTCGCTTCATCGGCACATGTAGAACCAGAAAGAACAATCGGTACAGCGTTTGTGCTCAGTTCTTCCTGGTAGCACGACCACTCGTTTTTCGGTTTAATCATGTTGATCAATGGTGTCTTTGAACCTGAGGTTCTCAATGACGAGTCCTCGACAGGAGGCTTTGCTATGCGTTCGGATACAATCAAGCGCGGAATGGAGCGGGCTCCACACCGTAGTCTGTTGCGCGCCACCGGCCAGATTCGCAATGAAGAAGACTTCAACAAGCCCTTTATCGCGATCTGTAATTCGTACGTTGACATTATTCCGGGACATGTTCACCTTCAGGAGTTTGGCCGCGTCGTCAAAGAAGCGGTGCGGGCGGCGGGCGGCATCCCGTTCGAGTTCAACACGATTGGCGTGGACGACGGGATTGTGATGGGCCATGAGGGCATGCGCTATTCGCTGCCGTCGCGTGAACTGATCGCCGACTCGGTTGAGACGATGGCCTCGGCGCACTGCTTCGACGCCATGATCTGCATCCCGAACTGTGACAAGATCACGCCCGGCATGCTGATGGGCGCGGCGCGTGTGAATATACCGACGATCTTCATCTCGGGTGGGCCGATGATGGCTGGAGTTGATGAGGAGGGCAACAAGAGCGATTTGATAACGGTCTTTGAAGCAGTTGGTAAGCGCGCATCGGGACAAATCACAGACGCGCAACTGCTGAAACTGGAACAAATCAGTTGTCCCACCTGCGGCAGTTGTAGCGGCATGTTCACCGCAAACTCGATGAACTGCCTGTGTGAAGCCCTCGGTATCGCCCTCCCCGGTAACGGCACCATCCCCGCCATCTCCCCCGAACGACACGAACTCGCCAGGAAAGCCGCCGCCCAAATCATGCATCTGGTCGAACGTGGCATCCGTTTCCGCGACATTGTGACCGCCGATGCGATCGACAACGCCATGGCGCTCGACGTGGCGATGGGCGGCTCGACTAACACGGTATTGCATGTGCTGGCGCTGACCCGCGAGGCCGGTCTGGATTACCCGATCAGCCGCTTCAATGAGGTGTCCGACCGCGTGCCGCACCTGGCGAAGGTGTCGCCGGCATGGGACGGCGACCGCCAGTGGCACATCCAGGATGTCAACCAGGCGGGTGGCGTGCAGGCGATCCTGGCCGAGCTGGCAAAGCGCTCCAACACCCTCAAACTCGACGCCATGACCGTCACGGGGCGAACCATGGGCGAAAACGTGCAGCATGCCGAGAATCGCAACCAAGAATGCATACATCCAATTGATAATCCGCACTCCGAGCGCGGCGCGTTGAGCGCGCTGTTCGGCAGCCTCGCGCCGGAAGGCTCGATCATCAAAGTCGGCGCGGTCGATCAGCATGAAATGGCGTTTCGCGGCCCGGCGCGCGTGTTCGACAGCGAAGAAGATGCGACTAACGCGGTTATCAACGGCAAGATCAACCCTGGCGATGTGATTATCGTGCGCTACGAGGGGCCACGCGGCGGCCCCGGCATGCGTGAAATGCTGGCGCTGACCAGCATGGTTAAGGGCATCCCCGAACTCAGCAGCACGACGGCGCTGATCACTGACGGGCGTTTTAGTGGTGGCACGCGCGGTCTGTGCATCGGCCACGTCTCGCCTGAGGCGGCGGAGGGCGGCCCAATCGGGATGGTGCGCGAGGGCGACATAGTTAATATTGATCTATCAAACCGCACGCTGGATGTTGAGGTTTCAGACGAAGAATTGGCAACACGCAAGCTGGAATGGCATGCGCCCGCGCCGAAATACCAGCGCGGCTGGCTGGCGCGCTACACGAAATTGGTGACGAACGCAAGCAACGGCGCGATTTTGGAGTAAGGCAGCAGGATGAAGTAAGAAGTAAGAAGTACAATGATTGCTTACTTCTGCTTTCTTACTTCTTCATGATTAAGGGAGTGGTTACATGAGTGAACAACGAACTGGCGCACAGATCATGTGTGAAGCCCTCATTCGCGAGGGCGTGGACGTGATGTTTGGCATCCCAGGCGGCGCAATCATGCCGTTCTACTATGCGATGTGGGAATATCGCGACCAACTGCGCCACGTGCTGTGCCGCCATGAGCAGGGCGCGGGCCACGCGGCAGAGGGCTATGCGCGCTCCACCGGCAAGATTGGCGTGTGCATCGGCACGAGCGGCCCCGGCACGACCAACCTGGTCACACCTATTGCCGACGCATGGATGGATTCGACGCCGCTGCTGGCGATTACCGGCCAGGTGTCCAGCGCAGTGCTGGGCAAGGACGCCTTTCAGGAGACCGACATCACCGGCATCACCATGCCGATCACCAAGCACAATTATCTGGTGAAGGACGTTGAGGAATTGCCGTATGTCTTCAAGGAAGCCATTCACATCGCCACAACTGGCCGCCCCGGCCCGGTGCTGATTGACATCACCAAGGACGCCCAGCAGGCGCGCACCGTGCCGAATTGGAACGTCAAGCTGAACCTGCCTGGCTACAAGCCAACCTATCAGGGCAACAAGAAAATGATTCGTGAGGCAGTGAACCTGCTGATCAATGCCAAGAAGCCGCTGATCATGGCTGGCAATGGCGTCATGATGGCAAACGCGTCCGGCGAGTTGCGCGCATTTGCCGAGCGCACAAGCGTGCCGGTGATCACCACGCTGCATGGTCAGGGATCGTTCCCGGAGGATCACCCGCTGAGCCTGGGCATGCCGGGCATGCACGGCTGGGTGCATGCCAACCGCGCCATTCAGGAGTGCGACGTGCTGCTGAACATCGGTGGTCGCTTTGATGACCGCGTGACCGGCAAGGTTTCGACGTTCGCGCCGAACGCAAAGGTCATCCATGTTGACATTGACCCAAGCGAGATCGGCAAGAATGTCAAGGTGACGGTGCCGATCGTCGGCGACGCGCGCAATGTGCTGGAGGCGCTGCTGGAGGCGCTGCCCGGCTCCGAGGGGATGGCTGACCTGTACAGCAACGCCAGCGACTGGCTGGAGCACATCCGCGACATGCAGGACAAGCACCAGCCCAAGCAGCAGTACATGAAGCGCGACGAAGGCGTGACGCTGCCGCCTGCTGATGTGTATGCTTCCTTGAACAGGATTCTGAACGCGCGCGGCAATTATCGTATTGTCAGCGACGTGGGCCAGCACCAGATGTGGACCGCGCAGTTGATCGACTGGCTGCGCCCGCGCACGCAGATCACCAGCGGCGGCGCAGGCACGATGGGCTTTGCGGTTCCGGCGGCGCTGGGCGTGGCAATCGCGCACCCGACCGACACCGTCTGGGCGATCTGCGGCGACGGCGGCTTCCAGATGACCAACCAGGAAATGGCGACCGTGATGCAGGAAGGCATCAAGAACATGAAGATCGCTGTGATTAACAACGGCTATCTGGGCATGGTGCGGCAGTGGCAGGAACTGTTCGAGAACAAGCGCTACAGCGGCACGCCATTGTCCGGCCC
>DASTWM010000156.1:0-12915 GCA_035765855.1 Roseiflexaceae bacterium
AACAGTGTGACGAGATCAGGAACACGTTCTTTTGCTTCCTGCTGGCAAAAACGCGGCAATCTCAGCCTGTCGGTTGCCGCGCGGGGTGAGGCCACATCGACATGCCAGCCTCGAAGGCTATGCCCTTACCAATCACCTGCGTATTCGAGCTTGTAAGGCTTTGTGATATTTTCCAGCCGCATGCGCCGGAGTTCCACCAATTGGCGAATGTGAAGATTGTCATGCGCAACCCAACAGGCGAACATCTCGCCCGCGCTGATGGTGCGGTACGCAGTTGTATAGGTTTGCTCCCAATCTGGATTCCGTAATCCATTGAGCCATGCAAGTGATTTTTCACGTTCGACAAAGAATTTTTCCTGCATCTCAGCGAAATTCTGCTCATTGTATTTTCGTTGTGTTACCCAACCTTCGGTGTCAATCACATGCCATTCTTCAGTTTGGCGGTGAAGCATGAAATCGAGATGTTCTCGAAAATCTTCGCGCTCTTCATCGTATAAGTGACACACCACTTCGAGAATCGACCACGACTCCGCGCTGGGTTTGAGGCGCGCTGCCTCTGGTGCGATTCCTGCCAATAAAGCGCGAATCATCTCTGTGCTCTTTTGAAGTTCCTGGTAAAGAGTGCTGCATTCCATGGTACCTCTTGCTTTATTTGCATATGGCGGCGCGGGGTGTGTGGGAATACAAATGGATTCTGATTCTGTGCGCTTAACGCTCCGGTGCAGCGGCGGGCCGTTCGCTGCACCCGGTTGTTCTACGCCAATGAATGTGTCTCACCCGGCCGTTCGTTTGCCGCAAGGCACGTGCGCTTCTGCGCCGCTCCGGGAACGCGTTACCCGAGTTGCTCGGCGAGCCCGATGAGCAGTCCTTCGGGTCCGCGGATGTAGCAGAGCCGATACGCGTCCTCGTACTGAACCACATCGCCGACGAGCTGCGCGCCACGCGTGCGGAGCCTGGCGAGCAGTTCGTCGATGTCGTCCACGGTGAACATGACGCGCAGGTAGCCGAGCGCGTTCACGGGGGCGTTCCGGTGATCGGCGACGGTCGGCGGGGTGAGAAAGCGCGAGAGCTCGAGCCGGCTGTGGCCATCGGGCGTGACCATCATGGCGATCTCGACGCGCTGGAGGCCCAATCCGGTGACGCGCCCGGCCCATTCTCCTTCGATCGTGGTTCGCCCTTCGAGCTTCATGCCAAGCTCGGCGAAAAAAGCGATGGCGGTATCGAGAGATTCTACCACGATGCCGACGTTGTCCATCCGCTTAAGCGCCATAGCATTTCCTCTCATTCCTGGCCGGAAACGTCCAGCATGTGCCATTCACATAGCGTATAACTACTGAATCTACGGCGACCGCCGCCTGACATCCCTGCCTCTTCCGCATCATGATGCGATTGTACCACACAGTGGATAGATAGACTGCCACCGCCGTGGAATCTCCTGCGCAAGCGAAATACACGACGGTCGCCGTAGAACATCCCCGCAAAACGGTGTTAAAAACCCGGCAGTAGCAGGCGCGGCGCGCCATGACCAATCCGCCGGGGCATTTTTATGATCGAGCCGCCGTCGTGTTGAGCGCCAACGCTGCTTCCTCTGGTGCCTGCCCTTCGAGCCGCAGGTAGAGATACACAAACATGTCTCGAAAAATGGCTGCCAGCGGCGCAGCAAAAAAGATGCCGAACAGTCCAAACACACCGCCCGCTGCAAAAAGAATAATGATCAGAATAGCGGGATGAATATTGATTTCTCTGCCAATAATATTTGGAACGAGCAAATGATTTTCAAGCTGCTGAACGATCACGTACACAGCGATCATGAGCAGGCCGACGGTTGGGGAAACGAACAGGCCAATTATTACCCCCGGAATCGCGCCAAGCATCGGCCCCAGATACGGAATAACTTCTGTTATGCCCGCGATAATCGCAAGCAGCATTGGGTACGGGATCGGAAAGCCAGCAAATTGCAGCGCGAACATGCCAGTCCCCACTAACATGCCCACGCATGCCGCGAGAATCAGTTGCCCGCGTAAATAGTGGCTCAACACGCTGCTAATAATATTCCACATGTTCCAAAAATCGCTGCGCAGGCGCGGATGCAGCAAACGGTTTACATAGGCATGGCCATCGGCCTCGGAATTGAGCACGTAAAAGAGCCAGAAGGGTACCACTATAAAGCCAGCGAGAAACGTCAATGTCTGGATAATCTGAGCGATCTGATTCAGAAACAGAATCAGGCCATCCATGATATATGTTGTGAAATTCGAGCGGACGGTTTGGGCAACACTGTTGATGCTCGCGTTGAGTGGCTCGCGCAGCGAGGCCGGCACAACATTCTGATAGCGCTCAAACAGGCCATTCATGAAGGTTTGCATCTGAGCTATCGTTGGAACGCCATCAATCGCCTGCTGCACCTGCTCAGCGATCAGTGGCGCGATGTAGGTGATAAAGAGGATGAAAAGCACCAGCGCGCCGATATACACCGTGGTGATCGCGAGCCAGCGCGGGAATGGATGGCTCAGATAATTGACGATTGGGGTGAGCAGAAACGCCAGCAGCGCGCCAATAATAAAGGGGTAGAGCGTTGTTTTGCCATTCCACAGGAGCCAGCCAGTGAAGTACATGGCAACTGCGACCAGCAGCCAGCGGGCGAGCGTGCGCAGCACATGCGGCAACTGGCCAGTGATCTCGACTGGCACGAGCTCATCTGGAACCGGTACATCCTTCTGAGGTTGGCGGCACTCTTCATCGATTGACATAACTATGCTCTGTTGTTGTCCCTCCGAAAGCTCCTGTTATCGCTCGTGCCGGGCAGAAAGGGCGATAATCTGACGCGAAGCAGAAAGCGTGCCAGATTCCTGAGCAACGCGCGGTGATGTTCCCGACATGTGCTGCCTGTTTTTGTCTCGCCGTTGTTCCGGCTACGCAACTGTCATAATTCCCAAATGTATCACAAGCGCGAACGCGTCTTGCTGGATCATGGTGTTCAGGAAGTCACTTGCAATCAAGCTCGTTCACGATTATGCTTGATGCATGTGCCACCTTTATGCGTCAAATAAGGGCGTCGGTGCGACGATGCGCCAGGAGAAAACCATGACCACCCTTCGTTTCGCCATTTTTGGGGCTGGCTTTTGGGCGCGCTTCCAGCTTGCAGGCTGGCGCGAGTTGGAAGGCGTGGAGTGCGTCGCGGTGTGCGATCGCTCGCGCGCAAGGGCGGCCAGGTTCGCGCAAGACTTTGGCGTGCCAGCCTTCTACGACGATCCAGCCGAGTTGCTCCAACGCGAACAGCTTGATTTCATCGACATTATTGCTGATGTCGAAAGCCACAGTCCGCTGGTGCGCATGGCGGCGGCACAGCGTCTGCCTGTCATCTGTCAGAAGCCGATGGCACCGTCGCTGGCCGAAGCCGAGCAAATGGTCGCCGAATGCCGCGACGCTGGCGTGCCGCTCTTCATTCATGAAAACTGGCGCTGGCAAACGCCGATCCGCCAGATCAAGCGCGTGCTTGACGCGGGGCAGATCGGGCGGCCATTCCGCGCCAGAATCGACATGATTTCCGGTTTCCCGGTGTTCGCCAATCAGCCGTTTCTGCGGGAGTTGAAGCAGTTTGTGCTGACCGACATGGGCAGCCATATTCTCGCTGTAGCGCGTTTTCTGTTTGGCGAGGCCGATCGGCTGTACTGCCAGACGCATCGTGTTCACACCGACATCAAGGGCGAAGACGTGGCGACGGTCATGCTGGACATGAGCGGCACAACCGTGCTGTGCGAAATGGCCTATGCTGAAAACTATCTGGAGCGCGAACGCTTTCCCGAAACCTTGATCTTCATCGAAGGCGAGCGCGGCTCCGTTGAACTTGCGCCCGATTACTGGGTGCGCACGACCACGGCAGACGGCACGCATGCCCGGCGCTATCCGCCGCCGCGCTTCGCGTGGGCCGACCCGGCCTACGATGTCATTCATGCCAGCATTGTGCCATGCAATGCCAATGTATTGGACGCGTTGCGCGGCGCGGGCGCGGCGGAGACAACTGCCGAAGATAATCTGAACACCGTTCGGCTGCTGTATGCGGCCTATGATTCCGCCAGCAGTGGCACAGCCATCTCGTTCTCGCGTGTGTCGCGCTAGAGAAGGAACTGGAACGGCATGGGCACTCATCTTCGGTGCCGCCATCCAACAGCATGTTCGGCAATGTTGGATGGCGACATCATAGTTCTGCGTTCAGAAAACACTCAGTGTTGATGATCGAGCATCTGATTTGCTGGTGCCTGGCACAAAGTATTCCCCATGTTCATGCTGATTGGCACGGTTGGTTTGCCACTCCCGTTTTTTACCGTAAAGTGAATCGGATAATACTTTCCAGATACCGGCCCAACACCCATGTAATCAGTAATGCTGGCAACACAGCTTGGATTATACGCCCGCACATAGATCTCGTGTGTGCCGTCGCCAAACTGGTGCGTGTCGAGTTGGAAGGTGTAGTGAACTGATGGTGCCGGTATTTGTGCGTCAGTGCGCTGCATCTGTATTACCTTGCCGTCGACGAGCAGTTCAATCTGGGCAATGCCGGGGTTTGCACCGGTGCCATGGAGCGCAATATCGCTATGTATTTCAACCTGTACTGGCACAATCCCTTTCACTGTTGGGTTGAAAGTCGCCGAGTCGCTCAGATTATCAGCCCATTCTTCGACGTCGGTCGTGCCGATCTGCGTGATCATGGCGTCTGGCCCAACAGCAGGAAGCTGTGGCAATACCTTCCCGTCAAGTGCCTGCGCCGGCGGAGTGTAAGCAGGCTCGGCGCTTGCTGGAAAATCAAGCTCGACGTGAATATTGTGGAACGAGCTCGCGGCGGTCGAAAACACAACCCTATTTTGGCCTTGTTGCAGCACCCCATCAGGCAGCGGAATGACGATGCTGTACGGCGCGATTGTGCTAACTAACTGTTCCATGTCAAGCGGCGGTTGGGCATTCGACACTGGTTGCGCGATCGGAAAATCATGACCATTCACGCTCACCTTGTCAGCAGGATTCCATGTGTAAAAGGTATTTGCATCCATCTGCAGTGTGAACATCAGGCGTCGCGCCTGCGCCCCTTGAACTTGATCGGGGATATTGAGGGTCACGGTTGCAGGTGAGCCCTGGTCCCCGGCAAACGCTTCCACAAAATCAGTGCCACTATTCACCAATCGGTAATTATGCGTGACAAGATCGTGCTGTGTTCCAGCAGGCGCGTCGAAACCAAAGTTATCCCAGTGCGCCAGCACCATGGGCTCATTGGATTTACCTGTGTTATAGCTGAACACATTCCAGAGCAGGGTATAGCTGTTCTCAGAAAGGTGAAACGCATTCGGCTGCGTCGCCAATACTTTTTGCCCGTTGATGAACATTTCGACAGAGGTGCGGCTCAGACGAATTTCCCACTGACGCCGGACATTGGAAACCAGCTTGAGTCCCAGCCAATCAAGTGTCTGAAATGGATTTCCATCTGTCATCGCCAATGTTTCTTCAGCGCCGGACGGCGTAAAGGCGATGATGCGAAGTCCTTGCTCTGTCTGGTGGAAGCGCAGTCCATTCGCCGGGTCGGCGCGCGTATCTCCGCCCGCTTCGATGCTCACCTGACCGCTAATATCCATCATGCGTGGCACAAGATCAAGGTACCACTGATCGCGCCGAAACTCGCCGTCGAAATCAAAGACGATCGTGCGCGTCCCGTTGTCGGAGAAATCAAGCGCAGCGCGTGGGCGGCTAATGCTTTGCCCGCGATCACACGTTGCTGAAGCAACAGTATTATGCGCATGAACCTGATTATTGATGAAGAAGCCATTCGACGCGGGCGCATTACAGCGTGAGAACGCGCTGTTCCACTTGCGCTCGTCGGGCGCGCCCTCTGGCAAGTTGAAATCATCAAAGAAGCCATTCATTTTGGCACGAAGCGCGTTAACCCGCGCCGGATCGCCCGTAAAACTGATTGGCTCGCTCAGCGCAGAGAGTTGCCCAAGTGAGTCCACCGCCTGAACGCGCGCAACATAGGTCTGCCCGTTGACAAGCGGCTGAAGCTGTAGGATTTGTTCCTCGGTCAGTTTGCTGTTTTTGTCAGGCTGGGCTGCTGGCCCCCACGTAACCCGGTATCCAGCGATGCCAGCAGGCAATAATTGGTCAGGGCGAAGCGGCCCGCCATTCCATTGAAGGATGGCATTCTGATCGTCTTGCTCAATGGTTAAGCCTGTTGGCGTTGCTAATGATGATGGTTTTGCTTCCATCATTGGCAAATAGGTTGATGCCTGTGGCGCGTCTGTTGGTACAGCTTTTGAAGCGACATGCGGACAGGTATCCCCCTGCGCGCACGATGCCATTACTGCGCCGGTCACAGGTCGGTCGAGCGCACCACATCCAACTAATAAGGTACTTAACATAAGAAATAATCCGGTGATTCGATAGAGAAATCCCCAGGACGATGCCCGTTTCATGCGCATGATTGCCAGCTCCTTGAAAGATTGCCATCCAAACGACAGGAGTTCTTGATGCTAATCACCAGAAATGAGAGCGAACTCCTGTGCATACGGCACGACGCTATGTTCACGCCAATATGATGTGCCAACGGTGTCCATGTCGTTCATCGCTTCATATGCGTGAGCAAGCGATTCCTCTAATTCGCACATCGCTTCTTCCCAGTGCATCCGGTCGCCAAGCCGCACAAGATCCTCAAACACCTGGCATGCCCGCATCATTGACTCGCCAGCAACGTACCAACTACTTGATTTCAGGCGATGAAGGGTGGCATACAACCGCTCACTATCTCCAATATCCATAGCGCATCGCATGTCGAGCAGCATTTCGCTTGCTTCCTCGAAGAACGTCACAACGATTGCCTCGGGTAGCATGTATCCGGCAGGCGTTTTGACTGGAGCTTCTGAAGCAACGTTGCTGTCAGGGTGTTCGCCCGAAAAGCCCTGCTCCTCAGGATCAGCGGCGTGATACGCCGAGTAGAGTGGTTCAGGCATGGCTGCTTCGCTGAGCCATGCACAGGCACGCGCAATCACTCCTTCAAGCTGATCTTGTTCAACTGGCTTGCAGAGATAATCATGCATACCAGCGGCCAGACACTGTTCCCGATCTTGCAGCGTCGCGCTTCCAGTAACCGCAACAATATAGGGGACGCTAACGTTCTGCATAGTAGCGAGCTGTTGCGCCACTTCCAGTCCATCCAATGTGCCGCCCGCCAGGTGAACGTCGAGCCATACGACGTCGTAAGAACTGCGGCGCACGGCGCGCAGTGCTGCTTCTCCACTGGTAACCACATCAGCGCGGTAGCCTGATGTGCCGAGCATATGCTCCATAAGCATGCAATTCGTTTCATTATCGTCAACAATCAGCATACGCAGCGGTGCTTGTGGCACTGCAACCGGAGCAACCGAAGTGATGGTAAAAGATCCAGCAGATGGCTGTACGAGTCGCACAAGAGTCTCGTAAAAGGCCGAAAGCTTGAGCGGGCAGGTTTGCACAACCATGTTGTCAGGAACCGCAAACGCTTCATTCCATACGTGCGTAAGCGGCAGCAACGTAATGATAGGCTGCTCAGGCTCCACAGCTGCAAGTTGGTGTATGTCTGTGATCGTCTGCGGCGCATCTTCGACAATGCTGCGCCCTGCAACAATGACGTCTTGCCGAGCGCCTGAGCGTAGCGCGCATAATGCTTCTGCACTTGTCGTCATTGTGCGAACATGCATGCCCCACGCCCGCGCCTGTGGAGCCAGCATTGCCAATTCCGCGTCTGACATACCGACAAGGAGCATGTATTTGCCATCAAGAAGGGACACAGTGCCTGGCGGCATCTTCGATCGAATAGCAGCCAGCGGCTCAGCAGCAATGGTAAATGAGAACGTTGATCCTTCGCCGGGTTGGCTGACGACCTCGATTGTTCCACCCATTAACTCGCAAAGTTGTTTGCTAATCGTTAATCCAATACCACTGCCCCCATAGGTTTGCTGGGTACCCTGGTAAAATGCGTCGAAGAGATGCGCGCAATGTTCCGGCGCGATGCCAATGCCACTATCCTGCACAGAGAAGCGAATATGTTCGGTTCCGAATGAATCACCGCTGAAATCAGTGCTCATGACATGCACTGTTACCGTCCCATGATCAGTGAATTTCACTGCATTGCTCAGGAGATTCATCAGAATTTGTCGTAAGCGCACATAATCTGTCGAGACAACACCAGGAACATCGGTATCAATGTGATACGTGAGATCCAGCCCCTTCTCGCTCGCCTGAAACGCAACAGTACTCACAGCATCTTCAATACACTGGAGCAGATCAACAGGTTCTTTAACAAGGTCTAGTTTGCCGGCTTCGATTTTAGAGATGTCGAGTATATCAGTGATAGTCGTTCGGAGCGAATGAGCATTGCGAATAAGTATGTTCAGTAATTCATGCTGATCATTCTGCACATTGGTTCTGCCAAGCAAATCAGCAATACCAAGGACGCCCATGAGAGGAGTGCGTATTTCGTGGCTCATCATGGTGAGAAAGGTTGATTTCGCTGTCGAGACCTGTTCTGCCGCTTTACTTGCCGCGCGGAAGTGAGCTTCTGAGGCCCTAAGTGCTGCGAATAGACGCTGACTCGCTACTGCACCTGCTATGCGCTGCGCAATCGCTTCCGCGAAGGTAATATCGCTCGCATCTAATAACCGTCCTCCCGCCGCAGTTGCGAATAAGAGTGCTCCATATGTTTGTTCCTGTGACTGTAATGGAACGCATATAAGGGAGCGCAGCTGTGACATAGATTGTGCTGCTTCCGTGAAGCCATCAGCAGGGAGTTTGCCTCGGTTCGCTTCAGTGAAAACGAGTTTAGAACCGTCCATTACTGCTTGCCCCACATGGGCAAAACTCAGCGCTTCCTCGCTGCCGAACGGGAGGGTCGCGGCTGGATGAGAAGACGCGCCAAAGATACGCATCTGCCCATCGGGGTCTTGAAGATAAATTGCACATGTATCGACAAGATATTCAGCAGCCAACTGCGCTACATCGGAAAGCGGTAGTTCAACATGTGGCGAGGATAACAGCGCGCCCACCTCTACAAGTACGTGCTCGCGTGATTGCATAAGACGTTGATCCGTAATATCGCGCAGGATCAGGAGACGCCCTGTGATGCTTCCATGCTGATCAAACAGCGGCGTCAGTGTCGCTTCATACAACGTATGCTCGGGATTGTTGCACACTGCTTCAAAACGAATCATCTCCATTGCCGCGCAATGCACATGAATGGATGGCATGTGGGGCAGCGCATGGGCAAGCGGCTGACCAGCAAGATCGGTCGACGCAGCTAACCGGGCAGCGGCATCGTTCGCAGCGACAATCGCGTGGTATTGATTGAGCAAAAAGGCCGCATCTGGAAGGCCACCGACGATCGTATCCTGCGCGATAGGTTGTACGCGAAATGGGCGAACCATGAAGAAATGCCAACCCGTCACGCGCAGACGTATCCCCAGGATGGATACTGTCAAGGTGATCGCATAGCACAACGCAGCAGAAACGAGTATCACCCAGGCAAGCATAAAGCGCTCCTATGCACGTCGCGGTGCATGGTGCATCGATTATAGATACACGCAAGATAACCGGTTGAACATGCCAGCAAATACCGGTTACATATTTAATGTATCACGAATGCGCTCTATGCTTGTGAACTTTTTGTCATCTTTCAATAGCGATATTGCTTACGACGTGCGGCTGCTTCCCTATGGATTGTCGTCTTTTTCCGGATTTTGCAGACGTTGTTCGATCTGTTTCAGGTAATATGCCGGGTACAAATCGCGGTAACGCAGATCAGTCATGATCTCATTCATGGCATGCCGCATTTTGTAACCGTCAGGTTGGAACTCGTCTTGCGCCCGAACCTCGCTGATCATCGTTGTGGTAAAGAACCCTATGCCCAACAGAATCGCAAGGCCAGCCGCGGCTAACGACCGTGTCTTCTGGTTACGCCAACCCATCTGTACGATGTCGAACAGGATAGCTGCCAGCCCCGCAACCACAATAGCATGGCCAACTTCTGGCAAGTACAACAGCCGTGGCTCTACTTGCCCCAAATACCCAAGCGGCAGACAACTGAGCGCAACCCATCCAGCACCGCATGCTACGATGCGCCAGTGTTCCGAACGCGGTTTCAGCAGCGCAGCTAACCCTCCAGCGCCGAGCAGCCATGGCAGCGCCAGGCTGGGTACCTCCCATGGCACAGCCTTGAACGTCCAAAAGATCGCGCTGGCATACCCATGGATTGGGCTTACTGCCGTGCTGTACCGCTGGCTTACCAGGCCAGTCGGCAGCACTATCGTGCGATAAACCAGGTAGAGCGCCAGTAAGGCCATTGGCGGGAAGATAATAAGTGCGGTGCGCTGCCAGTTTTTTTGGCCAAAGAGGGTATGCTGGGCATGCTGTATTTGAGCGCGCCAGCAAGAGAGAACTGTCCGCGGTCCTGTAAGGTACGGTGCGTCTATAACTGCATGGTACGCCCAAAAGAAGGCTATGAGTAGCGGCACTGCTACGCCAATCTCTTTCGATCCAACTGCGAGCACGACTGCCAGATTTACCCCGATAAGCCAGGCGTTGCGCCCACTTCGCCTGTAATTATCAAGGCACAGCAGCCCGCTCAGCGCGCAAATGGCGATCATGGCGTCGCTGCGCTCACTGATATAGATTGCTGTAGCGGCGTTGGCCGGAATAATGGCAAAAAAGAGCGCACCCAGCAAGGCTACCCACCAGCGTACATGCAAACGTTGCAACAGCACATACACAAGTACCGAAGCAATGGCATGCAGCAGCACGTTGGTTAGATGATAGCCCAAGGCGTTGTAGCCCCAGATGTTCCAATCAATCGCGAACGTGACAACAAGCAGTGGGCGGTAGTAGGGCGGCTCAATACCGAGCGGATCAAACGGCCCAGCAAACGTGCCAAGCACCTGGTGCAGCGTCCATGAACGCGCATGATGGTAATCGTCGAAATACAATCCGAAGTGGAAGGTACGCGCAAAGACCAGAAAAACAGTAGCAACAACGAACAATGGCAATATCCACGCCAGGTATGTATACCTAATGGAAGATTTCCATGTGTGCTCAGATGTATGCTCTGCTCGTATCGATGTTTGCATCGCTGCTTCCTTTAAATCCTTCTATTGTAGAGGTATCTTTTCCATGCGAAGTCGCATCGATATCGTTACCATAATCGTAGCGAAGCACAAGTTTGTCGCCATCCTGACCCGGACGGAGGCCATGGGTATGAACGACTTCGATTTCCGGGCGACGGGGCGCTCAGCGTGCGTCACGGTTAACCCAAGCAGCGCCGTGATGATGAGCAGAAGCATCGTAGTTTGAAGTACAGAAGGTTCTTTCATATTTGATTGTGCTATGACACGCTGTGACTTGCGCTACTTTGCTGTGATTGTTTGAACGGCCAGGAGCGCAGGCATGCCAGCACCGTATGCGCCGGCGAGCAGCGCACCGCATAATAAAGGCTACGATAGGCTCGCTTGTACTCGCCGGCTGCATAATGCATATGTGCGAAACGGAGAAAGTAAAAAGTTGCCCACCACCCACGATGACGCCACAGAATTGGGCGCAACTGCAATCGCCGGAGCAAACCGAGAGGCCGAGTGTGGCGATGAAAAATGGTTATCATTGCTGGGAATCGCCGCCATGCAAGTTGTTCCTCAGCCTGGCAGCGCTGGCGAAAGAGCAGTACCGGCACCTCGAGCCGACCGATCGGATAACGCCGCGCAATGCGCAACAGCCAATCCCAATCATTGTCGCCGGTGAGGCTCGAGTCGAAGTCGCCAGCCTCACGTGCGACTGGCATACGGGTCAGGATGGTGCCTACCTGCGGCCAGTATGTCAGCAATTCCTCGAACAACCAACCCGACTGCAATGGTCCAGGTGGTTCTAGTTCGCCATACGGCGTGAGATCAGCATACACGGTTTGATTCTGTGCGTGTACTGCCCCGAACTCTGGATGCTGCTCAAAAAGCTCGATATATGGCGCGACATGGTTTGGCATCCATACGTCGTCATCATCCAGCAGAGTAAAGAAGTCGCCAGTTGCTGCATGCAAGCCAGTATTGCGCGCACCTGCCATGCCTATACCGGTTGTTCGAATGCTGATCACCGGATACTGCTTGATGACTTCAGGCGTGTCATCGGTCGAGCCATCGTCGACCACGATTAACTCGATGTCGAATTTTGGATGTTGCTGCTGTTTCACTGCCAGAACACTCTCGATTGCATCGCGCAGATAGCGCGAGCGGTTGCGCGTCGTAATGACGACAGAGACGAGATATGTGTCACGTTTCGGCATAACTGTGGGGGAAGTCGTCATAGCAAAGCTTCCTTATGAGGTTACCGAACGCGCGGATGGTAGAACCACTTCATGCGCTAGTGGCGCGTATGCTGGCAAGTTTAGCAACTCCGAAGCAGTTACAAACTCATAACCATCTGCCCGTAGTGCAGGAACAATATGCTTGATCGCGCGAATCGTCTCGGTTTTGTGCCATTCGCGCACGACAGGATAGCCATCGTGAAACAGCAGGATAGATCCAGGCCGCGTGTCACGCCGGGCCTTCTCGGCAACCATGCGCCCATCAGGTTCAGGGATGCACCAATCCAGGGTATACACATCCCAGCCAATGATGGTGTAGCCACGTTGCGTCAGGCGATCACCTTCCCATGGTGTTAGCCAGCCCCATGGCGGTCGGTACAAGCGCGGCTTGCAGCCGATAATCTGGCTAATTTCGTGCTCACTCTGGTCAATGTGATCGCCGTTCATGCCCAGCTGCAGGCTCCCCATGCGGCGGTGGAGGTGGGAATGATTCCCAACATCGTGACCTTCGGTGTACATGCGCGCTATCAGGTCTGGATACCAGGTGGCGTTCATGCCAA
>DASTWM010000157.1:0-2010 GCA_035765855.1 Roseiflexaceae bacterium
AAGCTACCTTACTCACCAACCTGTGGCGCTTGGAGCAGCAGCACCGGCTGCGGGACGGGGAAGTAATCTACCGGCGCAAGGGTCAGTGCCCAATGCTCAACTAGGTAGCGCGTTGGAGACGCATACACGACCGCTTGGTCATCAGCGGTCCAGCCAATGGCGAAGTAGCTGAAGGCCGCATTGTCAGGATTATAGCCTAAGTTGGTCGGGCGCAGTAGCACCACGCCTGCTCCGGCCGTCGGAGTGCCAGCCGGATGGATGCCCAGCCGATCGGCCCAGAGCTGACCGTGCCGCGCCGTTATCCCATTCGCGCCCGTTGGACGACCATACGGTGCAGCAGGATGTATGATTGGTGTCGTGATGTTTGCTGCAAGGAGTTGTTTTTGCAGCTTTGGCTGCGAAAGGACGGTACTATAGAGGACAAGGTTTTGATCCGGATGCCGGAACGGATCAGGTGCAAGCGCAACTGCCGCTGTGCCTACAATAATGATTTGGGTAGCTGTGCGGAGAGTTGCTAGTGATTGAAGGGTAAGTTGATCCGTATACTGCCAGCGCACCGGCACCTGTCTGCCGGTCTGCGCGTCAATCAGCACATACCGGCGCGCCCGTTCATGCGCCAACACTATATCGTCGCTGAGAAAGCGATACGCCGTCCAGGGCGCGTTGGTCAACGTCATGCCAGACCGTTTGCCGGTCGTGAGATCCAGGCGGTAGGTCGTGGCGGGCGCGGCGTGCTCGGTGATCAATAGGTAGCGGCCATCGGCCGACATCGCCTCCACTTCCGGCCAGCGGCAGGCGGGTGCCAGCACCCGGAACTCGGCATACCGCACCTGCTCGCTGCCCGGCGGGCTGTGGCACTGAAAGAGATATTGCAGCACCAGATTACTGCGTCCCCACCAGCCGTAGCAGTAGCCAGCGTAGAGCATGCCAAGCGCAAGTAACACTGCCAGCCCGCTCATCAGGGGCCAGCGCACCCGGCGCGGCAAAGTTGTCCATGTCTGGATCATGTATTCGCTTGTGCGCTTGCAGCAGTTGCGTTCCTCATGCTATTGTACAATGCTGCACAGCCTTGGGAGATAAGCATTCTGTCATTTATGTGAGCAACAGAAGGCATATCGAGGCGGCAGAGACAGAAGGAAGGCCGGCGCACAACATCGGGTATAATAGCTCCTCAGACAACCACAGGGAAAGGATGCTGTTTGATGTCTGAGCGTGTTCACGTTTCGCGCCACCCGCTCGTCCAACATAAGCTCACGCTGCTGCGCCGCACCGCAACCGAGCCGAAGAAGTTCCGCGAACTGGTCCGCGAAATCACGCAGTTCCTGGTGTACGAGGCGACACAGGAGCTGGAACTGACTGATTGCGAGATCGAGACGCCGCTGGCGACGATCACCGGCAAGCGCATCGGTGTCAACATCGGCCTGTTCCCGATTCTGCGGGCCGGGCTGGGCATGGTCGAGCCAATTCTCGAACTTATTCCGACCGTGCGCGTCTGGCATCTCGGTTTGTACCGCGACCACGCCACGCTGGAGCCGGTGACGTACTATAACAAGCTGCCGTTGCAAGTAGACGTGGATGTGTGCTACATCCTCGATCCCATGCTGGCGACCGGCGGCTCGGCGGTGGCAGCGGTCGACATTCTGAAGCAGTGGGGCGCAACCCGCATTGCGTTCCTCGGCCTGATCGCCGCGCCGGAAGGCGTGCAGGCGCTCTCGTCGGCACACCCGGACGTGCCGATCTATCTGGCCGCGCTCGATTCGCACCTGAACGAAAAAGGCTACATTGTGCCGGGCCTCGGCGATGCGGGCGACCGGCAGTTTGGGACGGGGTGATGCAGTGAGCAGTATGCAGTATGCAGATAGCGATTAGCCGTTGACTGCCGACTGCCGACTGACAACTGACAACTGACAACTGACGATAAATGAATCCGCTTATTATTACTGCTCTAATCCTGACATTCCTCGTCGCCTTCGCCACCACGGCACTCCTGCTGCCGCCAGTCATGCGGCT
>DASTWM010000158.1:0-9050 GCA_035765855.1 Roseiflexaceae bacterium
TTGCTGCTGAGCAAACAGTATGCTATGCTCAGGCCGTATATTTGTTGTAGCAATACTTCAAAGGAATGGTTAAATGAGACGCGGAATTCCCGAAGATGTCGCTGCAATTAACCAATCGATTCGTGAGTTCTTGAACACGAAAGACGAAAATGGGCGCGCGATTGGACAAGCATTAGGTGTGTATGCCTTTTATGACTATGATGAAGAGCCAATTTATGTTGGACAAACGGAAGAAAGCTTGCGAGCGCGGATTGGCCGGCACATGACTAATCAGCGAACTGATGCAGTCGCGATGAATGTCCTCGATCCTTTTGAAGTTGCATACATAGAAGTCTGGCCGCTTAAGTTTGGCAAGCCTACACAAATGGAACAAACTTCTTTTCGTTCTTATTTGAACGCAGCAGAATATACAGTTTTTCAGAGGGTGATTCGTGCTTCAAAGTTAGGCGCTGTACTTAACGAAAAAGATATTCCGGCAACCGAGGAAATTGAACTGCTGCGATCGTACCGAGCGAGAATCGTGCCTGATGGAATCTTTCTTTCTCGCCAACATCCAGATATTAGAATTGCCCGAAGAGCTAGCACCATCGCCCGGTTGGCACAAGTTATTAGCGAACGTGATGTGTCACTAGGGCTTCGCAGAACTCTTGTTACACAAGCTAGGCGGCTTGAGACTCTAGCACATGAGCGTTTTACAGAATTCACCGGCTCTATTCCATTAGAGCAGCCAGGCGAAGAAACTGGAGAAAGTTCAGATTAGTTAGTGAACTCCCCGTTTGGCCGATATATTACCTGGGCAGCACTTTCTAGAACGTGTGTTGCAAAAGCGAATCAGTTGCACTATGCTGTTAAGTACAAACCTATCTTTTAAGAGTAAAGGTAACAATGTCGAGCGACCTAACATTCTATGAGTTCTTCGCAGGGGGCGGCCTCGCTCGTATCGGTTTAGGCGGAGATTGGACTTGCCTCTTTGCGAATGATATTTCTAAGAAGAAAGCCGAAGTGTATCGCGCCAATTTTCCACTGGCTCGTGAATTTTTAGTTGCCGACATTCATGATGTAAGCACCTGTGATATTCCCGGAGGAGCAGCATTAGCATGGGCTTCCTTCCCATGTCAGGACTTGTCCCTTGCTGGCAATGGCCGTGGTTTGCGTGCGGAACGTAGCGGAACTTTCTGGCCGTTCTGGCTTCTTGTGACTGCACTCGAAAAAGAAGGTCGAGGATCGCCAATCATTGTTCTTGAAAATGTCGTTGGGTTGCTCACTTCAAATAAAGGTAAAGACTTCCAAGAACTCCTTAACGTCCTAATGGTTGCAGGTTACCGATTTGGTGCTCTAGTTATCGACGCTGTACATTTCGTCCCCCAATCTCGACCTAGATTGTTTATTGTAGCAGTAAAACTTGATCAATTTATTCAAGATCATCTAATCGATAATTCTAAGAATAGTGATGTATGGCATCCTAAATTGATAATAAATGCATATAATCAATTACCACGCCTTTTACAAGACTCTTGGATTTGGTGGAATTTGCCTGTACCTACTTCACGAGTATGTACTTTGCGAGATCTTATTGATGACGAGCCTCAAGGTGTAAAGTGGCACACAAAGGAGGAAACAGATTACATTCTATCCCTTATGTCTCCTGTAAATCTAGCTAAGGTTCGACGTGCGCAGCAATTGGGAAGTCTTGAGGTTGGCACGGTTTACAAACGAATTCGTGTAGAAGAAGGAATAAAAAAGCAGCGTGCCGAAGTTCGCTTTGATGGCATAAGTGGGTGTCTCAGAACACCTATTGGTGGTTCAAGTAGACAAATTATTATGGTAGTCAAAGGTGCTTCAGTAGCATCAAGGTTGTTGTCTGTTAGAGAGGCAGCACGTCTCATGGGATTGCCTGAGCAATACCAACTTCCTAATAATTATAACGATGGCTACCACGTTATGGGAGATGCAGTGGTAGTTCCCGTTGTATCTTGGTTGGAGAAACACCTTCTTCGGCCTTTGGCTTTATCGCTTTTAAAGGGAGAGATGGTAGAGCGATGAATGACTATTGCTTTACCGTCCTTCTGCCTCAAAAACCCACATCTCACCGCACCTCCAGCGTCACCGTGTAATCAGCGGGCGCGGGCTTCTTGCCGTTCTGCGGGTACGGCTCGACGGCCATGAGTTGCACGGTGTGGCCCGCGACTTGCTCCGCGGCTTTAGCGCCCGGGCGGCCTCCACCAAGGGTTAGCTGTATCGGGCTGCTGGTCTGGCCGTTCTCTGATACATCGAACATGACCACGACCTGCCCGGCCCATACGCACTCGACGCCCTTTGGACAGCGCGAGTCCTCAATCACTTGCGCAAAGGTCACGCTGAACTGGTCGGACGCGAGGTGCGCGCTTTGTCCAAGCGCGAGGTCAAATGGCTGGCCTGGGTTCACTGTCATGGCAGATGATGATGAGCCAGTTGGTTCGGGCGCTGCGGTCGGCTGCGGGGCGGTTGGCGGCATGGGGACTGAGTTGGTGGGGGTAGCTTCGGTGTTGCCCTCCAGCGCCCCGGTCGCTGGTGCCGCGCCGCAGCCGCTTAACATCATGCCAAGCACAAAGGTCATCATCATTACACATATTTGCAAACGTCGCATCATGTCCTCGCTCGCTTTGCTTGTCACTACGTATGTGACGCTTGCATCGCAGAAATCGTTCCATGCCGATGCAGGGACGACCCGGCGGGTCGCCCCTGCAACAACCGAACATATAATGCTGTTACCGGACAATCAATGGCAGGTAGATGCCCCGACCGGAGCCTGTGCCACCTGGCTCAAAGATAATGCTGCCAACCATGATCACCGACTCGTTGCCCGCCGCATCGCGGAAGCGCGCGTACACTCTAGCCGCGCTGCCGGACGGGACACCTGCCAGCGTCCATGGAACGTTCTGCGCGAACGGCTGCCACTGCGCGCCATCGAACGACGGATCGTTGCTGAGCAGCATCTGCGTGATGTCGCCGAAGCTGTTCGGGTCGCCAGCCTCCTGATCGTATGGCGCGAACGAGAGCGCGACGTTGAGTTGCGTGGTCTTCGGCGCGTCGTTGTTCACCAGCACGCGCGCCTCGGGCGGCACAGGATCAGTGCTGGGCTTTGCGGCCTCGCTGCTGACCACCGCACTGCGATGGTTGTCGGCGTCAATCGCGATCAGCTTGTAGAACACCGGCTGCCCGTTGGTGGCTGCGTCGTCGTATGCGCCGGTCAGCGGCAGTTCGCTGTTGCGCAGCGCCCATGGGCCGTTCGCCGCATCGGAGCGATACAGCAGCATGCGCGTGTACTCGGCCTTCACATCGTAGAGCAGATGCACCTTGCCGTTCTCCGGCTCGGCGCGCAGGAACTCCGGCCTGGCGATCTGGTCGTCCTTCGCGTCCAGCGGATTCTGGCTGTGCAACGCGATCTCGGAGCCATCATTCTCGCCGCCGCCGTCGCTGTCGGAGTTGTTCGGGTCGGTGCCGGCCAGATACTCGTCCTGATTGTTCAAGCCGTCGAGATCGGGATCGCCGCCCGGGTCGGTCACGTTATTTTCGGCCTCGAACGTATCTGGCAGACCGTTGGTGTTCGCATCAGCGCCGGCCAGCACGGCGAACGAGCCGAGCGCTTCGCGCTGGAACGTGGCGCTCCTGGCGAGCACGCGCACGCGGTACGCGCCTTCATTCTGCGGCTTCGGACTGCCAACCTCGCCGGTCGGCGTAACCGCGTTGGCCTGATTGACCCTGGTGTACCAGTTCGCGTACAGGCCGTCACCCGCGATGCCGTCGTCATGCTGGCCGTCGTCGAGCAGCGCCAGCGTGGTCTGCGTGCCGTCCGGCGCGGTCACAATCGCTTGCACTGGCAGATTCGCAATTGGCGTCGTGCCGGATACGAACGCCCGGATCGGCACGCGGTTGCCAGTGAAGAACTGCGCGTTCAGCTTGTCAGGCAGCAGCAGGTCCACGGAGATGTCAGATGGGCCGCTGGTGATCACCTGATACGGCACGTTCGGGCTTTGCTGCGGCTGGACGTGCGGCTGTCCGCCGATAATCGGGAACTCGAAGCGCACGATCATCTGCCATGCGCCCGGCTTGGGATTGGGAATGCGCCAGCCGACATGCCCGCTGTTGTAATCAGCGAAGGTGTACGGCAGCGACGCTGAGGTGATAACGTTGCCGTCCGGGTCGCGCAGGCTGAGAATGCCGGTGAAGGCCGTATTCGCCCATGTAAGCGCGAACAGCCCCTCCTTCACGCTCGGATCGACTTGTACCGTATGCGTCTGGTCCTGGAAGGTCGGCACGCTGCTCTGCTGTTGCAGCAGGCGCTGGCGATTTTCGGCGCGCGCCTGTGCGTATTCATAGGTGTTATCCAGACCCAGCGCGGTGTCATCAGACGTTCCAACCGCGTCGGCGGAGGCAGTGTTGCTGCTTACGTATACGTCATTATAGAAGAACGCGCCGCCCGTGTCGGTCGCAATCTGCTGCATGAGCGTCTCGGACGACGCCGGGCCGAACGCAATCGACGTGACCGGGCAGCCGGTACCCTGCACTGCCGCCTTCACATCGCTCCAGAACGCGGCGCTGTTCTCCATGCCATCGGACATGAGCACGAACGAACAGCGCGGATTGCCGGTCGGGCTGCCAGCGCGCTGCGTGACCGCGCCCTGCATGCCGTCGCCGATGCTGGTCGCGCCGCTGGGCGTCAGGCCGTTGATGTAGCTCTTGGCGTTGTTGCGAACTGTCAGATTCGAGCTTTGCATGGCAAACGGCGCGGGGTTGATGTCCTGATTGTAGGGAACCACCGCGACGCCATCGCTGTTGCGGGTGATGTCGACGTAGAAGTTGGCCGCTGCCTGCGCCGCTGGCATCTTGTTCGCCTCGCTCATGGAGCCGGAGCGGTCAATCACCAGCACATGGTCGAGGTGGTCGTTGGTGTAGCGCACGCTGGCCGTGTTGGTGTCGGTCGCGACCGGCGTGGTCGTGCCGGGCGCTTCCAGCGTCACTTCAAGGTCGTACACGCCATCCGCAGACTGCACTGGCGCGTCAATCACGAGCCAGTACTGCTCCTGAATGAAGCCACCCGCCGTGACCAGACCCTCGACGCCATTCACGCGCGCCTTGAAGTCGTTCACAGTCAGACCCGCCACCACCGGCGAGGTCGGCGAGCCGTTCGTCACCAGCACCTGCGCCAGGAATTTGCCGGGCGTGCTGAATGGGCCAGCGAAGGCCACCGCGCCGCTGTTCGGCTGCTTGATGTCGATGACAGGATTGGCGCATGAGAGCGTTACGTCGACCTGCGAACTGTTGTTGGTGCTGCCCGCGACGGCAGTGACGCGCGTGATGCCATCGTTGATGAAGCTTTGCGACCAATCCGCGCCGCTGCCTTCGACATGCCTGGCGAACGCGCTGCCCTTCTGCGTGACGACATGGTAGAACGCCGGGCCGCTGTCGTCGCGGTGGAACGAGGCCGTGATCACCGGGCAGCTTGCGCCGGGCGTGGCGCTGTAGTAGCGCGCGCCGTAGCGCGTGACGGATTGATTGTTGAACGTCGCCAGTGTGCCGGTGGTAATCGTGCCGCCGTTCTGCGGCACAATCGGGCCGTACACAGCCGGATTACCGGCCTCTTTCTCGTCAATATAGCTGTACGAGCCGTCCGGCAGGCCGGTCAGATCTTTCGTAATGTTCGCCACCGTGAAGCGCTTGAAGGCCGTGTCGAAGTTCACGCCCGCGCCGAGCGCCGCCAGCGCATTGTTCACCGCCGCGATGTCGTCGGCTCCATCGGCAGATTCCCACAACTGGCGCAGCGCGTCGATGCCGCGTTGTGGCTCGGTCGTGGTGCTGCCGTACTGCTCCATGAAATACTTCCACCACAACGACGACTGGTAGCGCATGGGGATACTGGTCATGTCGTTGTTGGTCGCGGCCAGGTAGTTATTGGCCTCGCTGTTGAACGAGAACGACTGCCCCAGCGCGCCCGACCAGTTGTCGATGTCGGCAAAGACGTTGTCCTGCACGGCGCGGGCGGTGCCTTCCTTGAACCACTTGACCTCATCGCCATAGCTGTACTGAATGCGGTGAAACAGCTCATGGCCGAGCACCACCTGAATGTCCTGCGCGACGTTGTAGCAGCCCGTGAAGGCGTCAAGCTTGTTGCTGCTGAAGCTCGTGCCGCCGTTACAGCCTGTGTCGGTCGTGAGGATGACCACCAGCTTGCCGCTGAACTTCGGCGCGCGGAAGCCAAAATCGGTGACGTAGCGATTCCAGTAGTTCTGGATGTGCGTCACCGCCGTGTTGGCCTGCGTGGTCGTTACATCGCTGCTGTTGTAATACACGCAGAAATCGCCGCCATCAATTGAGGTCATGCCGCTCGGCGCGTCGGTCGGCGTGGACGAACAGGACGCCTGCGGGCGCGCAAAGCTCATGTACAAACCCTGGAGTGGCTGAGCAGCCGCCTGCATGGGCAGCAATCCCGCCACCAGCACCAGAAGTGTGAATAAACTTCCGAATGAGCGCATACATCGATACTTCATACAACCTCCTCATCGTTCCACTGCTCAATTAAACCCGTGTGTCATGCGCAAAGTCTGTTTCGACAACCGCATTTTGGTTCTCATGTCCACCTCCGTAAGGTAAATGACTCCTAACGTTCAAGGATGTGAGCGTAGCACGAAGCGCGGGAATGATCCGTAAAGCAGTTAACACACGATGTATTGATCGTGTGACCTGGCGCAGGGCGAAACAAAACTACACATGCGGAAGCCAAAATGGTACAATAACCACATGCCCCGTAGCGTAGGCAAATCATGACACCCGATAGCGTTTAATCTCGTATAAACATTGTGTTCCACATGCAGCATGGGTTGCTGATACCCGCGTACCAGAACATTCATTGAAGAGGTAACGTATGCGACGCTCTCCGGGCCCGCGACCGCCTACCAAGGCGGCTCAAGCAGCCTTCATCCACGTAGCCGGAACCTTATGAACATTGAGCAATTATCCGGTATATGATCGTAGCGACGCCCATGGTGGGCGTCGGGCGGCACCCACGAGGGGTGCCGCTACGGAAGACCCAATTATTTTGCAAATATTCATCAGGCTCCCGGCGTAAGCAAACCAGCGTACTAGAACATTCATCGAAGAGGTAACGTATGCGACGATTATGGATGCTCCTCGCGGTGCTGCTGGTGAGCGCATGCCAGCTTCAGCCCGCGCCGCCACCCGCCACGCCCGAAGCCCAGGCACCGACCAGCGCCCCGACACAAGCCGCCGCGCCAACGAGCATGCCGACCGCCGCTCCAGCTCGTACAGACGCTCCGGCAGCGGCGGCTACATCTACACCCGCAGCCAGCCCGGTGGCGATTACGCTCGATCCTGTGTCAGCGCAGATTCCAGAAAGCGTGAAACCATCCACCAGCGCGGTGTTCGCCAAATTCGCCATGCCGCCCGTGCAAGCGCAGGCGCAGGTGCAAGCGCCGCCAATCGCGCCGGATCTGAGCAACGTCGATATTTCCGTGCTGCTGACACCGGAGCAGCAGGCCAAAATTGCCGCGAACGGCTTTGCGGTCAGCCCCGGCGACACCAAAGAATTCTATGAACTCTACGAGCGCGCGCGCTACGACTACGTGCCGATCTTCGTCTCGTCTGACTCGCTGCTGCATGTGTATCACCTGTTGTTCGACAAAACGCTGCGCCAGGCCGAGACGCAGTATTTCGTCCCCATGCTGACACGGCTCGACTGGGCGCTGCTCCAGACTTCGCTTGAGCAGCAGCAGGCGCTAGCCGGCACGCCATGGGAAGATGCCGCCCGCCGCAACGCCGCCTACTTCGCCGTGGCTGTCAAAACGTTGCAGCCGGATTGGAACGTCCCCGCGCCGCTGCGCGATCTGACCGACCCCGACCTCGCCAGCATCGCCGCCCATGACAAGATCGGCCCGTCGGCAATTTTCCCGGCCTACCCACTCGGCGAGGACTGGAGCCAGTACGTGCCGCGCGGCCATTACACCAAGAGCGATGAACTCAAGCGCTATTTCGTGGCGATGATGTGGCATGGCCGCATGACCTTCCGCGCCAGTGACGCCGCCGAAAGCAAGCAGGCCGCCCTGCTCACGCTGGCGCTTCAGCAAACCCAGGTAGACAATCAGCCCGCCAATGCGATCTGGTCCAGCATTTACGAGCCGACCGTGTTCTTCGTGGGACGCAGCGACGACCTGACGCCGCAGGAGTACAGCACGGCGCTTCAAACCGCGTACGGGCAGGTCAACGCGCCGCGCGATCTCGTGGACGACGCGAAGTTCGCCAGCTTCCAACAGGAGATTGGTAAGCTGCGCGCGCCGGAAATTCTCGGCATGGTGGTGTGGGAAAACGATCCCGACAAGGAGGCGACGACCAAGGGCTTGCGCTTCATGGGACAGCGCTTTGTGCCTGATTCGTTCGTTTTCGGTCAGCTGATTCATACCAAGGTGCCGCAGCGCATGCTGCCCAAGGCGCTCGATTTCTTTGCCGCCGCCGGTTCGGATCGTGCGCTCCAGCACTTGCAGGAGAGCGGCGACACCACCCTGCCGAATTATCAGGCCAACATGGACAAGTTGCGCGCGACCTTCGCGGGCTATGGCGAGGACGTGTGGACGCAGAACCTGTACTGGACCTGGATCGACAGCCTGCGCCCGCTGATGGAGCCAGTCGGCGACGGCTACCCGCAGTTCATGCGCTCGGCGGCCTGGCAGGACAAGCAGCTTACCACGGCGCTCGGCTCATGGACGGAATTGAAGCGCGACACCATTTTGTACGCCAAGCAGGTCTACGCCGAGATGGGCGCTGGCCCGTTGCCGCCGCCCGCACCGGAGCCGCCCAAGGGTTATGTCGAGCCGGTGCCAGAGTTCTACGCGCGTATCGCCGCGCTGACCAACATGACCATCAACGGCCTGTCGAGCCGCGGCCTGCTGAACGAGAACGACCAGCGCGCGCTGGAAGGCATGGCGAAGATTGCGGCGCGGCTCCAAACCATGGCCGAGAAAGAACTGCGCAACGAGCCGCTGACTCAGGACGAGTACACC
>DASTWM010000159.1:0-19877 GCA_035765855.1 Roseiflexaceae bacterium
GTGATTGGCATGGACGCCTACCACCAGCCGTATATTCCCTTTCACCTGACCACGGTGCAGTTCTTCCAATCGGTGAAGCGGCACCTGACTGATAAGGGCGTGGCGGTGGTCAACGCCGGCAAAGGCCCGGATGGCGACGACCGGCTCGGGAAGGCGCTGGCCAGCACCATGATCAAGGTGTTTCCGCAGGTCTTCATTATTGATACAGCTAACTTCGGCAATCAGATCGTGGTTGGCGTCAACCAGCCAGTCGGCAATGGCGTCGAGAACTTCATCGCCAACGCGCAGCGCGTCAATAATCCAGTGCTTCAGACGGTAATGAGTTGGTCGATCAACAACGGCCCGAAGCCGATCCGCGAGTTCAGCCCGCAGGACGCGACCTATGCTCCGTTCACCGATGACCATGCGCCGGTCGAGCAACTGATCAACTCGCTCATTTTTAGCGAAGCCTTCAAGTAAGTTGTGAGTTTTGAATGATGAGTTTTGAGTTTTTAGGACACCATGAATAACTCAAAACGTATAACTCACCACTCAGAACTCACATGATTCTTTCTGCCTTCGTCGAAGTTCTCCTGCCCGTGATCGTTGTCGTGGGATGTGGCTACGCACTGCGGCGCACATTGCCGCTCGATCTGCGCTCGCTTAACCGTGTCAGCCTGTACGTCCTCAGCCCGGCGCTGATCTTCGTAACGCTCATCCGCATTGATGTGACGGGCGGCGAAGCCGTGCGCGTCGCCGGGCTGTCGGTGCTGCTGATCTTTGCGCTCGGCGCGCTGACGCTGCTGTGTGCCAGGCCGCTGCGCCTCAATCGCCCCACGGTTTCGGCGCTGCTGCTTGCCATTATGTTCATGAACGCGGGCAACTACGGCCTGCCGACGGCGCGCTTCGCGTTCGGCGAAGATGGCTTTCAGCGCGCGCTGCTGTTCTACCTGCCGCAGACCATTCTGTCCCAGGTCATGGCGATTGTGATCGCGCAGGCGGGCAGCGGCGACTGGAAGATCGCCGTCCAGCGCATCTTTCGCATGCCCCAGGTGTACGCGGCGGCGGCAGGCTTGCTGCTGCGTTTCTCAGGACTGAAACTTGAGGGACGAACGGATGCGCTGGGTGGCATCTTCAGCGGATTCGTGCTGATGTCTGAAGCGACGCTGCCGCTGCTGCTGCTGCTGCTCGGTATGCAGTTGGCACAGGGCGTCGCAATCGAGGAGCGCGGGCTGACGACCATGGCCGTTGGGTTGCGGCTGCTTGCCAGCCCGCTGCTGGCGCTCGGTTTGGCGCTGCTGCTCGGCATGGACGATCTGTCGTTGCGGGTGGCCGTGCTTGAGGCAGGCATGCCCACCGCTGTGAATATGGTCCTGTTCTCGCTGGAGTTCGACGCGCGACCACGCTTTGTCGCGGGCGTCACGGTGGCTTCGACGCTGCTGAGCTTAGCCACGCTGACCTTTACGCTGGCCTTGCTGCGTATGTGAAGCGCTACTCGACGTTTTCTGGTAGCTCGGCTGCCGGCCCAACGCGCTGATAGAGTATCTGCGAGGATACATGCTCGACGATGCGCCATGTACCCGGCACATGCGGAAGCCGCAGCACATCGACATGCCCCTGCTCAACAAGATGTTGCGCTTCTCGTCCATCGGCCAGCCACACGCTGCCGACATAGGTTCGGCGCGTCGCAACGGGAATCTCGCAATCAATCAGCGCGCCGTCGATATCGCCGCCTGGGGTGCGGTACGGGCGCAGTTTACGCACATCGGCTGTGACGACATGGCCTTCGCGCAGCAGCATGCTGTCATCGCGGACGTTGCGCCACAGCCATAATACTCCGCGCCCAGCACGCCACAGGACGAGAATCGCCAGCACTGCATACGTAAACCATGGCGCATGAAAGAGAGCCAGCGCAATCAGACCCACCACGCCAATAATAATCAGCGGATCGAGAAACGCAAAGCGGCGGCGCGACACATGCGCGCGCACCAGGCTCCACAGGGTGTGCGGCGGCAGCGAACGCGGCGGCGGCTGGAGAAGGAACGCAGCGTCAACATGGTCGGTGACGTGCTGCATATAATACTTTCATCACGCAACAGGCATCCATGTGTCGCGTGTATCAGACTACAACGCAATAAGATACGACAACAGGATCAGCAATTGAAATACGGCAGGCAGTAGCCCGCCCGCGAGCAGTTGGCCGCCACGCCACTGATACAATGCTTCCCACAACCCGGCAGCCAGCAGGAACGCCCACACAATCGCGCCGAGCCACAGCAGCACCGGCAGATACGGGATGCCGAGCAGCGTCACCAGCAGCGCGCCGAGCAGCGGCAGCACGCGTGGAAGCTGCACGGTGGGATAGAGGTAAAATGGCCGCGCGCCCTCTTCGCCGCCGCCGGTCGCATCGTCGAGCAACTGCGCCGCCAGGCAGATCACCGGCCACTCCAGCATGCTCAGCACAAACAAAAACAGCATGCCGATGATCAAACGCGCATCGGGCAGAATGCTCTGCTGAATGGCGCGCCCGGCGAAGACGATCAGCGCCGGAACCAACGCCAGCGCGATCATGGGCTTGGCGACATGGAACAGCATCTGCGTATCGAACAGCTTGGTGCGCGCATCTTCGCGGCTTTCCTCGACTAATGTGTCAATCGCCGGGCCAGCGCTGAAACTGAGCATCAGCAGCGGCGAGCGCGCCTCATCCTGCAGAATAGGCGAGTCCGCGGCCGTGCTCGCTTCCTGATGGCGCGTGACTTCCAGCACGACGCGCTTCATAAATTCTTCAAAGGTGCTCAACGCCGAAGTGACCAGAATGCCGGGCGCAAAGCTGCCGTCGTAGAACAGGCTGTTAAAACGCGCCATCCATGGCAGCCCGCCGCGCGCCTGAATGAGCACAATCTGGTTGTCTTCTGACAGCTCGGTCACTTTCATTGCCTGGATGCGCGCCCACGGCACGATATGCCAGCGCCCCGCCCGACGCACCGCCAGCCCTTCCGTGCGCGCCTCAAGATCAGGCAGAACCTGGCGCAGCATGACCACGACGCCGAAGACTGCCAGCACCATGAGATGCGTAGAAACCAGCACCCACCACGGTGCCGCGAGTTGGCCCTGGAACAAACTCAGACGATTGAAGACCGGCAGCGCGCGGAGAGCAGGGAACATCAGGGCAAGAAACATCATCCACCCGATGATGTAGCGCAGAAACGCAAACAGCAGCAACACGCGCGTGCCCCATAAAATCAGCGAACTGATGCGGCGTGGATACGTGCCGAGCAGCACATCGCCCCGGGATGGAGCAGGCGCAGGCACGGCAACAGCCGCCGCTTCCTCTTTGGTGCGCTGGCTAAAGAACGAGGTCGGCCCCAGCACAAAGCGAAAGAAGGCCGAAGAAGCTTCTTCCTGCAACTGCGTCGGCTTGGCGACGTCGAGCACACGCGCGATGCGATCAGTTTCGTTCAACAGCGTTTTGATCAACCGATCAAAATCGTTGATCCATGACGTAATTAAAAAGCCGCGCCGAAAACGCAGGCCATAAATGAAGCTGTAAAAGCGATGCCAGCCAGTAAGCTGCTTGCGGTCGGTTTCGGCCAGCAGCACAAAGCGCTCAGCCGACGCATCCTCAGTCACTTTAATCGTGCGAATATTTTCCCATGGAATCGGCAGCCAGCTCCCTGAAAACTCGACCAGTACGCCGCGCGCGCTCGTGCGAACGGTCGGCAGACTATTACGCAGCAGCAGCGTCAGCAGCAAAGCCAGCGCCAGCAAACCGAGTGCCGGCAACAGGCTCGTCTCCCGGTTATACGCCGCCGGGTCGGCTACACTGGCGCGCAACACGCGCAGAATAGACAACATAAAGCCCATGCGCGGGAACGGCACGGCGGCCACGGAAGGCAGCGACCACATCCAGAGCAGCAGGTCGCGCCCAAAGCGCATGGTTGCCAGTGTCACCACCACAGCGCAGAACAATTCCACCGACCAGCGGATGCGGCGCGGATACTGATGCACATGCTCGGCAATCATGGAAGCTACTCCTCGTCGGTATCAGGCGCGCCGAGCTGCAACTGCTGCAAACGCAGTTCAGCCTGGTCGAGGATCTGCTGGCATGACGCAGCCACGCGCATGCCCTCCTCGTACAGCGCCAACGCCTCGGCCAGCGGAAGTTCGCCCGCTTCCAAACGGGCGACAATTTCCTGCATGCGGGCGTACAACTCTTCGTACGTCACTGAAGATGAAGCAGTCATAGCAGTAGTATATCCTTGGATTGCTCGTTGACCTATAGGAATTTGGTGGGAATTTTGTGGCAGATCAGGGAACGCGCGCTCCAAACGTGCCGCCCTGCACAGTCACTTCGATCATGTCATCCGATGCGACCTGCTCCGGCGAGGTAATCACCTGTCCGTCCACAGTGCGGCGCACGACTGCATAGCCCCGGTCGAGCGTCGCCAGCGGGTTGAGCGCGGCCAGCCTGGATTGCATGCCATCTAAGCGCGCCCGCCGCAAATCCACGCGATGGCCCACCTGCGACGAAGCGCGGCGCAGCAGATCGTCGATCGTTTGGCGGCTGCGGGCGATCCGCGTGGTCGGCGCGTGCAGCATGAGATGGCGGCGCTCATGCTCCAGTTGCTCGCCCGCGCGCACGATCATGTCATCGAGCGCAACCACCATCCGGTCGCGCTGTTCGCTCAACGCGGCGTGCAGATCGTCGATATGCGGCGACACCAGTTCCGCCGCCGCCGACGGGGTTGGCGCGCGCACATCGGCCACGTAGTCAATAATAGTCGTGTCGGTTTCATGGCCCACGCCGCTGACCAGCGGCACCGGGCTGGCGAAGGCTGCGCGCGCCACAATTTCCTCGTTGAAGGCCCACAAATCCTCAGCCGAGCCGCCGCCGCGCGCCACGATGATCACATCCACATTCTGCTCGTACAGCGCATACAGCGCCTCCACGATCTCCTCCGGCGCGCCGTCGCCCTGCACGCGGCATGGCGCGAGCAGCACCTCGGCCAACGGAAAGCGCCGCGCCAGCACATTCATGATGTCGCGGATCACCGCGCCCGACGCTGAAGTCGCCACGCCAATGCGGCGCGGGAAGGCTGGCAACGGGCGCTTGCGCGAGAGATCGAACAAGCCTTCCGCCTCCAGCCGGGCCTTGAGCTCCTCGAAACGGGCATGCAGCAGGCCGATGCCTGCCGGGCGCACCATGTCGACATAGAGCTGGAGCGCGCCGGACGCCTCATAAATGCTGATGTGTCCGTGCGCCAGTACCGCGTCGCCGTTGCGAGGCCGCTCGCCGATCCGCGCCACGTAGGTGCGCCAGCAGGCCGCGCTCACCACCGCATCGCTTTCCTTGAGCTTGAAATACCAGTGCCCCGACGCCGCCTGCTTGAAGTCGAACACCTCGCCTTCAACCCAGATATCGCGCAGTACATCGTCTGACTCAAGCAATTCGCGCAGATAGCCATTAAGTTGTGATACAGAAAGCAGACGAATCATGATGATTTTAGATTTGCCCTTGTGGGTTTTAGATGTGCCATTTTGGATTTGCAGTTGAGCCAATAATCTGCAATCTGCAATCTGCAATCTGCAATCAAAAGGTCGTCAGGCTGGCTCGACGATCATGAGCGGCTGACCGTACTCGACCGGCTGGCCATTCGTAACCAACACACGTATGACGCGCCCGGCCACCTCGCTCTCGATCTCGTTCATAATCTTCATTGCCTCAACGATCCCGACAACATCGCCCGGTTGCACCTCGTCGCCCTCAGCGATATAGGCCGCGTCCTTGGGCGACGGCGAGGCGTAAAACGTACCCACCATGGGCGACGTAATCGCCAGCCCTTCCGGCACCGCGTCGGTATCGGCCATGTCGGCAGCTACGCCTGCGGGCGGCGGATAAGTGTGCAGGGCTGCGCCGCCGGACGGCAGCGTCGCGGCCAGCGATGGTGTCACAAGATATTGAGGCGCCTGCGGCGCAACGCCGCGCTTGATGTGAAGCCTGGCATCGCCACGCTCAATCTGTATTTCGGTAACGTCAGACTCCTGGATCAAACGCAGCAGTTCGCGCACATCGCTCAATCCAAACAGATCGTTAGTTGGCTCATTATGCCCATTGCTGTCACTCATACGCCTTGATTCTCCGCCTTATCAAACACACGCAAGAACGTATTATAGCATAGCGTTCAAAGTGCTATGCCTCCCATGATGCCTCGCCCCAGCCCCAATCGATGCCATGCTGCGCAAGCAGCGCCTGGAGCCGCGCGTCGGCGCTGACCAGATCGAAGATGCGGCCAGTGATGGCGTTAAGCACATCGGCGACTTGCTCGCTGTCGGCCTCGGCCATGGCGGCTGGCACATCAAAAATCACCGGCATGGTATAACGGATATACTGATCGTCGTCCATATTAGCTCTCATTTCTCGTAAAAAATATTGGCGCAATGACCTGTTTTTGAGTATCATGCACCTATTGATACAACACGCGGCTCGTGTGAGTTGCTATAGAGTGAGGTTTCGTGAGTATATGACACATCCGGTAATTAAAGTATTCGGAACGACATGGTGCAGCGATTGTAAGCGCGCGATGCGCGTGCTAAATGATCGCAAAGCGCAGTTTGAATACATTGATATTGAAAAGGACGACGCTGCCGCCGAGTACGTCATTCAGGTGAACAACGGCAACCAGAGCGTACCGACGATTGTGTTCCCAGACGGCTCGGTCATGGTCGAGCCATCGTCGGCGGTATTAGCCGCAAAGGTGGAGTCGCTGAACGGCGCATCCCGGTAGAGACATCACGATCCGGCATTTGCAGAGACGTCCCTGTGGGACGTCTCTGCGATTATCTGCCCACCCGCGCTAAAAGACCGAATGCACTTCGATAATCTGGTTGCGCTCCGGCCCAACCGAAATCATGCCGAGCCGCACACCGACCAATTCGCACAGGCGCGCAACGTAGGCCTGCGCGGCGGCGGGCAGGTTGTCAAAATGGCGCACCCCGGCGGTTGACGACTGCCAGCCGGGCAACTCCTCATAGATCGGCTCGACGCGGCTCATTACCCCGATGTTGGTTGGCGGATGATCCAGTTCCGCGTCATGGAGACGGTAGCCGGTGCAAACCTTGATCACGGGCAGCTCGTCGAGCACGTCGAGCTTGGTGATCGCAATCGTGTCGATGCCGTTGACCTGGGCGGTGTAGCGCGCCAGCACCGCGTCGAACCAGCCGACCCGCCGCAGCCGTCCGGTGGTCGTGCCGACTTCGGCCCATGGCTTGCCCATCTGCCGCAGCGCATCCGCTGTTTCGCCCGCGACTTCGGTGGGAAACGGCCCTTCGCCGACGCGCGTGGCGTAAGCCTTATACACGCCAATCACCGAGTTCAGGGCCGTTGGGCCGATGCCAGCGCCCTGGCATGCGCCCGCTGCGCCCGGCGGCGACGAGGTGACGTAGGGATACGTGCCATGATCCACATCCAGCAGTGCGCCCTGCGCGCCCTCCAGCAGAATCGGCACATCGCGGTCGAGCGCGCGGTGAATGATTGGATGGGTGTCGGTGATATGGTCGGCCAGCTTGCGGCCATAATCGAGATACTTCAGATACGTTTCGTGCAGCGACAGCGGCGGCTGGTTGTAAATCGCCGTCAGCATTTTGTTCTTCACTTCCAGCACCTGCCGCAACCGGCTCAGCAGCATGTCCTCGTGGAGCAGGTCGCCCAGGCGGATGCCGATGCGCGCCATTTTGTCGGCGTAGGCCGGGCCGATGCCGCGCCCGGTCGTGCCGATCTTGCCGTCGCCGCGCACCGTTTCCTCAAGCTGGTCCTGCATTACATGGTAGGGCATGACGACATGCGCCCGCTCGCTGATGAACAGCTTGCTGGTATTGATCCCGCGCGATTGAAGATCGTCAATTTCCTTCAGCAGCACCGCCGGATCGACCACCACGCCATTGCCAATCACATTGACGGTGTTGGGATCGAAAATGCCCGACGGCACAATGTGCAGTTTGAATTCGCCATGCTCGTTCAGCACGGTGTGGCCGGCATTATTGCCGCCGCCGTACCGAATTACTAACCGCGAGCGCGCGGCAAGCTGGTCTACAATGTGGCCCTTGCCCTCGTCGCCCCACTGGCCGCCAATCACTGCAACAACAGGCATCTATCTTCCTTTCCGGTATTTTTGGTTGTTCATCCATGTGTAAGCACGTCGTACGCGCTCCATTATAACGTAACTAGTTGACAGCGCGGCGGCAGTCAGTACAATGAGCTGTACCAAATTGCTCACATGTTGCGGTTGTTATGCTCGTTCCGGCTTCCACAACCAAGCCTGCCGCGCCCTTTTTTATGGCACTGGCGCGCCTGCTCGCAAGCGAACGATCGTTTGATGCGCGCATCGACGACATGTTCGCGCTGCTCCATGAGGTCGTGACCTTTCATGACGGGCAGTTGCTTTACTGGCCCCCTGCTGCTGGTTCGGCGGCGGTGAGCAAGCAGATTAGCGCGCCATGCAGTTGGCCGCTGCCATGGAATGATGCGCTGGCCGAGGAGGCGCTACGGCATGAAACGCTGGTGCAGCGCGCGTCGGAAACGCCTATAGGAAGCAACGGCGCGACGCCGTTGCCTGCTACTATAACCAGCTTGTGCGCGCCGGTGATTTGGGCCGGGCAAACGTGGGGCGTGCTGGAACTGCGCGCTCCGGGCAACCATGCGTTCGCGTCTGCCGAGCAGGAAATCATCGCGGCGCTGCTGCCGCTGCTGGCCGCCGCAATCAGCACGGAGGGCCATGCACCAGACATGCCCATACTCCAGCCGCGCTCCGGCGAACTCACCATCCGCCAATCCCATCTGCTCGTCGCCCTGCGATCTGAACTCGAAGCGCCGCTCGCGCTGAACATGCTGCTAACTACCCTGCTCGAATGGGCGCTCGATTCGACCGGCGCGGAGGCGGGCGTGGTCTACACGGTCGATCATGAGCGCGGCGAGCTTGTGGCGCAGGTGCATGCCGGCTATCCAGACGATCCCGCAAGCCGCAATAATCTTGATGGCGCGCGGCGGCGGTGGAGTTGGAACATGGGCGTGGCAGGCCGCGTGGCGCGCACCGGACGCGCCGTGCTGCTGCGCGACGTGGCAAGCGACGCTGATTACACGTCAATTGTCCCGGAAGTGCGCGCCGAGCTTGCCGCGCCGATCAGCGCTGACGGCAAGACATTAGCGGTGCTGGTGCTCGACAGCGTGCGCTCGGTGGCGTTTGGCGAGCGCGAACTGAGTCTCGTGCAGGCGCTGTGTGCTGCCGCCGCGCAGCCGCTGGTGCGGGCGCTGGCGTACCAACAATCATTGGAAATCAGCACGCAACTGAGCCAGGTATTCACCAGCATCCCCAGCGGGTTGGCGCTGCTCGATCCGCATGGACGCGTGCTGCGCCACAACGAGGCGTGGCTCACGGTCTGGGGGCTGGAACCGGCTGACTTCGATGAGCCATTTCATGTGCCATGGGATCTGGTGCCGCGCCTGCTTGCACGGCTGGCCGATCCGCTGGCACTGACGGACTTCTGCGCGGGCGGGCAGGCCAGCCCCACCGACGTGCAAACGACGACCATGCTGCTGCGCGATCCGCACCAGGAATTGTCGGTGCTGTCCGTGCCGACGCGCGACAGCCAGGGTCAACTCACTGGCCGCCTGTGGGTCGTCACCGACGTGACCCGCGAACGCGAGGCCGACCGGCTCAAGAGCGAGTTTATCTCGATTGTGTCGCATGAACTGCGCACGCCGTTGACCTCGATTCTTGGCTACACCGAACTGCTGAACACGCGCGAGTTCAAGCCCGACGAGCGGCGCGAATTCGTGCAAACGGTGTTCGATCAGGCCAATCATTTATCAAAAATGGTGGAGGATTTGCTCGGCTTCTCGCGTCTGGAGGCCGGCAAAGTTATGCTCAATCAATGGGTTGTGTCGCTGCGGCAACTGATGAATGAATTGGTCGCGCAACTCAACACCCTGTCGAACCGCCACCGCCTGGTGATCGACGTGCCGCCGCGCCTGCCGCCAGTGTATGTCGACCGCGACAAAGTGAAACAGGTCATGATCAACCTGATCACCAACGCCGTGAAATACTCGCCGCGCGGAGGCGAAGTCGCGCTGGTTGTTTCCGAGGCGCAGCGGGACAAACTGCCGCCCGACCACCCGGAAGGTCGTTTCGTCATCGTGGGCGTGCGCGATCAGGGCATTGGCATTGCGGCGGAAGATCTGCCGCGCATCTGGGAGCGCTTCTACCGCGTGGATAACACCAATACGCGCCGGATCGGCGGCACGGGCCTGGGCCTGGCAATCACTAAAGCGCTGGTGGAACTACATGGCGGGCGCATCTGGGTCGATAGCCAGGTTGGCAAAGGCAGCACGTTTTTCTTCACGCTGCCAGTCGCGGCTGAGGCGCTTCAGCGCTAGAGAACAAAGCACAAAGAATAGAGAACAGCCATGAGCACAGGGCGCACCTTTTCAAAGCTCTTTGTGCTTTATGCTTCGTTTGTTACGTCCTCGGTTATAATACAATGGCAAAAGCCTGAACTTGACACATGGAGGATTTATTCGTGACTCAGAGATCTCGCCCACCGAAAGCGCGCCCAACGCCACCGCCCAACCGCGCGCCAGCAGTGCTTTCCGCCTTGTCGGTTGTTGTGATATTTGTCGTGCTCGGTTTTGTGCTGCTGAGCAACCGCAGCACCGCCACCCCGGCTGGCGCGCAGCCAACCGTGCCTGCCTTCGCAGACGCAACCGCGAATGCTGAAACGAATACAAATGCCAGCACCAACGCCGCGCCGACAACCGCCAGCGAAGCTGCACCTTCCGGAACAGCGGTTGGACTGGCCGACAGCAGCGGAGCAGCCGCGAAGAAAACCTACAGCGCGCCGCCCATGACGATTGACCCAACCAAGAATTACACGGCGACGATCACGACCGCGAATGGCGACATTGTGATCAAGCTGCGGCCTGACCTCGCGCCGAAGACGGTGAATAGTTTTGTGTTCCTCGCGCGCGAAGGCTTCTACGATGGGCTGACGTTCCACCGCGTCATTCCGGGCTTCGTGGCGCAGGGCGGCGATCCAAAGGGCGACGGAAGCGGCGGACCGGGCTACACCGTGCCGGGCGAGTTCACCGACAAGGTGCCGTTCGATAAGCCCGGCATTGTCGCCATGGCGCGGCCCGGCAATGACGTCAACGGCAACGGTTCGCAGTTCTTCATTACGCTCGCGCCCGCGCCCAATCTGAACGGGCAGTACACAATTTTTGGCGAGGTGATCAAAGGGCAGGATGTGGTCGATAAAATCACGCCGCGCGACCCGCAGCAAGCCACCACGCCCGGCGACAAAATCGAGAAGATAACCATTCAGGAAGGGTAAAGCGCAAGAACAAAGAACAAAGTATAGAGAACACATAGCGTGACGTAAACATGTGTTCTTTATTACTTTGTTCTTTGTTTTTATTCCACGACAATATCGGCGACTGAGTTCACAATATGGGTTGGCCGGTAGGCAAACTTCCCCACGTCCTCGCGCCGCGTGACGCCGCTCAGCACCAGAATCGTCTCCAGGCCGCTGGCCGTTCCGCCAATAATATCAGTGTCCATGCGGTCGCCGACCATGACCGACTCCTCAGAATGGGCATCAATCGTCCGCAGGGCGGTGCGCATCATGAGCGGGTTGGGCTTGCCAATGTAATACGGCTGAATGCCAGTCGCCGCCCCAATCAGCGCCGCAACTGCGCCGGTCGCAGGCACCATGCCGCCTTCGCCCGGACCGGTCACATCCGGGTTGGTCGCCACGAAGCGCGCGCCGCCCGAAACCAATCGCATGGCCTGGGTCAGTTGTTGAAAGCTGTAGAACGTCGTTTCGCCCAGCACCACGTACTCGGGCTGCTGGTCGGTGATAATGTAGCCCACGTCATGGAGCGCGGTGGTCAGCCCGGCCTCGCCAATAACGTAGGCGCTGCCGCCCGAGTGCTGCGTGGCGAGGAATTGTGCCGTCGCCAGCGCGGAGGTGTAGATCGCATTCGACGGCACATCAAGGCCGATCCGCGCCAGCCGGGCATGCAAATCGCGCGGCGTGTACAGCGAGTTATTAGTCAGGACCAGAAACCTGGCCCCACGCTCCTCCAGGCGCTTGATGAATTCGTTCGCGCCGGGTATGACTTGCGAGCCAAACACCAGCACGCCATCCATGTCGATCAAATAGTTTTTTGGCACAATAATGTCTCAGCATGCCAGGCAGAGCGCGTGGCGCTCCGCTCGGCCATTATGTTACGTTCCGACCGTTTCGCCGCTTGCAACCGACGTAGTATTGCCAAATGCAGCTTCAGTGACGCGCGGGCGCACCACCACATTCCGCCCGATCCTGATGTTGGCGGGAATGCGCGCGCGGCGGCCAATCACCGTCAGCCCGGTATTGAGATGCTCCGGCACGCGCTGGTTTGGCATGTTGTCCTCGCCCGCGCCAATTTCCGAACCCGCGCCGATCCGCACATCTTTATCGATAATGCAGCGATCGACAATCGCGCCCGCTTCGACCACCGCATCGGTCATGAGAATCGAATCGCGCACCACCGCGCCTTCTTCAATGACGACGCCCGGACCGATGATCGAGCGCGACACCTGACCGTAGATTCGGCAGCCGTCGCACAGCAGGTTGCCGCCCGCCCGCGCCGCCGCGCCAATCTCGACCGCCGGACGCTCCTCGCTGCGCGTGTGAATCGTCCACTCAAGATCGTACAGATCGAGCGCAGGCGTTTCGACCAGCAGCGCCATGTTGGCTTCGTAGTACGATTGCACCGTACCGACATCGGCCCAGTAGCCATGAAAATGGTAGGATGATACCTGAGTCTGCTTGACTACCTGTGGCATCAGGTCGCGGCCAATATTGCGGCCTTCATTTGTTTGAAGCATTTCAAGCAAAAAGCTTTTACGAAATGCATACACGCCCATGGATGCAAGACTGGAGCGCGTGCGGCGCGGCTTTTCCTCGAACTGGCTGACCACGCCATCAGAATCGACCGACACGACTCCGAAGCGGTGCGTCTCATGCGGGCTGACGCTGTGGACGGCCAACGTCACATCGGCATCGCTGTCGGCATGCACCTGCAACATGGGGCGATAATCCATCTTGTAAATATGGTCACCCGCCAGGACCAATACCACATCCGCGGGCTGCTCCGCAATGAAATCCATGTTGGCGCGCAGGGCGTCGGCGTTGCCGCGCTGCCACTCGCCGCCTTCGCGCGTCAGGTACGGGTGCAGCACGCGCACGCCACCCATGCGCCGATCAAGATCCCACGGCTTGCCAACGCCAATATGTTCGTTCAGCGAGCGCGGGCGATACTGCGTCAGCACGCCGACGTTAAAAATCCCGGAGTTCACACAATTGGAAAGCGTGAAGTCAATAATGCGATATTTGCCCGCAAACGGCACCGCCGACTCGGAGCGCTCCGCCGTCAGCGCGCTGAGCGCCGGGCTTTCACCACCCGCTAAAATGAGCGCAAGTGTACGTTGCATAAAGATCTCCTTCAGACAAAGAGACAAGCAGACAAGGAGAATGTTGCCACAAAAGGCCTCCTTGTCTCACCCACTCCCTGTCTCCTTGTCTAAATTGTCTCACCCGACGCTACTTCATTTGCCGGAAAATCCTCTTCGTCACGGTCGGCGTTGATCACGACATTGCGCCCGATTTTGATGTTGGGTGGAATCCGCGCGCCTTTGCCGACCACGGTTTCGCCAGTCGAAAGTTTATCCGGCTGCGCCTTGTTCGGTGTATCGAGATCGTCGCCGCATCCGAGATGCGCGCCTGCGCCCACAACCACGTTTTTATCGACAATCGCTTTGTCGAGCACCGCGCCGGGGCCAATCCATGTGTCGTTCATGACCACGCTGTTGCGGACGATCGCGCCCGGCGACACGTACACGCCCGGCGACAACACCGAATGCTCGACCTGCCCGCGAACGATGCAGCCGTTGCTGATCATGCTTTGGCTCACGCGCGACTGCGGCCCCATTTTCGCCGGTGGCCGTTCCTCGCTGCGGGTATGCACCACCCAGTTCGGGTCGTACAGCCCCAGCGTATTGTCGGGATTGAGCAAGTCCATGCTGGTTTCCCAGTAGGAATGAATGGTCCCGACATCCACCCAGTAGCCGCTGAAGCGGTAGGCGAACACGCGATCCTTATCGATCATGGAAGGAATCACATGCTTGCCAAAGTCCACCAGCGGATTGCCCTCGCCGCCACCGGCGAGTCGCCGTTCGAGCACATCTGCGGAGAAGACATACACGCCCATGTTGGCAAGCGTGCCTTTGTCGCGGTTTTTTGGCTTCTCCGTGAACTCCACGATCCGCATGTCATCGTCCACGCTCATAATGCCAAAGCGGTCAGTTTCTTCCAACGGCACATCCATGACCGCGACAGTCAAGTCGGCGCGCTGCCGCTGGTGATAATCGACCATGGCGCTGTAATCCATTTTATAGATATGATCGCCGGACAGCACCACCACGATATTCGCGCGCCGCTCGCGAATATAGCTCAAATTCTGGTACACCGCGTCAGCCGTACCCTTGTACCAACTCTCGTCGCGGCGGCCCTGGTAGGGCTGAAGTAACTGCACGCCACCTTCATTGCGGTCGAGATCCCACGGCTTGCCGTTGCCGATATGCGAATTCAACGAATGTGGGCGGTATTGGGTCAGCACCGCGACATCAAAGATACCTGAGTTCACGCAGTTCGAGAGGGTAAAATCGATGATCCGAAACTTGCCGGCGAACGGCACCGATGGTTTGGCGCGCTTTTCAGATAACACACTGAGGCGCGTTCCTTCACCACCAGCCATGATCATGGCGATGATTCGCACGGAGAACCTCCATTGGTTTAGCAGACGGAGTACCTGGCTATTGCTTTGCACGTACTATACCACGACCATGCCATTGTGTTGCTGTATGTTGATTTCGGCTTCATCATGGGAGTTCATGCGCGTGCGACGGCTCCCGGGCCGCAGCGGTTTGAGCGCAGGCTTGCACAAATCAGGGGAGCGATGGTATAATTCATCGGTTGATACGTCATAAATCGCTATTGGCAAGCGCGTAGTAGTATATAAGTGAGGATTTTGGTTATGTCAGATTCAAGGCAGCGCCCGGGGCGATCATCAGATGGGCGAGATGGGCGACGCAGGTTTATCGCTCGGCGCAAGGTGTGCGCCTTCTGCACCGAGGGCATTCGTTCCCCTGATTACAAAGACGTGAAGCGTCTTCAGCGTTTTGTGTCTGAGCGTGGCAAGATTCTGCCGCGCCGCCGCACTGGCACATGCGCCAAGCACCAGCGTGGTCTCACCACCGCGATTAAGCGCGCGCGGCACATGGTATTGCTGCCGTTCGTCTCTCCAGAGACGCGCGTTTAGGCCGCACGCGGCTGTTGTTCGCGTCCGTGTTCCTGCTTCACAGCGCGAATGTGTATTCACATTACGGAATGTTGGCATGATGCGTGAAATATGATGCGTGCTTTGGCACTCAGCCCGCACGCTCATGTTTCACGCTTTATTACATAGCAAACATGGCTCAGACACCTAAGAAACCAACAACCACACCGCCAGCCCGCCCGATAACCAAGCGCGGTTTGACACGTTTGCAGCGCGAACGACGTCGCCAGCGCATGGTGCTGATTGCAACCGCAAGCGCCATCGGGGTTGCGCTGCTCGCGATCATCGTTGGCGTGCTGTATGATCGCGTTTGGGTTCCGTCACGTCCGGTTGCCGAGGTGGGCAGCAACACGCTTTCACGGAGCGGCTATTGGACTGAGCGGCGGAACGAAATCACACGGCAAATGACGCAGAATCTCCAACTGCTGCGCCTGTTTGGCGATCAGTCGGCGCAGCAATTTGCCGGGCAGATAACTCAGCTCGAGACGTTGGTGCCTTCCATTCGCAGCGCGCCGGTCGACGACGCAACGGTCAATCAATGGATCGATCGGCAGGTCATCGTGCAGGGCGCATCGTCGGAGGGCATTCAGGCCAGCGACGGCGAGGTTGCGCAAACATTGGTGAACGATCTCAACCGGGTGTTTCCGCCACCGCCGCCCATGGTTACCGACACCAATCAATTGTCGAGCACGAATTCGTTGAGCAATACCACGGCGACCACGGTGACAGCAAAAGCCAGCATCACCAGCGCGCCGACCGCCGCAGGCACAAGCGCGGCCACTGGCGCGACGAGCAACCCAACGGCTGCCAATGGACCGACCGCGACGCCTGAGCCGACATTCACGCCGCAGCCGACGCTCACGGCAGATGCCGCGCTTGCGCAGCGGGACGCGCTGATCGACCGCGTTTACAGCGCCTACCGCTCGCAGGTTGCCAGTGCCACAGGGCAGAACCAGACGAATCTGACCATGGACGACTTTCAGCAGGGGCTTCATGATCAGTATCTGCGCCAGACGCTGACGAACAAGGTCGAGGAAAAGCTGGTGCCTGAGTCCAGCTTCAAAGCGTCCGAAGAGCCAACCAGCTACACTGTGCGCCAGATTTTAGTCAAAGCCGATGTGCCACAGAATGCCAGCGAGGCCGAGCGCAACGCGATCTTTGAACAGATCAAGCCGCGCGCGGATGGTATTTTGCAGCAATTGCAGAAGGGTGAAAGCTTCGAGCAGGTCGCCAGGCAGGCAACGGTTGGCACAAGCGCGGTGATTAGCGATACGCTGCCCGCCTTTGACCCCAGCGGCAAGACGACTGACGGCACGCAGATCGATCCAGCTATTGTGGACGCGGCCAAGAAGCTCCAGGTGAATGAGACAAGCGGCTTGATTCAGACACCCTTTGGCTGGCACATTATTCAACTAGCGAATCGCCAGGTGGACTCCAAAGATACGCAACTGAATGCGGCGCGCACCAAGGCGTTTGATACATGGGTCGCTGAGCAGCGGGCAAAGCTCAACATTCAGCAGTACCCGCCGCAGACGCCAACCGCGACAACTGCGCCGACTGCCGAATCAGGATCGCCGCTGCCAACAGCCAATCTGATTCCCTCGACCGCGAGCCTGACAAATACTAACTCGCTGACGGGAACCGGCACGTTGACGGGTACAGCAACCCTGCCGAGCACTGCACAGACAGCGGTTCCAGAAGGCACCGCCGCACCGACGACAAGCGCGGGCCAGACGCCTGAAGCCGCAACAGCGGGCGCAGGGACGACCATGCCGACGACGAGCGCGGAAGGGACCGTCGCTCCAATAACCAGTGCGGCGCAAACACCCGACGCAGCGACGCCGGTCGCAGGCACGGCTGCAACGACGCCAACACCGTAGCCTTTTGTCCAGATGCTGCGTGCATGCTCGCGCAGCATCTGGCCCTTCATAATTATGCGACGCTGGAAACCACAATTACCATTCGGCCTCTGGATCGCGCTGGTGCTCCTTGTGCTCGTTGCGGCAGGGCTTGTAGCTGTCGCACGGCCGCTGATACACGACATGAGCGGTCCGCCCGAGTCGTGGCCGATCAGCTTGGCGCTGTACTGGCGCGGGCTGCTGCTGCTGGCGCTGATACTCGCGGCGGGCATGTTGTTATACCGGATCGCCGCCGCCGCAACGCTTAGCTACAGCGTCGACCGGAATGGTTTATATATTTCATGGCTCGGCAATCGGGCCGTCATCCCGCTCGACCAGATCCAAACCATTGAGCCGAGTATTGCCGTGCGCTGGCTGCCGCTGTGGCCGCTCCAGGCGCTGGGCTACTACTGGGGCCGGGTACGCTCGAAAGAAGGGCGCATGGTGCATCTGTTCAGCACCCGTCCGCCGCGCAATAGCCTCGCCATCTACACCACAGGCGACATCTATGCCATTTCGCCCGCCGACCGCGAGACGTTCGTGCAAGACCTGGAGCAGCGGCGTAATCTCGGTGTGACCAAAACGCTCACGTCAACCGTCGAGCCGAGCCGCATGTTCCAGTATGCCTTCTGGAACGACCGCACCGTGCGCGTGTTGCTGCTAATCACCTTCGCGCTGAATCTGTTGATCGTCGCCTTTCTGATGGCGCGCTATCCGCAACTCAGCTCGACGGTGGAAATGCGCTTCAACGCCAGCGGGCAGGTTGCGGAAATGCGCCCGCGCTACCAATTGCTTTTTCTTCCTCTGGCCGCCTTCGGTCTGAGCCTGCTTAATATTGTGCTTGGGCTGTTCCTCTACCACAGGCAGCAGATCGGCGCGCGGGTGCTACAGGGCGCTTCCGTGCTGGTACAGGTGCTGTTCAGCATTGCCATTATCTCTATCATTCTGTAGTTCGCTCCCCGACAACCTGTAAGCGTAATAAAAGGAGCATTCATGCTGCCTTTTACTTTTTCCTGGACACCTGTTTGGCATGCCATGCCCCAACCGGCACTTGGCGCGCTGTATGCTACAATAGGCACGGATTACGGGATTGGAATGTCCTGAAGGAGGCACAATGACCAAGCAAACGATTCGCGATATTGATTGGAATGGCAAACGCGCGTTGGTACGGGTGGATTTTAATGTGCCGATGGAGCACGGCCAAATCACCGATGATACACGCATCCGGGCAGCGCTGCCCACGATTCAATATTTGATTGACCATGGTGCCTCAGTGGTGCTCATGTCGCATCTTGGCCGCCCCAGGAAAAAGGTTGTCGAAGAGCTACGGCTCACCCCTGTTGCACAGCGTTTGTCGGAACTACTTGGTAAATCCGTCAAGACTGTGCCGGACACGACCGGGCCACAGGCAGAAACAGGCGCGCGGGCATTGCAGCCCGGCGAGGTGCTCCTGCTGGAGAATACGCGCTTCGACCCGCGTGAGGAGGCCAACGACGAAGGCATGGCCCGCGAGCTTGCCCAACTTGGCGATGTGTATGTGAATGATGCGTTTGGTGCCGCGCACCGCGCGCATGCCTCGACCGAAGGCGTCGCCCACTTCATGCCGGCGGTCAGCGGCTTGCTGATGGAAAAGGAGCTTCAGGAACTGGGCGGGCTGTTGGAAACCCCCGAACGTCCATTTCTTGCCATTCTTGGCGGCGCGAAGATCAGCGACAAAGTCGGCGTGATCATGAACCTGCTGAATCGCGTGGATGCGCTGCTGATTGGCGGCGGCATGGCGAATACCTTCATGCTTGCGGAAGGCTTCAAGGTCGGCGACTCGCTGGCCGAGCCGGACGCGCTGGACCAGGTCAACAAGATTATGTTCATGGCGCAGGGCGAGGAAAAGCGGCTGCTGCTGCCGACCGATGTGGTTATTGCTGATGCCATGAGCGCCGATGCCAACCACAAAGTTGTCGATGCCGGCAATGTGCCGGACGGCTGGCGCATTCTCGACATTGGCCCCAAAACCGTCGAGCGCTATGTCGAAAAGATCAAGGAAGCACGAACTGTTGTGTGGAACGGCCCCATGGGCTACTTCGAGGCGGAGCCGTTTGCGGCGGGTACGCGTGCCATTGCACAGGCCATGGCCGAAAGCAACGCGCGCACGATTATCGGTGGCGGCGATTCCGTGGCGGCTGTGGAGCAAGCCGGGCTCGCGGATCGTATCGGGCATATCTCGACCGGCGGCGGTGCTTCGCTCGAACTGCTCGAAGGCAAAGAACTGCCGGGCGTCGCCGCGCTCAATGACAAATAAATGTTGAGTTATGAGTTATGAATGCTGAGTTTTAGGTTAGTTACAGCACGCATTGCCGAATTCAATTCATAGCTCATAGCTCATAACTCATACCTTTCTACAGCCCTTCGCCTTCCATCCACGCGGTCACAGCAGCATCGTCGGCGTCGGGATTGCCGCCTGAAATATAGCGAAAACGATCGCCGTACGCATCCATGATTTCAGTACGCCGCTGTTCTGTTTCAGGACTCTCGTCGGTCTCGTTAATGTGAACGACATTTCCCGTTTGCAGATC
>DASTWM010000160.1:0-24990 GCA_035765855.1 Roseiflexaceae bacterium
CCTGCAAATCCTGCCACGAGCACTCCGCCGAGATGCGCTTGTCGTAGCCGATGCGCCGCAACGCTGCCATGAAGCCAGCATAATCATAGCCGCCGCGCCCCGGCGCCTGCCGCCCGCCGTCAGCGACGTGGACATGGGCAATGAGCGGCCCGTCAGCGATGACATGCTCGAACGGCTCGTGTTCCAGCTCGATGTGATGGAGGTCGGCAAGCAACTTCATGTTATCAATGCCGTATTTCTCACAGAACGCCTGACTTTCGCCGAGCGTATTGAACACATTGCTCTCGCCTTTATTCAGCGGCTCAAGCGCCAGCACGATCCCGGCGCGGTCGGCCTCGTCGGCAGCCAGTTGGAGCGAATCGGCAAGCTGCGCCAGCGCCTGATCACGCGGCATGTCGTCGGGAATGCGCCGCGCGCCGCCGCTGCCGAGCACCACAACCTCAGCGCCCAGCGCGTGCATACGGCTGAAGGCGCGCTGGAGATAGGTGCGCAGCGCGTCGCGATCGACATGTGGGCCAACCAGCGGCAGTTGGGCTGGCACCAGCACGTTGAACGACTCCGGGCGAAGCGGCGCGGACTCAATCGCCTGCAACGCCGGACGCGCGGCGGCATCGTCCTTGAACGGCTCCACCAGGCGGGCGGGCAATTCACAAAAATCATAGCCAGCGTCGGCCAGAATGCCAATCTGATCGACTGACCCAACACAACATCCAAAACGCATGGTTGCCTCCGTTATGAAGAACAAAGAACAAAGGGCAAAAAAACAAAGCCAGAGAACCAAGAACTAAGAACCGAGAACCAGTAAGTTCCCACAAGTTCCTGGTCATCGTGTCATCGTGTCGCTCACCTGCTTACCTTAACAGCCTGCCCGCTACGCGCCGCCTCGTAAATTGCCAGCACGGCCTGAAGCGAGCGCCGCCCTTCTTCGCCCGGTACCAGCGGCGGACGATTGTTGCGAATGGCTTCGACCATGTCGGTCATGATGCGTGTGTGGCCTGCGACGCTGATGCCGCCCGGGCTCGCGCCCACGCCCGCCGAGGCCGGAGCTTGCGCGATCTCAGGCGCGTCATCTTCCACGCCCCAGCGCGCGATGCCCTCGCCTTCAAGCTGCACGCCGCCCCGGTCGCCGTACACCTCGACGCGGTGCGGGAAGCCCGGCGCTGCGTCGGTGGTCGCCGCGATGCTGCCGAGCGCGCCGTTGGCAAAGCGCAGCGTCGCCACGAGGCAATCCTCGACCTCGATGTTGTGCGACAGCGTATCGGCGCGCGCGGTCACTTCCACAAGCTCGCCCATGTACCACAGCAGCAGATCGACCAGATGAATACCCTGGTTCATGAGCGCGCCGCCGCCATCCAGCGCCCATGTGCCGCGCCAATCGGCGCTCTCGTAATACTCTTGAGTGCGCTGGTACGGGATGTTGACGCTGCCAAGCACCATCTTGCCCATGCGGCCATCTTCCACAGCGGCGCGCACCGAGCGAAAAATCGGATCGGTGCGGCGCTGGAGCGCGATGCCAAGCTGCACGCCCGCATCACGGCAGGCGGCGATCATGGCGTCGGCGTCCTCCAGCGTCAGCGCCATGGGCTTTTCGACCAGCACGTGCTTGCCGGATCGCGCCGCCGCGATGGCCTGCCGGGCATGCAGGCCGCTCGGCGTACAGATGCAGACCAGATCAATATCGGCGCGCGCGAGCAGCGCGTCGTAGTTTGGCTCGCACGGCACGCCAAACTGCGCGGCAGTTTCCTCGGGGCGGGCAGTGTCGGCGCGATGCACGGCGACGAGGCGCGCGCCGGGCGTGCTGCGGATCGCCTCGGCATGGTAACGGGCGATCATGCCCGCGCCCACAATCGCAATGTTGATGTTGGACATAGAATCTACTTCCTTGAACATCACACGGTCATGCTGAACGTAGTGAAGCATCTCCACGAGTTTGCAGCGAGATGTTTCGCTGCGCTCAACATGACAAAGTTCTTTGGCAAAGAACTGTAAGATTGCTACATCATGATGCGATGGCTTCTGCATTGCGCCGCTCCGCCAAAAAGGCGCTGTACGCCGCGCGGTCGAGCGGCAGCGTGACGGCGCGCTCGGCGTAGCTCGAAAAGATGATCGCGTTCGCCAGTTCCAGCGACATGCGCCCTTCAGTCCCGTTGGTCATGGGCTGCGTGCCGGTCGCAATGGCGTGCTGCAAATCGCGGTACACCGCTTCATGGCCGCCGCTGGTGTCAGGAAGCTCAATCGTCTCGGCCTGCACATCCGGCTGCGCGAACAATTCAGCGCTGCTCTGGCTAAACTCGCGCAGCGAGGGCGAGAAGCGGCGGATGGTGAGCGCCTCTCTGGTAATGTCCAGCGATGCGCGGTCGCCGACGATTTGCAGCTGGCGCTTCATGCCCGCTTCGGTCGTGTTGATGTGAATGTATCCGAGCGCGCCGTTGGCATATTCCAGCATGGCCTGCGCGGAATCCTCGCACTCGATCGCGTGCCTGAGCGTGCGGGTCTGGCCCCACACTTTGCTGGGCATGCCCGCCAGATGACACAGCAGGTCGAGCGTGTGCGGTGCCTGGTTCATCAGCACGCCGCCGCCCTCGCCGCGCCAGCTTGCCCGCCAGCCCGCCGAACGATAATAGGCCGCCGTGCGGTACCACGGCTCGACGCACAGCACGCGGATGATCTCGCCAAGCTCACCCGATTGGATGATTTCGTACGCGCGCATCACGGCAGGCTGAAAACGCTGCTGGAAACTGACTGCCAGGATCCGATTCGCCTTTTCGGCGGCGGCGATCATGGCGTCCGCCTCGGCCACCTCGACGGCGATCGGCTTTTCGACCAGCACGTTCGCGCCCGCGGCAAACGCATCAATTGCAATGGGCGCATGAAACGGGTGCGGCGTGCAGATCACGGCCAGATTAGGCTGCGTCTCGGCCAGCATGGCGCGGTGATCGGTGAAAAACGGGCAGCCAGTCTCCTCGGCGCGCGCCGCACCGCGCTCGGCGACCACATCGGCCATGCCGACGATCGTGGCATTCTGGAGCTTGGAAATAGCGTTCAGGTGGAGCGGAACAATGCTGGCGGCAGAACCAATGATGCCAATGCGAAGCGGGGCGGCAGCGGATGAATCGGTCATGATGAGGAACCTCCTTGTCCTACGGCGCTCGATACGTACCTGCTAAACCGGGGCTAACATGCACCGAAAAAGTAAGCGCTATCTAAATACATGTTTTCGTTTGCATACATTGAACCATGCTAGAACAGTAAGCGTTATCTGTCAATCTTCAGCGCGGCGCGAGCAACAGTCACTCTTGCAGGCAAAACGCCAGCGTGGTACGATGACAGATATTGTATTAAATGAGGAATGCTGTGGGCTACAAGGAACACGAGCAGCGCGCGAAAGAGGAAGCGCCACGCGCGATCCGCTGCGGAATCATCACGATTAGCGACACCCGCACGCCAGAGAACGACACCAGCGGCGCGGCGATTCGCGATGCGCTCACGGCGCAGGGCCATGACATCGTTGGCTACAGCGTCGTCAAGGATGAGCCAGCGCAGATCGTCGCGCTCGTGGATGAACTCAATGCGGCAGGCTGCAAGGTAATCATCACCAACGGCGGTACCGGCATTGCGCGGCGCGACAGCACGTTCGAGGCGGTGGACGCGCTGCTGGAGAAGCGGCTGCCCGGCTTCGGCGAACTGTTTCGCATGCTCTCGTATGAAGACATCGGCCCGGCGGCGATGCTTTCGCGCGCCACGGCGGGCGTGTATCGCGGCACGCTGATCTTTTGCCTGCCCGGCTCGACTGGCGCGGTGCGGCTGGCGATGGAGAAGCTGATCATGCCGGAACTCGACCATCTGGTGTGGGAGACGGTGCGGCAGTAGGGACGAAGGACGAAGGACGATGGACGATGGATACTTTCAAATGCTTCTTCATCAAAGCGGAATGTTAGCTTTTGTGAAAACTCTGTGACCGCTGTGTCTCTGTGGTTATATTCATGCGTTGGATTTTATTGAAACTCATCCGCTTTTATCAGCGGTTCATCTCGCCGCTCACGCCGCCGAGTTGCATCTACAAGCCGACGTGTTCAGCCTACGCCTACCAGGCGATCAGCAAGTATGGCGTGCTGAAAGGCGGCTGGCTGGCGGTGCGCCGCATTGCGCGCTGCCATCCGTGGGGGCCGGGCGGCTACGACCCGGTTCCATGAGCGCTCGCTCCGAGTAGACTTGTACATGTGCGGCATGATTTGACTGCTCACTGATTTCTTGAATGCAGGAGCATATGCTGTCACGCTTGTTAGAGCAGGTGCAGCACAGCCCGGCTTCCCTGGTGTCAGGGAAGTACACCCGAACACGCGTTCAGCATTGACAATGCTGCTATACTTATTGTGACATTTTCCCCATCTTTCTTCAAAATAACTAACGTGTTCGCAGCTATACAATTCATATTCCGCATGGCAAGTATGCTGAGGAGATGTGTATGCCGAGCCCAATACTGGTGCAGCTTGTCGGTATCGCGAACGCTCAACTCTATCATACCATTGAGTATTTGGATGGTACATTTCAGCCTTTTTTGGGCAATGTGAACCAGCAGGAATCGAATGATCCTGGCCCGCTGACAGATGTTACGTGTTCTTGGGGGTTGAACCAGGATCTGCATGTGTTTGCAATAAACGATCCCAATACAGGCCCATCACCATCACCCGTGTGGTATACCGTACGCAACTCCGATGGATCATGGCAGCCATCATTTACCAATCTGCAACAACAGATTCCCAACATGCCTCAGCAGATCATGAGTATTACCAGTTGTCCCGATGTTACCGCCAGCCAGATCATTCATGTGTGTGCTGGCATGAATACACCGGGTGGATTGTGGTATGGGTACTACAACTTAAATACCAGGACGTGGACAACGGAAGCCGTGACGACCTCATCGTTTGGTGTGGGAATTCCCGAACGGATTGACAGCGTGGTAGATAGTAGTGGCAGCCTGCATGTCTTTTTTTCTGCGGCTGGCTTTGTGAAAGATAACGTCACTGCCTGGCACACCAGTCGCAGCCCGCAAGGGCAATGGCAACCAGGCTTTGATCTTATTCCGTCCATAAACATTGACTCTGCGAGTGTTATCTATACATTAGAAGCCATCAGAGCTACTCTGGTCAATGACCCATCCCTCGGTATTCAGCTTTTTGGCACAACCGCGATTGGCGAACTCATCGTCGCCAATCCGCAGGTCAATCCCTGGAATGCACCATTCACTGATCAGACTACAACCGGCTTAACCGGGACGGTGTTCACAGATGTGGCCGGGACGTATCTCGATGCAGTAACAATACCGCCGTCAACGGTTTTTCGCATGTGCGCTGTTGCCAATGGCGGTCAACCAGGCCAACTCTGGTATGACAATACCACAGTCGATCCGCTCGCATTTTTTCCACTCGCGGATTACGTCAGTATGCCACCCTATCCCTTTTCAAAGATAGCGATCGCAGGGTTCCATCAGTAGAGGAGATACCACAAGAGCCGCCCTCCAGCGCTGGAGGGCGGCTCTTGTGCGTTGCGTACCGCTGGTATGTCCCCGGCCCGCCTGCTTAACAAAACCCGCAGCAAAATCACTGTGTCACCATACGCATCCGTTTTGCGCCGCTTGACGTTCTGCATTGCCCGGTCCTATACTACGTGCCGATGGTGTACGGTCACCCGGGGTGCTCGGAGGAACGGACCTCAATTGTAACAAGGAGCGAAGAAAACCCATGACAATCAAGTTAGCGCTGATCGGCTGTGGTGGGATCGCGCGTCACCATGTGTTATCCATGAAGGACTTGCAAGAACGCGGGCGCGGGGACTTTGCGATCACAGCGGTCTGCGACGCCAACCAGGCGGCTGCCCAGGAAAAGGCGGACATGTTTGAGGAGCTTTTCGGCCTGCGCCCGACGGTCTACACCGATCACAAGGCGGTGATCAACTCTGGCAGCGTCGATGCCGTGGACCTGTGCCTGCCACACGGCCTGCATCATGGCATTGCCATTGATTGTATGGAAGGCGGCCTGCACGTTCTGTGCGAAAAGCCGCTGGGTATCACCATCAAAGCCTGTCGGATGATGGCTGAAGCCGCGGATCGAACTGGGATGGTGCTTTCCACGGCTGCGCCCATGCGTCGCCAGCCGGGCCAGCGCGTGGCCCACTGGGTCTTCAACGAGTCGAACCTGATCGGCAAGCCAATGAGTTTCTTCCATCACTATCGCCGCCCCGCCGAACCACCGCCAGCAAGCAATGCGCCAGCACAAGCGGGCAGCGCGCCGGTTCCCGACCGGATCCGCTGGCGGCAGGACAAGCTCATGTCGGGTGGCGGCCCGGTGCTCGACAGCGGCTTTCATTACTGCGACAGCATCCGCTACTTTTTTGGCGATGTGGAAAAGGTGTACGCTGAACTGCGTTCGCTCAAAACAGGGGTCGCGCTGCCCTTCACGGAAGTTCCCGAAGATACCGTGTTTGTGACCTTCACGTTCAAGAGCGGTGTCGTTGGTACATGGGCATGGAGCCTGGCTGCCCCCGGCGAAGAAGCGTACGATGTGACCTTCTACGGCAGCGAAGGATCGTTGCGCGACACCACAGCCGGGCGCTTCTCGATTTTTCACCTGTTTGAACGCCGTCCCGAGCAGAAAGAAACCGCCCGTTTGACGCGAGCTGACAAGACCGAGTATTCCATGGCGCAATTGGAGCAGATGCACCGCGCCACGCTCGATCCCGCGACACAGGAACTGTTGTATCCCGGCGGGACAACTGATGGCTTTTCGATTGAGATCTGGGAATTTCTCGAGATTCTGCGCGGGAATCAGGAGAAACCTGAGATTGACGGCTGGGAAGGGTTGCGCTCGTTGGCGGTTGGCGAGGCTATCTATGAGTCGGCCCTGACCGGCGAGGCGGTTTACGTAGACGATATCATTTCTGGAAAGCGCAGCAGCTTCCAGGATCCGATTGACGCGCACTGGCATTTGGCATGATCGCGGGCGCGACTCAGCCGTCATTGTATTGACCACAAGGAAGCCCGGCATGGTGACATGGCGGGCTTCCTTGCGGATGTATTGAGACAGATGCTCACGGCTTGGGCATGCGCTGAATCGCGCTGTAGGACGGGCGCGGGCTCCAGTCGCCGTTCAACACTCCGAACGAGGCCTGCTCGTTGAGCGGCTGGCCGCGCGCCTGCCATGGCACCGCGAAGTTCAGGTTCCACAGGAACATGCCAGTCACCCAGCCAGCGTAGTCGGTGCGGCCCTTCTCGAACGCGCGGGCGATGTATTGGGCCTGCTGCTCGAACGAGGTCGTGTTGCCGTAGCCATAGCCCGGTGTTTCGTTGGGAGTCGCCCAGCCGAACTCGGTGATCCAGACCTTCTTGTCGCCCAGGCCAGCGTCGAGCATGGCCGCGCGCACATCCTCGACGCGGCGGAAGTAGAACTCGCGGCTGGTGATCCAATTCGGGCCAGGACCAGGATTATCGGGCCACAGCGTGTCGGGCGGGTTGCCCTGGCCGCCGGGGTGCGCGCCGACCACGTCAACCGCCGCGCGGAAACGCGGGTCGGCGAACATCTGGCGCAGGAATGTGATATCGCTGATTGCAATATCGGGATTGTTGGTTTCGGTCGCAGATGGCGCGCCCGAGACGACGATTGTGGCCGCGTCGTTGGCTTTGATCGCCTGTGACGCGGCCACAAGCATATCCATGTACAGCCCGGCATTGGCCACACGCCCGCCATTTTCGACCGCCAGGTTTTGCTCGTTCCAGATTTCATACGCCTGCACCTTGCCGCAATAGCGCTGTGCCATCTGGCCCATGAAATTGGCAAAGTCGCCGATGTGCTCGTGCGACGGCAGCCCGTTCTTGCCGTCCGGCGTGGCCCAACTGGGCGCGGCCACGACGCTGATGAGCAGCTTGACGCCCGCCGCCGCGCTGTCATTCACCACCGCGTCCAGTTCGCCCCACTGGATCTCGCCCGGTTGCGGCTGGCGATCCATCCAGCGCACCTGCTGCCGGATCCAGTAGATTCCCGCATCCTTTGAAAGCTGAAGCACGCGCCCGCGATCCTGCCATGGTGAGCCCTGGTCGAACAGGGTGGCGTTGAAGCCGTAGGCAAAGTTGCTCGATTGCTGCGCGCCCGCGCTTGTCACCGGCGCGAAGGCGGTCGCACCGGCGTGAAAGGCATCGCGGTACTCATTGCCGAGCAAACCGAGCAACACACGATATTTCGGATTTGGCTCATTAGGGTGCCATTCCATGCGCTGGCGCTCGAAGTATTGCACCCAGTAGGTTTGCCCGTCGGCCTTGTTGACTTCCTGAAACTGCTCGGACTTCGGATGACCAAATACCGCCAGGCCGCCATTATTCAGCCAGAACGAGCGAAATGGCGCGGGGCCGTTGCGGAGCGTGTGGCTGGTGGTGGCGTCATACATGCCGTCGCCGGAATCGGCCACCGGCTGGAACGAGCCTTCGTTCTCGCGGCCCTTGATGATTTCGTTGCCCATCAAGCGCCCAAGCACATAGAACTGCGTCCCGGCATTTTCGGGGTGCTCCTCCAGCACGGCGCGCTCGAAATATTGCACGCGGTAGAACTCGCCGGGATTGGTGAAACTTTCCTCGATAAACGGCTGCGAGATCGGGTAGCCGAGCACATCAAGCGCGTTCGGCGTGCGTTGCCAGAACGCGAGAAATGAATTCATGGCCGCATGCTGGGTTTCTGGAAAGTAGCGCGACGCAAACGGCGGTTGCGTCGGCGGTACATCGCCAGGGCCACGCGCGGCAGCATAGCTCGTCAACGGCAGCAGCAGTTGCAGCAGTGCAGCAAATACCAGTAGCACAGCACTATTATGTCGCCGCATGGGAGCTCTCCTGTCAATCATTAAACGATAAAACTCCGCGCTAATGACGGCACTGGCTACGAATGCAGTTCCGGCAGCGGCGCTTCGACAGGCGCAGCGCCCGACTCTTGCGCGATCAGGCCGCGCGGCGAGAAGAACGTCGCCACCAGGCCCAACGCCGCGCCGACCAGCGCGATGATAAACACTCCCTGCATGGCGCTGGCGAGTGCGGCGCGCAGCGGCCCTTCCAACGACTGATTGGCGGAAGCGAGCGGATCGATCAGCGATTGAACCGAGATCTTCGAGCTATCCAGGCCAGCGGCAGTCAGCGCATTGTTCAGCCAGATGCTCAACATCGCGCCCATGACGCTCACGCCGAGCGTGCCGCCGATGCTGCGGCTAAACTGAATGGTCGAGGTTGCCGCGCCGAGCTTGCTGCGATGCACTGCGCTTTGCACGGCGATCAGAAACGCGGGGATCGAAAGGCCCATGCCCGCGCCCATCAGCCCAAGATAAAACATCAGGCTGATCTGACTGGCACCGACGCTCACCCGCGTCAGCAGAAACGTGCCGAGCGTGAGCAGCACCATGCCAATCAGGGCCAGCGGGCGGTAGCCGAAGCGCAACAGCAAGCGGCTGCCGATAATGCTGGCAAACACCCACGACAGCAACTGCGGCGTGAGCATCGCGCCAGCGGCGGTGGCGCTGGTGCCGAGCACGGCCTGCGCGAACAGCGGCACAAATGATGCCGTGCCGAACATGGCCCAGCCCGCCAGGATGCCATGCAGGCAAGCCACGGCAAACAGCCGGTCGCGGAACAGCGGCAGCGGCAGAATCGGATCGGCAGCGCGGCGCTCGGTCACCAACAAGGCGGCGAACAGCACCACCGACCCGGCAATCAGCAGCCAACTCATCGTCGTGCCGAGATTAAACAGGCCAAGCAGCAGCACGACCACCGCCGCCGACAGCAGCGCCGCGCCCCAGAAATCCACCGCTGGGCGCGCGGCATCCTTCGCGCGCGGCACATCATCCCATGCCATCCAGACCAGCGCCAGCGCCAGCAGGCCTGGCAGGATGTTGATGTAGAAAATCCAGTGCCACGACACCTGATCGACCAGAAAGCCGCCGAGCAGCGGCCCGACAATCGACGAAACGCCCCACACGCCGGAAAACAGGCCCTGCATGCGCGCCCGCTGCTCCAGCGTGAAAATATCGCCGATAATCGTGAAGACCAGCGGCAGCAAGCCGCCCGCGCCCAGCCCCTGCACCACGCGAAAAATAATCAGCTGCGTCATGCTTTGCGAAAGGCCGCACAGCAGCGAGCCGACCAGAAACAGCACCATCGCGACGAGGTACACGGGCCGCCGCCCGTACAGGTCCGACAGCTTGCCAAAGATCGGCACGGTCGTCGTCGAGGCCAGCATGAAGGCCGAAAACACCCAGCTATACGCGCTGAAGCCGCCAAGCTGCGCGACAATCGTCGGCATGGCGGTCGCCACAATCGTCGACTCAGTCGAGGACATGAACAAGCTCAGCATCAGACCCGCGGTGATGACCACCAAGCGCCTGCGAGACATACACTAGCTCCTTATATTCGGCCCAACGAGGGTACGGGCGCACAAAGAAGTATCATTATAGTACATGATTAGCGGCTTTTTACGAATGTGAAGCAGCGAAGGATGGAGCATGCAAAACGGCTGCAGGGGGCGCAGCCGTGCTGGAAACAATCTGGTAGGCCGCCCAGGATTCGAACCTGGAACCAAGTCGTTATGAGCGACGTGCTCTGCCATTGAGCTAGCGGCCCACGCGCATGAATCCTACCATGCCTCTGCCGAATGCGCAAGAAATAAAACGCGCACATGCGCGCTTGACAGCGCCGCGTAATCTGTCTATCCTACACGCTGCACAAAGGACATTTCTCATGATCACACTCCTGTTTGGCGCCGACGAACTGGCGCGCAGCGAGGCGCTGGCTGGTATCAAGGCCGAAATCCCGCCCGACCTTGCCGATCTCAACATGACCGTCCTGGACGGCAAAAAGCTCAGGCTGGACGCATTAGTCGCCGCCTGCGAAGCATTTCCATTCATCGCCGACCGGCGGCTGGTGATCGTCAACGAGTTGTTGAAAAACCTGAAGGCTGGCAAAGAGCGCGACCAGATTCGTGATTATCTGGATCGCGTGCCGCCGACTTGCGACCTGGTGTTTGTGGAGAGCGACTTCGACAAGCGCAATCCGATTTTCACCTACCTGAAAAAGATTGACGGCAAAGGCGCGCATGTGCTGGAGTTCCAGCCGAAGGAGGGCGCGGAATTGCTGCGCTGGCTCAACGAGCGCGCCAAAATGCTTGATGTTGCGCTCGACGGCCCGGCAGCGCAGCGGCTGGTGGAGTATCTTGGCGGCGAAGGGCGCGTGCTGGCCAACGAACTTGGCAAACTCGCCAGCTATGTCGGACGCGGCGGGCGCATCACGCTGCAAACTGTTGATACCATGACGCAGAACGAGCAGGAGCAGAAGCTGTTCGCATTCATCGACGAACTCAGCCAGCGGCGGCGCGGCGCGGCATTGCAAAGCCTGCGGCGCTTGTTCGCCGACGGGCAGGCCGCGACCTACATTTTATTCATGGTTGCGCGGCAGGTGCGGATTCTGCTGAACATCAAGGAGCTTGCGGGCCAGCGCATGCGCCCCGACGAGATCGCCCGGCAGGTCGGGCAGCAGCCGTTCATCGTGCGCAAGGCCATGGAGCAGGTGCGTGGCTTCAGCGACGCCGAATTGCTTCAACTGCATGATCGCGTGCTGGAGCTTGACCGGGCCAGTAAAACGGGGCGGATCGAGCCAGAGGCCGGGCTGGAGATGCTGGTGGTGGAGCTGTGCAGGTAAATAATGATGCCGTAGAGACGCCCCGCCGGGGCGTCTCTACGGCATCAAATTACGCGCTGGCGTTGGCCGTGTTGAACTTCTTCATCAGGCGCGACTTGCGGCGCGCGGCGTTATTCTTGTGAATAATGCCCTTGCCCGCTGCCTTGTCGAGCGTGCGGATCGCCTCAAGAACAGCTTCCTGGCTCGGCTCGCCAGCAAAAATCGTCTGCTCAGCCTTGCGGACCGCCGTCTTCGCGCGTGAACGATATGCCTGATTACGCACGCGCTTGCGCTCGTTGGTGCGGATGCGCTTCTCCGCCGACTTCGTATTCGCCAAAGTACCAAACCTCCCCTATAATGTCACTACGTAAATTTTTGCAAACGCACTAGCGAAGAATTATAGCAGAAAGCGTTGGGACGCGCAACTCCCATTATGACCTCAGCGACGAATCAGCCAACCGCGCCCAGCCGCATGCGCCGCAGCGCGCTGCTCAACACAGCTATTGTCGCCGGTGGCTACCTGCTCAGCCGCGTGCTGGGCCTGGCCCGCGATGTGATTATCTCGGCGCAGTTCGGCACGCACCCGGCCATGGACGCCTACCGCGCCACATTCAACATTATCGATCTGGTGTATATCGTGATCGCTGGCGGCGCACTCGGCTCGGCCTTTATTCCCATTTTTGCAGGTTATTTAGAACAACAGCGCGAGGAAGATGCATGGCAACTGGCCAGCAGCCTGCTCAATCTCGCGTTCGTCGGCCTTGTGGCGGCATGCGCGATCATCGCGCTGCTGGCCCACCCAATCGTCGCGCTGACGGTCGGCGCGGGCTTTGACGAAGCACGCCGCGAACTTACCGTGCAACTGCTGCGCTTCATGCTCATCCAGCCGATTTTGCTCGGTCTCGGCGGCCTCGCCAAAGCGACGCTTGAGTCGTTCGACCGCTTCACGCTGCCTGCCATCGGCTCGAATCTGTACAATATTGGCATCATCGCGGGCGCGCTCGTGGCTCCCTTGTTCGGCAGTTATGCAATCTACAGCCTTGCCGGTGGTGTGATTGTTGGGGCGGCGCTGTTTCTGCTCGTGCAACTGCCGGGCCTGCGCGGCGTCAACATGCGCTACCTGCCGGGGCAGTGGTTCAGCGCGCCGGGCTTGCGCCAGGTTGGGCGGCTGCTGGGGCCGCGTCTGTTCGGGCAGGCCGCGTGGCAGATCAACCTGATCGCTATTACGAGCTTCGCATCGCTGCTTGGCACCGGCGCGGTGGCCGCCAACGGCTACGCCCTGACGCTGATGCTCCTGCCGCATGGTCTGCTGGCGCTCAGCCTCGGCACGGTCATGTTCCCGCAACTCACCCGCCTGCACGCCGCTGGCGACCATGCCGGTTTCCGCGAGACGGCCCTGAGCGCCGCCCGGCAGGTCGCGTTTGTGACACTGCCAGCCGCCGCGATCATGGCGGCTGCCGGGCCACAGATCGTGCGGGCGCTGTTCGAGCGCGGCGCATTTACGGCGCAATCCACCGCGCTCACCGCCGAGGCGCTGGTATTCTACATGCTTGGCCTGCCAGCTTTTGCGGTCGCCGAAATTGTGGTGCGCAGCTTCTACGCCATGCGCGACACCCGCACGCCGGTGCTGATCGGCATGGGTGTGGTGGCGCTTAACATTGCGCTTGGCTGGACGCTGTTGCAGCTCGGAGGCGGGCTTGACGGCCTCGCGCTGGCGTTTAGCCTTGCAAACATCACCGAGGCGACCGTGCTGCTGCTGTTGCTGGGCAAGCGGATGGGCGGACTGGGACGCGCTTTCTGGCGGCCCGTGGCGGCTATGCATGCGGCGGCGCTCCTGTGCGGCGCGGCGGTACTCGCGCTGCGGCTTGTTTCGTACAATCTGCTGCCGTATCTCGCGCCTGGCGGCAGGTATCGCTGGCCGCTCGACTTCGTACCGCTGGCGCTGTGGATCGGCGTGGCGGCGGTGGTTGGCATGGCAGTGTACGCTGGCATGGCGGCGCTGTTGCATCTCGACGAGTTGCATGTTGCCGTGGCGCGCTTTTGGCGGATTACGGGGCGGCTGCTCAGACGGACGAAGCACGAATGATGATGGACGAAACATCATGAAGAAAACAGATAATATATGACAACCTTCTACCTCATCCGCCACGGCGAAACGGACTGGAACGTGTCGGGGCGCTGGCAGGGGCACACCGACATTCCGCTGAACGACGTTGGCCGCGCGCAGGCCGCACGCCTGGCCGAACGGCTGCGCGATCATGGCCCGCGCTTCGACGCGCTGTACAGCAGCGATCTGCTGCGCGCATGGGAAACGGCGCAGTTCGCCGGGCGTGCCATCGGCATGCAGCCGCAGCCCATGCCAGCATTGCGCGAAATCGATCTTGGCACGTGGAGCGGCCTGACCCGCGCCGAGATCATGGAGCGCGACCTCGACACGCTGGCGCAGGTTGACGCGGGCGTGGACCTGCCGCGCGGCGGCGCAGAGCGCTTCGCCGATCTTGTGGCGCGCGTCTCCGCCGCTGCCGAGCAATTGGCAACAAAGCATCACGGTCAGCATGTCGCGCTGGTGACGCACGGCGGCGTGGTACGGGCGCTGCTTCAGCATGCCGCGCCCGACGCGCATGCCTGGCATGCCCACATTGGTAACACATCGATTACAATCGTCGTATACAATCAGCAGGGTTGGGACGTTGTTTCGGTGAACGACATGGCGCACCTGGAAGGCTCGCCGCAAGCGCCCGACCTGATGTCCGCCCCGCCCGACGACGCCCAGCAGGCGTAGGCATGAAAAGGTGACAAGCTGACACGGTGACGGGATGAACGAATTCCTACGAGTTCTCGTAATTCCAATTTGTTCTTTGTTCTTTACTCTTTGTTCTTAACTTATGGATGATCTTTACACAATTGACACGCCCGAAAATATCGAGTTTGCCTACGACATTGCGGGCATTGGCTCGCGCTTTGTCGCCGCGCTGATCGACTCGTTTCTGATTATCATGGCCGAGATCATTGTGTTTCTTGTGGCCGGGTTGCTCGAATCACAGCTTGGCATCCTTTCTGGCTCGAATGCGTCAGAAAGCGTGATCGCGGCGCTCGCATCGCTGCTGGCATTTGTGATTCTGTGGGGCTACTACATCGTGTTCGAGATGGTGTGGAACGGCCAGAGCATCGGCAAGCGCGCCATCGCGCTGCGGGTCGTGCGCGACGGCGGGCGACCGATCACGTTTGTGAGTTCGGCCATCCGCAATCTCATCCGCATCGTCGATTTTCTGCCATCATTTTACGGCGTGGGCGTCATCGCCATGTTCGTCGATCCACGCGCCCGGCGGCTGGGCGACCTCGCGGCGGGCACGCTGGTCGTCAAGGAGCGGCGCGCGGTGTCACTGGAAAGCCTGACCAGCGAGATCAATGTCATGCCTGCGACGCGGCGCGACGACAGCGCGCGGCCAACATTACCAAACATCGAATTACTGAACGACCGCGATTACGAGCTTGTGCAAGAATTTCTGACGCGGCGCGGTGAGCTTGGGCGCGAGGCGCGGGCGCGGCTCGGCAGCCAGCTTGCCAGCGGCGTGCAGGCGCGGCTCGGCCTGCCGCAAGGCGGCGACTACGAACAGTTTCTGCAATACGTCGCGGCGGAATATCAGTTGCTGAAGGGAAAGCTATAACTACGAAGATGCGAAGCTATGCAGCTTCTTCATCTCGGATGCAAGTTCAGTAGCAAGAGAGCGCGAGGAATTCCCCGCGCCCATGTGCCATGTACAGGATTATTGAACGTTGAAATCAGCCGAGCGATCAAGCTTGTCATTCAGGTACAGATCAACCTTGTACTTGCCGGTTGGCCAGTCCTGATTGCCTTTCAAGGTGAAATCCAGCGTGCCATCGGACGATTGCAGCGTTGTCTCGTCCAGTTGCTGATCTTTGTATTTGCCATCGCCAGCGTCAACAACCGTCCAGACCGCCTTCACTTTAGTGTCATCGGGCGCGTTGCTCAAGGTAACAACATAGTGCACGGGGTTATCGGTCGAGGCAAACGTGTTCGTGGCGTCAACGGCCTTGCCGTCGGCATAGCTTCGGGCAAGCGTGGCCGATGAAATATTGGCCGTACTTGCGGAACATGCGACGATGGAGAGGGCGAGCAGACAGAGGGTGATCACGGCAAACAAGCGACGCATGGATCGGAGTCCTTTCCTGTAACAGGCTCTCACTGTGAATGAGCTCTTTGCTCATGTAAGGAATTCTAGCAAGGCGTCCGAACCAAAATATTACCAGCATGGACACTGTTCGTAAGCCGCAGGAGTTCGACTCTGTGAGATTACAAAGCTGCTGTTTTGAGTAACTGAAGGCTCTGTTCAACGATATCCGGCTCGTCGGCGGGTAGCTTCCTGATGCTGGGCAGGCGGCGAAACCAGCCGGCTTGACGGCGGGCAAAAGCATGCGTGTTGAATTTGAGCCGCTGCACTGCTTCATCCAACGATGCTTCGCTCGCGAAGTACGGCTGGAACTCGCGGTAGCCCAGACTCGACATAGCCGGAAGCTCCCAGCCGTAGCCGCGCGCATGCAGGCCGCGCACCTCGTCGAGCAGCCCGGCAGCCATCATGCCGTCCACTCGCTCGTCGATTCGCGCGTACAGCACCGGCGCGGGCAGCGTCAGCCAGAGCGTTGTGATGCGGTACGGCGGCGGCGCTTTGGTCTGCTGCGCGGAGATCGGCTGGCCCGTAACCTTGTACACTTCCAGCGCGCGAATGATCCGCCGCACATTGCTCGGCTGGATGCCAGCAGCAGCTTCTGGATCGACGGCTGCGAGCCGCGCATGCAGCATGGCGGCTCCATGCTCGGCAGCCTCGCGCTCTAACTCGGCGCGTAGCTCCGGCTGGGGCGGCACGCGCGGCACGTTCCAGCCCTGCAACACCGCCGCAAGATATTGGCCCGTCCCGCCGACCAGCAGCGGCACGCGCCCGCGCTTTGTGATGCCGGCAATCGCGGCGCTGGCAAGATCCTGGTACACGCCAAGCGAGAAGTCCTCGTCTGGATCGACCACATCAATCAGGTGATGCAGCACGGCGGCGCGCTCCTCCGGCGTCGGTTTGGCGGTGCCGATGTCCATGCCACGGTAAATCTGCCGCGAGTCGGCGGACACGATTTCGGCACCGAGTATCTGCGCCAGCGCAAGCGAAAGCGCCGTTTTGCCGACCGCCGTCGGACCGACGACCGCGATAAGTGGAGGAAGCTGAGCGTTTGATGTTTGCATGTTGATCATGATACATGAAACAGAACAGAGAACAAAGCGCAGAGAACAACAATGATGTTTGTTCTTTGTTCTTTATGCTTTGTTCTTTGTTCCTATGTATGACAAAACTGCAATAATTTCGTTATTGACGCACATCTATGTTCCATGCTAGCATTCTCTTTGGCGCACCCTCACTGCGACACGCGCCGTCTTGACGACCCAGGAGTTAGCGTTGCTTCACGCCCATCGTTGCCTGCTTGTGCTGCTCGCGTGCGCCTTGTTCGCGTCGCTGCTGCCCGCTGCCGCCCATGCCAGCGAGCGACAACGCGCCCCGGTGATGATGTCGGCATCGGTTGAGCAAAGCGTGCAGGATTTTCTCGATCAACAGCCTGGCCCGCTGAAAATATATCGCGACGGCAAACAAACTGCCGCCGAACTGATGGAGGGCGTGAGCGCCTATTATGGCGTCAGCCCGCGCGTGCTGCTGGCGCTGCTGGAAGCTACCAATAAGCTACTCAGCACGCCTGCGCCGCCCGACGCTGCGCTGCGACAGCCGTTCAGCGCAGTTGGACCGGATGGCTTCGGCGCGCAGATCGACTGGGCCGCGCGCGAGTTGCGGGCAGGCATGGGGCCATACGAGCGCCCGCCGATTGTCTCGTTCACCGATGGCACGACGCTGACGCTCTCGCTCCAGCAAGCGCCGGAGGGCGTGGCCGTGCAGCGCTTGCTGGCGAAGGGCCGTACCGCCGCTGAGTGGCAGACAGTTTACAACGGCTTTCTGGATGCGTTCCAGAGATATTTTAATAATCAACTGCCCGCGCCTGCGCCCGCGCCAACGCTGGTGAGCGGTTTTTTGCAGCGCCCATGGCCGGCTGGCACGCGCGTCACGCACCTGGCGTATTTCGATCACATGTTCCCAACCGTGGACACCAACCATGATGACAACGGCTATGTCGTCAATTATCTTGGGCAGGGCAGCGTGCAGTACGACGGGCATGACGGCCACGATTTTTACTTTCCCGACCAGCCGATTGGCACATTGATTCTGGCGGCGGCTGATGGCATCGCCTACGCCCGCACGCACCGCGGCAACGGCGTTGTGATCGTGCATCCCGGCGGCTACGAGACGGTGTACTGGCATCTTGACGCATTTTCAACTCTTTTCGCGGGCAAGATCGACACCGATCATGGCGTGCGCGTCCATGCTGGCGATTTTCTGGGCACCAGCGGCAAAACCGGATTTGTCGTCGGCTCGCCGCACCTGCATTTCGAGGTGCGCCACAACGGTCGCGAGGTTGATCCATACGGCTGGTTCGGGCCGGGCAGCGATCCATGCGCGGCCTACAGCGCGTGCGAAGCGAGCCAGTGGCTGTGGCATGCGAATCTTATTGGCGAGGCTGATTTTACGCCGCCAAACGCCGCGCCGCCTGACACAACGCCGCCCACCGCGACGCTGACGGTGAACCCGCGTAGCGATCTGCTGCTGCTGGCGCATCTCGATGGCAGTCTGCTGCAACAGATCGGCAGCGGAAGCGCGACCAGCAGCGGCACGCCAGAGTTCATGGACGCAAAGTTCGGCCAGGGGCTATGGGTGCATGGCGACAAGCAGCTTGCCTTTGCGACAGACAAACATCTCGATCTCGATAGCGGCACGATTGCCTTCTGGGCGCAGTTGCCCGACCATTACCCAGGCACCGGCTCGGGCCGCAACTATTTGCTGGCGGCCAGCGCGCACCCCGACGCGGATCCAGTCTACACTGGCACGCTGGCCCTGCGGCGCGACCGGGGGCCGGACGGCAGGCCGCAGTGGAACTTCTGGACCACGCCTGACAGTGGCGCGGCGGGCCGCAACGACCTCACTGCGCCGGATACGCTTGCGCCCGGCATGCACCATTTTGCCATCACCTGGAGCCGCATGACTCAAACCAAAGCGCTCTACATCGACGGCACGCGCGTGGCGTCCGCCGAGCATGTGGGGCTGCCAAGCAACGTCGGCGACACGCTGCAACTTGGCTGCTTCACGCCCGGCGCGGGGCAGATCGGCGCAACCTTTGATGAATTTGCGATCTTTAACCATGCACTCGACGATGACGAGATTGCGGCGCTCGCAACAGCAGCAGCGCCGCTTGATGCCAGCCAGCCCACCATGCACACATCCAACGTGCCGATGAATCTCAACGCGGTGGACAACGCCGGCGGGATCATGAGCATGCAACTTGGCGTGGACGGCGTGTTCAGCGACCCGGAGCCATATACCAGCAGCGCCTCCGTGCGCCTGCCGGACAAGGGCGGCAGCTATACGGTAGCAGCGCGCCTGTCCGACCGCGCTGGCAATACCACCACAGTTAGCGCCACCGTGCAGCTTGACACGGCAAGCACGCTGTTCCTGCCGCTGCTGAACCAGGGCCAGCAGTAAGCCGCAATTCTGGCTGACGTAAAGCAGGCAAGTGTCAGCAGCGCGCTCCTGACTGGCTAAACGAACAGGCGTTTCATTATTGACGCCTGCCCCGGCGCATGCTATGCTGACATGTGCCATGCTCATTTGTTCAGATAGCTACCACGCGAGTACAAGGATGTCTCAGTGGCACACACACAGGCCGTAATCGAGCAACTCTTGCAGCGCCATGGCGACGATATCTATCGCATGGCGTTGCTGCTTACACCTGATTCCAGCAGCGCGGCAACCGCACTGAGTCGCGCAGTACGCGGGTTGGCGGCCGCTTCGCCCGCCGTGCCGGACGAAGCGGCGTTGATCAACGCGCTGATCATGGAACTGCCGCCGGAGCGCGCGCGTTACATCCAACGCGGGCTGCCGGAATGGGTTGTCGCTGCGCCAAACAATTATGCCGCGACGTGCGTTGCGACTGCTCGGCTGCCACGCCAGCAGCGGCTGGTGCTTGGCTTGCTGACGTTGTGGCAATGGGACGCTGAACGCATCGCGCAGTTCATCGGCGGCGATGTCAGTGCGACGCAGGCCATGACCCGCGACGCGCTGCTGGCTTTAGCGCCGCAGGCCATGACCGACCTCGATACGGATGCCATGCGCAGCGCCAACGTGCCGGACGCCTGCCGGTCAACCCGCGCCGCGCTCGGCTTGAACGACGCCGCCCTGCGCCATGATCCGGCTGTGCGCGGTCATCTCGCGCTGTGCAGCGACTGCCGCGCTGTGGAGCATGACTGGCAGCAGCTTTCCGATGCAGTAGAAGAGGCACTGCGCAACGCGCTACGCCAGGAACACATGCCCGCCGTGCTCGGCGCGGAGGTGCAGGCCGGGCTGGCGGCCCCGGCACAGTCATCTCGTGCGCTACCCCGCATACCAACCAAATGGTGGCGCGTGCTGCTGCCGCTGGGGGTTGTTGCGCTGATCGCCATCCTGGTATTTCCCAAATCGAGCCCGGCTGCTCCCGAGTCAAACACAGCCGCTTCCGCGCTCGATCCGCTGCCGTTGGTGCAGCGCGCCGCCGCCAATTTGTACCAGCCGCCCACTGACGAGCGCGCGCAACATCCGTATGATGTGTGGCATGGGCGCTGGCAAATGCGCTGGGACTTCAGCGACAATTCATACGCGACGCTGGTTGGCGATGTATGGCGTGACACAGGGAGCAACCGCCACCGCGTGCAGCTTGTTCATGAAAAGGGTGGCGGGCCATTCGAATTCGAGCTCGCCGACGGCCAAAAGCTCGTGTATTACGCCACCACCGAGAACTATGGCGATTCGTTGTACCCGCGCGTGTTCGACAACAATAATGCCCGGCTGATGCTGCACGTACCCAACGATGAGCAGCCACGCATGCTTGAAGCGCGCTTGAACACAGGTGCATGGGGCCTGGCCCGCGCGTATCTACAGCACGCCGCCGCGGCCAAAGATCTGCGCAGCTGGGGGCAGCAGCGCACCCCCGACGGCGCAACCGTGGTGGTGCTCGGCTTTCGCGGTGCCAGTCCGCTGGGGCTGCCCGAAGGCGCACCCGACGCGGAGGCCAACCTGCCAACCATTCTGCTGACCATTAACATGAATGACAGCACGCTGCGTGAAGTGCGCGAACTTACCGGCCCGCCCGGCGGCGAACAGATTGGGCGAACCATCTGGCGCTTCGCCGGGGGCGAGTGGATCAGCACGACGCCCCAGATCAGTGCGGCATTCAGCCTGGAGCAGGCATGGAATGGCATCGGCTCGTTCCGCGATCTCGGCCAGACGGTTGCCAACCCGGCATTGCCAGTTGTTGCTGGCGATACCGTACACCCACTGGCAGACGCCGTGACGAATCAATTGATCTGGGGCTGGCTGCCGGCAACGCCGCCGCCCGGCACGACAGCGGCGGTGCTATTTGAGAACACCGCCCGCGCGACGAACACCTTTGACGGGATCGCTGTGTACACAGGCGACGGACGCTATCTTGCAGTGCAGAGCGTTTTTCTTGGCGACAATGCTCACATCACATTGCCGGGCGGCAATGTCGAGCAAAGCAACCATGGCGACAAAATAGTACAACTTCAGCCCGGCATTCATCATGGTTATGAAGCCGTCGTTGAGGGCGTCGCCCAATCTGATCTCCCAAACATGTCGGTTCAATTAAGCGCGCGCGGCTTCAGCCGGGACGAATTGCTCCAGATTATTTCCGGCCTGCGCCCGCTTGACGCCCAGAGCTACCGGGCGCAGGAGCATCTGTTCTCCGATACGCTGCGCAATAACTCAGCAGAATCTGATGTGCGCGCTGGCACACGTACGTCCGCAATGGGGGCATTCTCTCAATAGAAGGCGAGCAGCAGCGCAGTACCTTCATGCTGTTTCTGGCTTCTGGCATGCCTCGCCCATCCGTGCTACACTAACCTTCTTGCAACCGCCAGTTAAACACGCAACAGCATACATGCCAAACGGTTTGTCGTCAGAACTTTTGGCTGATGTGGCGCTGCACATCAGCATCCCCGGCACGGAGCCTGTGTTCACATACCGCGTGCCTGCCAGCCTGCGCGCCCTTGTGCGGCGCGGGCAGTTGGTGTGGGCACCGCTGCGCCGCCAGCAGCTTCAGGGCGTCGTGCTCGACGTGTACATGCCCACGGAGCGCGCGCAAAACACGTACAATCCCGACGCCGTGCGCGAATTGGCCGACATTGGCGACCCGGAAGCCGCGCTGACGCCCGGGCAGATCGCGCTGGCGCGCTGGGTGAGCAATTATTACCGCGCGGCGCTGTGGGATGTATTGTCGGTCATGCTGCCGCCCGGCGTGACGCAGCATGCTGAACCAACATGGCGCGCTTCGGCATTGGGCGTGGCGGTCGACCTCGGCACGCTGCCGGAAGCTGAACGAGCGGTGCTGTATTTCCTGCGGACACAAGGCGAAACAGCCGAGCCTGATCTGCGGCGGGCGTTGCGCGGCAGCGATGCCGAACTGCGCGCGATCTATACGGCCCTGCGCGAGCGTGGCCTGGTGATTCGCGGCGCGGCGCTGAGTCGGGCGCGCGCCCGACCGCGTGTCGAGCGGCTGGTGCGGCTGCGCATGGCGCCCGACGCGCTTGACCAGGCGCTGGCAGATCTCGCCCGCGCACCCAAACAGGTCGCCGCGCTCCAATTTTTGCATGATGCTGCCGCCGAACGACGAAACGATTCAGAACACAACGACACCACAAGCCTCATTTATCCCGTCAGCGACGTCTATGCCGCGACGGGCGCAACTCTGAGCGTGCTTCAGGCGCTTGAGCGCAAAGGATTTGTCGAACTGACGACCCGCGAGGTGCGGCGCGACCCGCTCGCGGGCGACAACATTCCGCCCGACGTGCCGCCGCCGCTGTCCGCCGCGCAGGAGCGAGCATGGCGACCTATTGCGGATGCGCTTAGCGCGAGTTCTGAGTTACAAGTTTTGAGTTCTGAGTTAGAAAAGGCGCAACTCAAAACTCAAGATTCAAAACTCAAAACTATTCTGCTGCATGGCGTGACCGGCAGCGGCAAAACTGAGTTGTACCTGCGGGCAATTGCGCGGGTGCTGCGGCGCGGCCAACAGGCGCTGGTGCTGGTGCCAGAGATCGCGCTGACTGCGCAGCTTGTGCGCCGCTTCGCCGCCCGCTTTCCCGGACAACTGGCCGTGCTCCACAGCGGTTTGTCGCTTGGCGAGCGTTATGACGAGTGGCGGCGGCTGCGCAGCGGTGAAGCAAAACTGGCGATCGGCTCGCGTTCGGCGGTGTTTGCGCCGCTGCCCAATCTCGGCCTGATCATTGTGGACGAAGAGCATGAAACCTCGTACAAGCACGACGCGACCCCGCGCTACCACGCCCGCGATGCCGCGCTCAAGCTGGCCGAACTAACCGGCAGCGTGATTATTCTCGGCAGCGCGACGCCTTCAGTCGAGAGCTATGCCGCCGCGCAGGACGGGCGCATGCAACTGGTGCGGCTTGGCGAGCGGGTCGGCATGGGCCGTGACATTCGCGGGCTGCCGCAGCCACGCGCTCTGCCCATGCCATCGGTGCAACTGGTCGACATGCGCGCCGAGCTGCAAAAGGGCAACCGCTCGATCTTCAGCCGCCCGTTGCAGCGGGTGATGAGCCGCGCGCTGGAGCGCAACGAGCAGGTCATTCTGTTTCTCAACCGGCGCGGCGCGGCGGCGGCCATGGTCTGCCGTGACTGCGGCAATGCCGTGACATGCCCGAATTGTGCAACGTCGCTGGCGGTACATTACGAGGAGGACGAACGGCGAACGACGAACGACGAACATGAACAAGCAGTGGCTTCGTCCTCCGTCATTGGTCCTTCGTCCATACTTGTCTGCCACACGTGTAATTACCGCGCGTATGTGCCGTCGTTCTGCCCCGAATGCTGGAGCCCGCGCATTAAATCGTTCGGCGTTGGCACCCAGCGCGTGGTCGAAGAACTTGCGACACTCTACCCGGAAGCACGGGCGTTGCGCTGGGACCGCGACAGCGTGGGACGCAAGGGCGCGCACAGTCGCATGCTCGACGTATTTCTCAACCATGAGGCCGATGTGCTGGTTGGCACGCAGATGATCGCGAAGGGACTCGACCTGCCGCTCGTTTCCGTGGTCGGCGTGATCGCGGCGGACATTTCGCTCAACCTGCCGGACTTTCGCAGCGGCGAGCGAACGTTTCAATTGCTGACGCAGGTGGCGGGCCGCGCCGGGCGACGCACGGCCCATGCGCAGGTGGTTATCCAGACCTACGACCCGGAGCACTACGCGCTGCAAGCCGCGCAGGAGCACGACTACGAGGCATTTTTTACCGAGGAGATTGCCTTCCGGCGACAAACGGGCTACCCGCCATTCGGGCGGCTGGTGCGCTTCGTGTACAGCAGCGGCAGCGACGAGCGCAGCCAGCGTGCCGCCGAAGCACTCGCCGAGGATATTTCTACGCTGGCCGCCGCGCTCGATATTCCCGACTGGAGCTTGATCGGGCCAGCGCCGGCCTTCTTTCACCGCCAGCGCAACCGCTTCCGCTGGCACATGGTGTTCCGCGCGCCCTATCCCACGCCGCTGCTCGATGTGTTGCGCGTGCCACATGGCTGGACGGTGGATGTCGATCCGGTGAATGTGTTGTGAGAACGACGGTGGAGGAAAGAAAGTAGGGGCGAACCCATGTGTTCGCCTGAAACGGAGAACCAAAAAACCAGGAATCAAGAGTTCCTACGAGTTCCCTTGTTCCTTCATTTCTCAGTTGCTTCGCTTCCACCACACCCCAATCGCGTCTGGCACGGGCCGCACCGCGCGTGGCTGAGTTGGCTGGCCGCGCCACACCGCCTGCGTCGAGGTGTCGTCGTCGCCGCCCAGCGCATCGGTGCAGCCCATGGCTTTGAGCTGCCGCGCAAGCTCGACGCCATCCATGCCGTACGAGGTCGCCAGCACGATGAACGCGCCGCCATGCGCGTCCTTGCCGATGCCGACCGCCGTTTTGGGATACGTGCCCGTGTATACTTTTTTGCGCCAGTCGAGCTGCACGAAGTTCTCGTTCAGCGGATTGAACGGCACGAACTCGTCGGTCGCCGTTTGCACGTCCGGGTTGGCGATCTTGCCGTCCAGCAGAATCACCGGCCCGCCGCCAATCGCCTGCTGGCACTGTGCAA
>DASTWM010000161.1:0-14516 GCA_035765855.1 Roseiflexaceae bacterium
CGCCGCAGTGGGTGCAGGCCTTTGGGGTTGTGCCGGGGTTGGTGATCATGCCGCACTTCGATCGGGTGGCGCATTTCGTGGGGCAGGAGCTTTTCCGCGCGATCATTGCCTCCGCGCCTGAAAAAACCGTGTTGGTTGGCGTGGATGAGGATACGGCGCTGGTGCGCGAGTCGCCGGACGCGGCGTGGCGCGTGTCGGGCCGCCAAACCGTGTCGGTGTTCGACACCGACGGCGCGCGGACGATGTACCAGGCCGGCGCGGCAGTGTTGTTAGACATGTAACGTGCTCGATGTTGTCGATCAGAAAGAAGCATGCTTATGGGGTTTCTACTGCTCGAAGGTGGGGCCGAGTTTGGCAGGCGCATGGCCGAGCCGGACCAGCAGGCGATTGCGCTGGCGGGTGGCAATGCCGCGCGCATACGCATTATTCCCACTGCTGCCGCGCCTGACAACAACCATCAGCGGGCGGGCAACAATGGCGTGCGCTGGTTTCAAAGCCTCGGCGCAACCAATGTGGCCGCGCTGCCGATCATCGACCATGCCGCTGCCGCCGACCCGCACATGGCCGACGAACTGCGCGCCGCACGCTTGATCTACATGCTGGGCGGCTTTCCGGCGTACCTGGCGCAGACGCTGGCCGGAAGCGCATGCTGGCGTGCCGCGCAGGAAGCGTACCAGACGGGCGCGGTGCTGGCGGGCAGCAGCGCCGGAGCGATGGCGTTGTGCGAATATCTCTACGATCCGCAGGCAGGCAAAATCATGGCGGGGCTTGGCGCGGTGCCGGGCTGCTGCGTGTTGCCGCACCACAACACGTTCGGCAAAAGCTGGGCCGCGCGGCTTGGCAAGCTGCTGCCCGCCGCGACGCTGCTGGGCATCGACGAGCGCACGGGTATGCTGGACGACGGGACGGGCGATTGCTGGACCGTGTACGGCCATGGTGGCGTGACGATTTACCATGGTGAACAAACGCGCGCGTACGGCGCGGGCGAGCAGTTCATGCTCCATGCGGATTAAGAAAAGTGTGGTACACTTGCGGAACTTTTATGCGCCTGCATACAGCAGTTGTGAAGAACAGCGAGGTCGGGATGGACAGCAAATCGTCAGTTCAGCAGCAGTTTGGTCCGGTTGCCACGCATTACGCCACCAGCGCCGTTCACGCCGGTGGCCCCGACCTCGCCGGGATGATTCAGGCCGTCACTCTGCGCGGCGATGAGCGCGTGCTGGACGCGGGCTGCGGCGCGGGACACACGGCGCTGGCGTTTGCGCCGCACGTCGCCGAAGTCGTCGCGGTCGATCTGACCCTGGCCATGCTGACGCAGGTGCGCCGCCTGGCAAAGGAGCGCGGCCTCGCCAATGTTGTGGCGGTACGCGGCGATGTCGAAAAGCTGCAATTCCCCGACAACTCGTTCGACCTGGTGACGACGCGCTACAGTGCGCACCACTGGCCGCGACCGGCGGCGGCCATGCAGGAGTTCGCCCGCGTGCTGAAGCCGGGCGGCACCCTGCTGCTGGTCGACGTTGTCGCGCCGCCCGCGCCGCTGCCCGACACCTTCCTGAACACGATTGAATTACTGCGCGATCCATCGCATGTCCGCGATCACTCCGCCGCGCAGTGGCAGGCCATGATGGAGGCCGCCGGATTTGCTGCCGAATTCATCGGGCAGTGGCCGCTCTTTTTGGAGTTCGAGTCGTGGGTGGCGCGCATGAACACGCCGTTTCTCTCGATTACGCAGATTCGCACGCTGATTGAAGGCGCGCCGCAAGAAGTGCGCGAGGCATTGCTGCTGACTGAGGGCAGCTACTCCTTCACCGTGCCAGTGGCGTTGCTGCGGGCGCAGCGGGGATAGCGTTGAACGCGCCATGCTGGCGTTGCCGCTTATTGGCGGCATAACATGCTGAACAGATCTGCAGCCTAATGCCTCCATTGAGGATGTTAGACTGCATGTCGGCAGCCTAGCATCCCCGTACAGGGTAATTAGATGGAATGGGATCACGGCATGCTAGACGGTGAGTTGGCAGCCTAATTATAAGTTCGGCGGCAATGAGTGAACCAGTACTATCCTCAGATGCCGTTGCTTGGATCAGCCCTTTGCTCAATTCTTTTGTCGCTCCATATGCGACATGTGCTTGTATTTGCCGAGAATCGCTATGCTTGATCTCTCAAGTTCTGTCTGGGCCGAATTAAGACATGCATATGGCTCTGCCTCCGATATTCCCAATTTGCTCGCCGAACTGTATGATGCTCCATCTCAACCGACATGGTTGTTACAAGATTGGGAGGCAGAACCGTTAGCCTCTCTTGGTAATGCGCTTGTCCATCAAGGCGATGTTTATCCTGCGTCCTATGCAGCCCTCCCGCATTTGGTCGCCATCGCCGCAAAGCAACCATCACCGAATCGCATTATCTGTCTGAATCTGGTTGGGTGCATTGCAATGGGACAACAGGAAAACGGTTCACCTGAAATACCCAATCTACTTCAGGAAAGCTATCTGGCTGCACTCAATGAAGCAGCTGAAATCATCCTGGAGTGTCTACACGTTGATTGGCCCGACGATGACTACAAGGTTCTTTTGAGCGCTTTGGTCGCTGTCCGTGGTCATGGTTCCTTTGCAAAAGCCATTCTGCTGTCGTAAAACGAATATGGGGCTATAATAGAGCCCTTACATCGGCTGCCGCCGAACACGCGCATGCAGTCCGACGCCGCTACGCGTCGACAAGATCGGGGCGATTTGGCAGTCATCTTGTGCAGCGCGCCTTCGTCGGCAGCTGATGACTCGTCGTCCGGCGGCTCATACTCAGATCACTCTACCGTCGGGCACCGAGCTTGTGACAGGAAACAACCATGATTGAGCTACCAGCGTACATTGTCGAATTGGATCGGACGTTGATAGACGCGCTATTGGCTGGCGAGGATACCATGCTACAAGCCTTGCGCGGCCAATATGCTAAAGCGGTCATTTCAAGGCACGATTTTACAGGCGTTGGCTTCTTTACACACTTTACTGTTGGACCAGATGTGCCACGGATCAATCCACACAACTTTGATATTGGCGATATCTCGCTTGATATCGTCGGAGTAGATAGTGGTGTCATGGCAAATCTGGCGATTAGAGAAGGCGTGATCGACTACCTGGAAGTGATTACCTATGCTGACGATTGGCCCGAAAACCCGGTCCTACGTTCTATCAGTTATCAAAGTTATAAACCTGGCGCACCTAGCATCTTCATGCCATTGCAAACGCGCAACCTGGATGTTGTACGTAAAGCTTGGGCGGGCTAACATGCGCATGCGGCCCGACCGCCTTCGGCGCGCAAGATCAGCGCAATTTTACATCTGCCTCGTGCTGCGCACCTGTGTCGGCGGCTGAGCGTTCGTCGTTGGGCGGTGGTACAGAATGAAGTCTATGACATTAAGAGATTCAAATTGAGGTGCGATCACCATGACACAGGAAAAAATGATGGAGATGATGCAACGCCAGGATTTCAAAGAAGCTATGCAGGCGCTAATGCAGAAGAATCACGAGGATCAAAAGCAAAGCACCTTGCAGAAATACCGTATGTTGAATCAGTATGCGAAGAAAGGCCAAACACTCTTTGTCGGGTCTTCACTCATGGAATTCTTCCCGATACATGAGATGCAGATGTCTCTTGGCCTTGATCACTGCATTTACAATCGCGGTATCGGTGGCACAACAACAACCGATTTGCTTGCATCCATGGACACGTGCATCTTTGATCTTGAACCGTCAAAGATGTTCATCAATATTGGCTCAAATGATATTGGTTCACCGGAAGACTATGCGAAAGAGACCTTTATCAACAACTACGATGCCATAATGGAGCAGATCAAAAGAAGGCTGCCGCGTTGCGACGTTTTTGTCATGGCGTACTATCCGGTTAATGCCGAAGCCGATTTTGGTCTGGATGCGTCCGTCAAAGCCACGATGTTTGCGACACGGACCAACGCGAATATTGCAGAAGCAAATATCGCAATTGAAGCGTTAGCCAAAAAGCATGGTTTTCATTTTATCAATGTCAACAACGGCCTCATGGATGAAAAAGGAAACCTAAAGAGAGAATTCTCTATCGAAGGCTTGCACATGTGGCCTAATGCGTATGCTGTTGTGCTGTCAAACCTGATCCAATACCTCTAATTAGCCGCCTCCGGGAACAACAGTTGAAACCATTTGCAACAGGTTACCTCTACCTTTGAGCAGGTAAAACCAGAAGTCGTGCAAGTCTAGAAATCTGATCTACAAACAAGGAACCACCGAGGTACTGTTCTCGGTGGCCCGTTCGTGCGCGCAGATTTTAGCTAAGTGAGAGCGCCACCTGCTCCTGAAGGTCCATCGCGTCCTGCATGCCTGCCTCCATGTCGGAGTTGATATGCGCGTCGCGGTGCTCCTGATTCTGGTGCTGTACGAGGATGGTGAGGGTCGTGCGCCCGTCCTTTTCGGTGAATGTCATCGTGTTCAGGGCTTCGCCTTCGGGCATGCCTTCGTACACCTCGGTATACACAATGCGTTCGTTGGGCACCAGCTCGCGGTATTCACCATGGAACGCGACTTCGAAGCCACCGTCCGCTACCATCACCCAGCGCCATGCGCCGCCGACGCGCAGATCAACGTCGGCCACTGTGACGGCACCTCGCTTGGCCGACCACCAGCGCTTGATCAATTCGGGTGTGGTCCATGCCTTGTAAACCACATGTTTGGGTGCATCAAAATCCCGCGTGATCAGGATTTGCGTGTTCGTCGGGAGCGTCACCACGGCTGTGCCTTTACTCGCCACTGCCACCATGTTCTTCCTCCTTTTCGCTGAGTTCCGCCAACAGGTCGTCGAGTGCTTCGAAGCGTTCATTCCACGTCCGTTCGTAGGTCCTGACCCAATCATAGATCGGCTTGAGCGCGGAACCATGCAGCCGGTACATGCGTTGCCGCCCGTCATCGCGCACGTCCACCAGGCCAACCTCCCGCAGCACGCGCAGGTGCTTGGACACCTGTGGTTGCGCCAGGTCGAGCATGGTGACGAGGTCGTTCACGGAACGCTCCCCGTTGGCGAGGACGTCCAATATTTGCCGCCGCCGGGGTTCCGCCACCGCGTTGAATGCATCGGTTGTTGTCGCTGCTCGTGCCATATCACTATTATATACCCATATAGGAATATGTCAAGGGTTTCATGTAAGAAAAGAGCAAATGCGATCCAGATCGATCATTCGCACTCGGCCCAGAGACTCTGTGGTAGGCATCATAGCTGTGGTATTATCGATAGGGCAACACGGTGATTGTGAAAAGGTATCAGCATGTTCAGCATTGAGAACCGTAATCGCCTGCGCGACCGCGTGCTTCAACTGGCCGAATCCGACACGCGGGTCGTCGCTGGAGCCGTGGTTGGTTCGCTCGCCCAAACTGACGGCGATCGCTGGTCGGACCTCGACCTGACCTTTGCGGTCGCAGACGGTCTGCCACTTCATGATCTGCTTGAGGATTGGACGCGCACGCTGGTTGATGAGTTCAACGCGGCGCACCTGTTCGATCTTCCCAGCGGGCCATCGATGTACCGCGTGTTTCTGCTGCCCGGCTGCCTTCAGTTCGATCTTTCCTTCACGCCGGCAGCTCAGTTCGGGGCGAATGGGCCGAAATTCAGGTTGCTCTTCGGCAAGGCCGTGGAAAAGCCCCCCGCGCAACCACCGTCAGCGCACGAGCTTTTCGGCTACGCGGTGCATCATGCGCTGCGCGCCCGCTTTTGCATCGAACGCGGCCGCCCATGGCAGGCAGAATACTGGATCAGCGGCACGCGCGATTACGCGCTCAGTCTCGCCTGCCTGCGCCGTGGCCTTCCGGCAGATCATGGCCGTGGCTATGACGCGCTTCCTCCCGATGTGCGCGCTGCCTTTAGAAGCGCGCTGGTCACGTCGCTGGAACGTGACGAACTGCTGCGCGCGCTCAGCTGCGTGATCGAGCGCCTCTTGCACGAAGCCGACGAGGTGCGAGCATTGGCCGCGAAAGTCGAGCCGCAGCTACGCTTGTTGACCCGTTCTTTCCTTTCATGAGGTCTATCGTATGAGCATTGCAACTGAATCTTCTCGCAGGCCATTGAGCGGAAGGAACCGAGGCCATGATCATTCAGCCGCGCGCCGACGTTTTAGCGCAGTTTGGCGTCCGCATGGTCGCTCCGCTGGGCGGCTAACCATACACTTTCTGCATTTTTCCATCGCTGTGATACACTTTTGTGCAACAAGGCCACACGTAGAGGCGATTATTTTGTAATGAACCTTCCGAGTACGTTTACGCGCCGCATGCGCGCCCTGATGGGCGCTGAATCCGAAGCACTGTTCGCCGCGCTGGAGCAACCGCCGCTGGTCGGGCTGCGCGTCAATACCCTGAAAATACGTCCTGAGGAGTTCCGCGCGCTGGTGCCATGGGAACTAGAGCCGGTGCCGTGGTGCCCGGCTGGCTTCATCGTGACGAGCGACGCGCAGCCCGGCAAACACCCGTATCATGCCGCCGGTCTCTACTACCTTCAGGAGCCTTCAGCGATGGCGGTGGCGGCGGCGCTCGCGCCCCAACTCGGCGAGCGCGTCCTCGATCTCGCGGCGGCACCCGGCGGCAAAGCCACGCACCTTGCTGCGCTGATCAACGACACGGGGCTGCTGGTTGCCAATGAGATTGAATCAAGCCGGACGCGCGGCCTGGCAAGCAATCTGGAGCGCTGGGGATCGCGCCATGCAGTAATCATGAACGAGGCACCGCAGCGCCTGGCCGAACGCTGGGGCGCAATCTTCGACCGGGTGCTGGTCGATGCGCCGTGCTCCGGCGAAGGTATGTTCCGCAAGACGCCTGCCGCGCTCACCGAGTGGAGCGAAGAACATGTGCATGGCTGTAGCGCGCGCCAGCGGCGGCTGATTGACACTGCCGCCGCGCTGGTGCGCCCGGGTGGCTTCATGGGCTACAGCACCTGCACCTTCGCGCCTGAGGAGAACGAGCAGGTTATCGCTGATTTTCTGGCCGAGCACGAAGATTTTGCACTTCGCCCGATAGCGCTTCCTGGCGTGTCGCATGGCCGCCCTTCATGGGCGGGGCAGCAATCAGAACGCGCCGACATGACGCTGACTGCGCGATTGTGGCCGCACATGCAGCGCGGCGAAGGCCATTTTGTGGCGCTGCTCCAGCGAACCAGCGGCGACGAAGCGCACGCGCCGCCTTTGGCAGTGAACGAAGCGCCCAGGCAGGCCCGCGCGATGTGGCGCGCGTTTGTCGCCGCGACCATGACAAATGATCCGGCTGCCGACGCGCAATTAACGCTGTTCGGCGCGCACCTGTATGCTGTTCCAGAAGATACGCCGCCGGTTGATGGCATGCGCGTGGTGCGCGGCGGGCTGTGGCTCGGCACGATCCAGCGCGACCGGCTGGAACCTTCGCACAGCCTGGCGCTCGCGTTGCGCGCCGCCGACGCGCGCCAATCGCTCGACCTGCAACCGGAAGATGAACGGCTCGCGCGCTACCTTCAAGGCCACCCGCTGCCCGAGGCTGGCGAGCCGGGCTGGGTGCTGATCACGGTGAGTGGTTTCCCAATCGGCTGGGGCCGCCGCGCGCAGGGCATCATCAAAAATGCGTACCCGAAAGGGTTGCGCCGCCCGCTGGCATGATCATGAGCCGGTATAACGTCGCGGAGGATTCACCATGACACGAGCAGCAGCCAAAACTGGATTAGGCCCGATGGCGATTGTTGCCACCGAACAGCTTCTGCCGAAGGATCAGCGCATCATTGAAGATGATCTGGCCTGCAAAATCCTGCCGCCCGGCATGAAAGCCTATGTGTTGCTGATGCGGCTTGCTGCGGTCAGAAATCGGATGATACGCGCGTCTGAGAACAGCGCGCCCGGTATCTGGAGCGGCATGATCTGTCGGAAGCGCTACATCGACGAGCAACTGATCGCGTCGTCCGGCCAGATCGACGCAGTGGTCAATTTAGGCGCAGGCTTCGACACGCGCGCCTACCGATTACCAGCGTTAGCCAACATTCCGGTGTGGGAAGTCGATCAGCCGGAGAATATCGAGCCTAAGCGCGTCCAGTTGCGAAAGTTGTTCGGCGAAGTGCCTGCGCATGTCAAGCTCGTGCCAATTGATTTTGACCATGAGGAACTGGGTGCTGTGTTGGCGTCGCACGGCTACTCAACGGCCATGCGAACATTCTTCATCTGGGAGGCGGTCACGCAATATTTGACTGAAAGCGGCATCAGGTCGACGTTCGCTTTCCTGGGAGAAGCCGCGCATGGCAGCCGCCTGGCCTTCACGTACGTCCGCAAAGATTTCCTCGACGGACAGGCCATGTACGGGCAGGAAGCGATCTATAAGAAATACGTTTCAAACCATAAGGTCTGGCTGTTTGGCATGCATCCCGAAGATGTGGCAGATTTTATTGGCGCATACGGCTGGCGCGTGATCGAGCATCTCGGTTACGAGGATTTGGCCGAGCGGTACAGTAAGTCCACGGTCCGGAAACTTACCAGCACGCCGATCGAGCGCATGGTCTATGCCGAGAAGCTGTAGATGCATCAATGCACGGCTTTGCCCTCACAGATGAACGTTAAGTCGCTTCAGCAAACGTGTGCTAAAATAGCGCGCGTATGATCGCCGTATGAGTGAGAGGTTTGTTGGCCGATGCACCGGTATATTGCGTTTCTGCGCGCCATCAATGTTGGCGGCCACACAGTCAAGATGGAGCAGTTGCGCGCACGCTTCGCGGAGCTTGGGTTCACAAATGTTGCGACTTTCATCGCCAGCGGTAACGTCATTTTCGACTCACCTGTTGAGCATGCGGCGGCGCTTGAGCGGCAGATCGAAGATCATTTGCAGCAGGCGCTCGGCTATTCGGTAGCGACGTTTCTGCGTTCCTGCGCCGAACTCGCCGCCGTCGCGAAGCATCAGCCGTTTCCCGACGCGGCGTTCGATCCAGCCAGCCACGCGCTCTATATCGCCTTCCTTCGCACGCCGCCAACTGAAGAAGCGCGGCACAAGCTGATGCGGCTTCGCACGGCGACTGACGATTTTCACGCTCACGAGCGGGAGATTTACTGGTTATGCCGGACTCGGCTCAGCGACTCGCCAATTTCTGGCGCGCTGCTTGAGAAGATGATCGGCATGCCGGCGACCATGCGCAATGTCACGACCGTGCGCAAGCTCGCCGCAAAATATCCTGCGCCATGATGCCGACTCGCATTATTTTGCCATGCCGCGCCGCCCGCCGGGACTCCGCGACCACAACTGACAGAGGTTCATGGTGAAATCCACTGTAAGCGATTCTGCCCGGCATGAATATGCGTTCCTGCTCGCCAACGGCTACCTTGGAGCGTACACGGGCCATTATTTCGCGCATCTGAGCCAGCCGGTCGGCGTGTGGAACTATGGGCGCATTGCCGACGCAATTGCGGGCTATCTTCCGCGCGGCCATATGCTCGACTGGGGCTGCGGCTACGGGCAGATGACGTATTTGCTCAAGCGGCGCGGCCTGGAAGTCACGTCGTACGATCTCGGCACACCGGAAACAATCATGCCGGATGTGCCGCTCTGCCGCCAGATACAGGTGATCCGCAGCACGCACCCAACTGAATTGCCGTTCCCGGATCGCGCGTTTGACGCGGTACTGAGCAGCGGGGTGCTGGAGCACGTAGACGAACACAGCCAGCCGGGCAATGAATGGCGTTCGCTGCGCGAGATCGCGCGCGTCGTGCGACCGGGTGGCTTCTTTTTCATCTTTCAACTGCCGCAGCGCTATGCATGGCAGGAAGCCCTCTTGCGCCAATTGGGGCGCGGCTACACCCACCCGCGCCGCTACACCGCCAGCGAGATCACGGCCATGCTGCATGCGACCGGCTTCCGCGTGGCAAGCATAGGGCGGGCGAACATGCTGCCGAAGAATCTCACTGGCGTGCCGCCATGGGTGCGCGGCCTTTATAACCTCGCCGGGCGAAAACTGCTTACGGCGGACGCAGTGTTGAGTGGGCTGCCGCTGCTGAACCAACTGGCCGGCGTGCTGGAAGTGGTCGCTGTGCGGCAGGAATAGTACGTCAACGTGATACAGGGAGCAGCACATGAGCATGACCATTGATTTAATCGGAAGAACCGCGCTCGTCACCGGCGGCAACACTGGCATCGGCCGAGCGATTGCGCGCACGCTGGCGAAAGCAGGCGCGGACGTGGCAATTACCTATTTTTCAAACGCCGACGAGCAGACGGTCGCCGAGATTCGCGGGATGGGACGCACAGCGGCAGCAGCCCAGCTCGACGCGACCGACAGCGCGGCGGTGAACCGCGTGGTGCCGGAGCTTGCGCGGGCGCTTGGCGGGCATATTGACATTCTGGTGAACAACGCCGGCCACCTGATCGGGCGCATGGCGGTAGCCGGGATGACCGATGAGCACTGGCACAACGTACTTGATGTGAACCTCAGCAGCGCATTCTATTGCGCGCGGGCGGCGCTGCCGTTCATGAACACCGGCTGGGGTCGCATCGTGCAAATGTCTTCGCTGGCGGGGCGCAACGGCGGCGGCACCGGCGCGGTGGCCTACGGCGCAGCAAAAGCGGGACTGTTCGGATTCACGCGCGGCCTGGCGAAAGAAGTTGCAGCGCAGGGCATTACCGTGAACGCCGTCGCGCCCGGTCTGATTCTCGACACGCCATTCCATGAGAAATTCACGCCGCCCGAAAGCCAGCAGGCTACCATCGCGTCGCTGCCGGTCAAACGCGCTGGCCTGCCCGACGATGTCGCCGGGGCGGTGCTGTTCCTCGTTTCCGACATGGCCGGCTTTATTACCGGCGAAGTGACCGAGATCAACGGCGGCGCGTGGTTCGTCTAGCGCGGTTGCGTGATACGCGGCGCTGGCTATAATAACCGCATGATCGTTGTACACGTAAGGCTTCCCGGTTAATATGGCTTCACAGCACCAGCAGCGCTCAATCAAGCCTGTTGCACAGCCAACCGCAGCGCTGCTGATGCTTCGCGCGATCACGCGCGCGCGGCTGCTTGTCATGGGCATTGTGCTGACGCACATCTCCGTCGCGGTCCTGCTGATCAGCGCGCTCACGCACCCGACATTTCAGCCAGTTGATGTCGGCAGCGCAGGCGATGAGCGCTTTCTGGCGCACTTTTACGAGCCGGAAACCGACGGCGACATGACCTACCGCTGGAGCGACCCCGCTGGCCGGATCGTGCTGCATGGCACGACTGGCGCGCCGCATGTGCTGAGCATGCGCCTGTTCGTTCCACCGCCGCCCACCCGCCCGCTCACCGGCCATGTGCAACTCGTGCATGGCGAATCGGTTGTTGCGAATTGGGTGCCGACGCCCGGCTGGCATACCTATCATGTGCTGCTTCCGGCTGGCGCAACCATCGGCAACGGGCTTGAGGCCGCCCCACTGGCGATTGTGACGCCGCTCCACCGGCCGGGGCGCGGCGACCAGCGCGATCTCGGCGTGGCGCTCAACTGGCTGCATGTGCGGGAGTTGGCCTGGAGCATGCCGCTCACCGATCCGTCGGTGCTGCGGGCGCTGGCGCTCGTGTGGGGGTTTGTAATGGTTGTGCTGCTCCTGTGGCGCGCCGACCGGATAATCACGAGCAATAACAATGGCGTCGGTTCGCTCGCGCGCAGCTTGCTGATGAGCATTGTCGTCGGCGCGGCGCTGGTGCTGTGGGCGCGCCGCGCTCCGGCCATGCTGGCATGGGCGCTGCCTGCCACGCCGTGGTTCTTCGGCGTGCTGACTGTTGCCGCAGTCGGCCCGACCATCGCACGCACGAGCCAATCGCTCAGCAGATTGCGCGTGTCGCCGCGCTGGCTTGGTCTCGGCATGCTTGCCGTCGCGCAACTGCTGCTGTGGACCCAGACCGCCGTGCTGCCGGGCGCGCTGCTGGTTGTCGTGGGCTGGCTGGTTGGCTTTGCCTTGCCATCAACAACTAATACGCTCACATGGTCAACTGAAGCATCGCAATCCCTTTCGCGGCGCGCGGCGTTTGTCATGTTGGCGGGGTTGCTGATTCTCGGCGCTGCGTTTCGCTTCTATCAACTTGCGAATTTCCCGTTCGGCATGTGGCGCGACGAGGCGCGCTACGGGCTGGTTGGCTTGCAGATGCTCCAAAATCCACGGAGCGTGCCAGCTTTCATCACCGAAAGCTATGTCAACCTGCCCGCGTTGGGACTCGCGCCGTTTGCCGTGGCGATCAAGCTGTTTGGCATTCATGTGTGGAGCATGCGCGTGGCAACGGCGGTGGCTGGCACGCTCACGCTGCTGCCGATCTACGGCATCGCTACGCTGCTCAGCGGGCGGCGCGCGGTCGGACTGCTGGCGGCGGGACTGCTCGCCGCGTCGAGCTGGCAGGTCATGATGAGCCGCCTGTCGTTTCCGGCGATCTTCGAGCCACTCTGCACGTTGGCGGCACTGTGGTTCATGCTTTGGAGCTTGCGCGAAGCAAACGACCGGAAGCGAACATGGCTCTCGCTTGCGGCGGCAGTGGCTGCCGGGGCGTGCCTCGGCGTGGCGGTGCAAACCTATTTTTCCGCGCGCCTTGCGCCGCTCACGCTGGGACTGTTCGCGCTGCTGGCTGGCTGGCGCTGGCATGTGCCGTGGCGGCGGTGGCTCATGCGCATGGCGCTGCTCGGCGCGGGCGCGCTGCTGGTCGCGCTGCCGCTGATTCAATACGCCATTGCCCACCCGGACGCTTTTAACAGCCGGGTTGATACGGTGTTCATCCTCACCGACGCGTTGAGCCACGCCCGCGCGCCGCTGGCCGAGCTCGACGAATCGCTGGGCCGCCACCTGCTCATGTTCAACGCGCAGGGCGACATGAACGGACGCCACCACGCGCCGGGCCGCCCGCTGCTTGACCTGTTGAGCGGGTTTGGGCTGCTGGTGGGCTGTGGCGTGCTGTGGCAAACGCGCCGCGCAAGGCAGAGTCAGGCGGTATTCGCGGCGCTGCTGATTGGCGTGCTGCCCAGCGCGCTTGCCGTGGACGGGCCGCACGCCATGCGCAGCATCAGCGCCGCGCCGTGGGCCTATGTGGTCGCCGCGCTCGGCTGGACGGCGGTATGGCACATTGTATCGCAGCAAGGCTTGGTGACGCGGCAACGCAGCGCGTGGGCGGCGGGCGCGCTCCTGCTCGTGCTCGGCGTGGCCACGTTCAACGCTGGCCTGCTGCGCGGCATGAGCACCGATCCGGCGGTGTGGCAGAGTTTCTACCCCACGCACACGCAGATTGGCAATTATATTCGCGAGTTGGCCGACAGCGACGGCCCGGAAGCGGTCAGCGCTATCTATGTCGATGACGACCTGGCGCGCAATTCGGTCATGCAATATCTGACGTACGGCCTCCCGGTGCAGACGTTTTTCATGGACCATTTGCCGCAGAATCAACATCTGCCGCTATCAGCGCGCTTCATTCTGTCGGGCTACAATTATCAGCGCGACCTGCCGCAACTCATTCAGGCGTACAATCTCAACCCTGCGCCAATCAATTATGGGCCACCGCTGCCCGGCACCACAATCCCCTCGTTTGTAATCTATGGCCCGCGCACGCAGAAATAAACAACGAATCACAGCTATAAAGTTAGTTTTATTGAACGGACCGCAGCAGCGAACTGACATCGTGCAGCCACGCTTCGGCTTCTTCTTGTTCGTCGCCCCGGAGTGCCAGAATGTGTTGTCCGTCTGGTGCCCAGGCCACATCGCGGAACACACCTTGCTTGAGCAGCAGCGGTTTGCAGGTATGGAGTGAGAACAGCCACAAGCCCTCCGGCTGACTTCCGCGCTCCGGTCGTGTAGAGGATCTTGGCCATCCGGGGACCATTGCACGCCGCCACCTTCATACACATCGTCCAGCACCCGCTCGACCTGCTGCGTACGAACATCTATGAGGTACAAGTCCCAAGTCCATGATCGCAGGAACACTTCGGATTGCCCAATCGGTTCCAGCGTGGCCCAAAAGGCGATCTGATCCCCAACGGGCGACCATCCCACCGCACCCACTTCACCGACCGGATGGGGACCACGGCCAAAGGATATGGACGACTTGTCATAGTTCACGAGCGCTTGCGGGCTATCGGCCAACGGCCAGACGTTATTGTCTTTGGTTAAGGTGGTCGTAAACACTTGGATGGTGGTGGCGCTGAGCCAGTAGAGCGTGCTGTAGGAACGGCCCGCAGACAACACGCCATGCTGCATGTCCGGGCTCCAGGTAGTACTTCCAGGAACTGGGAGGACTTGATCAACAAACGGGGCCAGCTGTTGGGTGGTAGGGCTTTTGCAAAGTCAGGAGCAGTGGGGAAGCAGGCCGGCAGAAGGTCTGCTTGAGGCGTGTTGGTGGGAGACCTGCATCACGTCCAGCATCGATCCAGGGGTCGAGCCACACATCGTTGGAAGTGGGCCAGATTGGACACCGTGGCCCGCGCACACAAACCGCACACCAGATTGTTCAGCGCTGCCCATACGTGCGGAGCATGGCCGACCCGCACGTGCGAGGCATCT
>DASTWM010000162.1:0-4239 GCA_035765855.1 Roseiflexaceae bacterium
TGCATCACGACCGCCTGGCCCGCTCAATGATGTCCCACTTGCGCCCGTCGAGAGTACATCTATTCCTTCCTTCGGCTCAAAACCGGTAGATCGCTGCAATGCCCGTCTGGGTCGGCATCCGCTCGGCCGGGACGATCACGACTTCGCCGCCATTCTTCAGGACCAACTCCCCGAGGTCATCGAGCAGGTCGTCGACTTCCGGGTCTGCAAGATCATCGAACTCAATCCGGCCAGTAGTGGCGTCGAGCCGGCCAGCAACGTGACGGTCGGCTTCGATCAGCAGCGTCGCCACCCGTCCAGCGACGGCACTTCTGGCGACCTGCGCCAGATCGTCGTCGCCAAGCTCCCGCGCTCGCGCCGCCCCGAACGTCTCGACCAACCCGGCCAGCCGCGCAAGATAATGAGGCTCAATGACCTGCCAGGCGCGGTCGCGGAGTTCCTCAGCCGTCAGGGCATCGGGGTAGGTATCGATCCCCTCATCCATCAGGAACGGGTTGTTGCTGATTCGGCGAAAGAAGCTGTGGTGTTCCGGCAGCGCCGCTATCATCAAGGGTAGCTTCGACGGCTGTGAGTAGCGTTCCAGGATCGCACGGTCGACCGCCCGGAAGAATCGCTCGGTGTCATTGTCCACCAGGTCCGATTTCGAGCCTGTGCCGGAGACCACGCCCGCCGTTCCCGCCTCTTGCGTCCAGGACTGCATGTGGGTTTCCGAATCGTCCTTGCCCAGCACATCGGTGATCGTCTGCGGAACGTCGGGCAGCAGTTCGACCTCGTCAAGCGCATCGCGGTTGCCCTCGTAGAGCACGATCTTCTGGCGGCTCAGACCGAGGACATGGTAGCTGTCCGCCGATTGAAGGATACGTAGCAGGGGTTTGAGGTGGAAGCTGTCGGCTACGACGGCCAATTCAGGGACCGACCGCTGGAGCCTGTACACGCGGAACAGGTCGGGCGCGCCCAGCACGGCCAGCCCGTCGAGTGTTTTGTATCGCCAGAAGCCTTCATCGCGGGCGAAGTTCTGAAACGGCTCCATGAGCGGCTTGACATCGCGCGCGGGGTATTTCTGCCGCAGCGACTCTTCGAGCGCCGTCATGAGATTCCGAAAGCGGATCGGATCCTGCTGTTTATCGGGAAAGTGTCGATGCGTCGGCATGTAGAGCGAAAGGCATGGCGCATCAGGAGCGTTAAAGATCCCGGCGGCGTAATCGTCAAAAAGTGAGTCCATTGTCATCATCTCCTTGTTTCATGCTTCTCATGTATCGTTCCGGTCGTAATCGAACATGCCAGCCATCCGATGTAATGAAGGAATACTACCATGCTCATGACTTCTGCGCGCCGTTGCTACCGCTTGCGCCGGTCTGGCGCGGGCGCGCCGAGTACGACTAACCGCGCCGCGCTCCATGCCGCGTGCAATGCAGCGCCAACCGCACGCGAGGTTGGACCAAGGATGCGCAAGGCCGCCCCGCTGTCGTTTGGTAAGCTGCTTGCCCCCGCGATGATATCCGGCTGCATAGCCATAGTAGCATGGAGATGGTCGGCGAGCGAACGCGCGTCATGTCGCCGTGTGACGATGTAGAGCGTCGCCAGCACCGCGTGGGAACCGAGCCGCCCCGGCGTGTTCAGGGCCGTCGTAGCTGGCTCAAAGCGCAGCATGTCACTGAACAACAGCGTGCCATCGGTTGAACATGCCTCAGTTGTGCTCCAGAACAGCGCATAGGCATGCTGCTCGCCATGGGCCACCCGGCCTGGCAGCAGCGTCTCGCCCAGAATCACGCACGCCGTCGGATCGACGGTCAGCACCGTGCGCCCATAAAAGCGTGAGTCACGAAATGGGATGACCGGATCGGGCAGGTATTCCAGCACGGCGTCGGCTCCCACCGTGATGTGGACCATCTGCGTGGCATAGTTTTGCTCCATCCGGTAGAGTCTGGTGGCGACCTGCGTCGTCACATGCGCCATGGCCGACGGCTCGCACCGCAGATCGATGCGATAGCGGTCGCCCGCCAGCGTGCCGCCATGCGAGAAGATATACACAAACGCCATGTCTGGCCGACAGGGATCGAGATAGATCGGTCGAAACACCTGCAATGGCATCTGCTGGAACTGGTGGATGACCCGCGTCGCGCCCGCCCGTGGCGCGAACGTCAGTTCCAACAGGCCCACCTTGCCGGGACGACCGACATCGATCGGCTCCACCGGCACGTCGAAGCGCTGGAGTTCGCGCGGCAGGTCGCCGGGCGTGTAATGCCGTGGGTCGTCACGACGCAGCGCTACCGTCATATGGCGTACTCGTGCATGGCGCGCTCGATATGCTCCATCACCTGTTCCAGGCCATCCCCGGTCATGCAATTGGTGAAGATAAACGGGCGCTCGCCGCGAAATCGCCGTGCATCCCGCTCCATGATCTCCAGGCTCGCATGGACATAGGGTGCCAGATCGACCTTGTTAATGACCAGCAGATCCGACTGGATCACGCCGGGGCCGCGCTTGCGGGGAATTTTGTCCCCTTCGGCCACGTCGATCACAAAGATAAAATACTCGGCCAGCGCCCGGCTGAACGTGAGCGTCAGATTATCGCCGCCGCTTTCCACCAGCACGAGGTTGGCATCGGGAAAGCGCTCGGTTATTTCCTCGATAGCGGCCAGGTTCATCGTCGGATCGTCGCGCACCGCCGTATGCGGACAGGTACCCGTTTCTACGCCCACCACGCGCTCGCCCGGCAAGACATCCGCGAGCGTGCGCCGGACATGCTCGGCGTCCTCCTGCGTGAAGATGTCATTCGTGACTACCAGGGGACGGTGGCCAGCCGCGATCAACCGTGGCACGAGCGCCTCGATCAGCGCGGTTTTGCCCGACCCGACCGGCCCACCGATCCCGATACGAATAGGCGCTTGATTATTCATCTATCCTCCTCATGCATGCTGCGGCTCGGAACACATACGCAGAGCCTAACTCATGAACAGCCGTATATCGGCGCGCTCGTGGTGGGCCGCCATAATGTCGGCGAGTGGCAGGCAGCCGCCGATCTCACACACATCTTTGTCCGCCGCGGCGTAGGCCACCTCGGCGATCAGGGGCTTGATCGCGTGCAGCAGGTGTTGCGCCCGACGATGATCGATCACCGCCAGGCGCACCGCCGCGCCCGCAAAGCCCACACAAAAGGCGTACAATTCACCCGCCACTGCTTCGACGCGCCCGCTGCCCTGCGACGCCAGCGCCAGCCCCAGTACCACCGCGTGATTGCCGGGCATGTCGCCGCGTTTCACCCGTGCGGCGTAGTCTGACAGCAGGGCATCATCGAAGAGTTGGCTGGTCAGGCTTACCAGTTGACGGCCGGTACGTGTTGACGTTTCGCGCGCTTCACGGGCCAGCTTCACGGCGCTTAGTCGGCGGTCAGCCTCGGCTGCCAAACCGAGGTCGCCAGCGTCATACGCCCGGTGCGCGCAGGCCAGCGCCACGCTATCCGCCAGTCCTACCCCATAGCGTAGATAGTCGGCCAGCAATGCCGCTAATGTCGTATCGGTCACCGCGCCGGCCGCGACAAACGCTTCCAGCCCATACGATAATGTGTACAACCCGCTGGGAAAAAACGAGTCCAGCAATTGCAGAGTCCCGAGCAACGGCAACAGCGGATTCTGAACATGCCCATGAACCATACGGTATGCCCCGGGCAGATGGCGGGGTACGCTGGACGCGCGCCGCGCCACCCATACGACCTGTTAGATCAGGTAAAAGAGTTGGTTGAGCGCCACGGTCTGGGCTGGCTCGATCGTCGCCAGTTCGCCATCCACCGTCACCCGGTAGGTTTCTGGATCGACCTCGATCATCGGTTGGCGGTCATTGCGCACCATGTTGCGCTTCTGCACATTGCGCGTGTTCTGAACAGCTACCACCTGGCGCTGAAGCTCCAACTTTTCGGGTACGCCCTGATCGATCGCGATCTGTGGCAGGAAGGTGATGCAGGTACGCGACAAAGCCCGGCCACGCGTGCCGTACATCGGGCGGTACATGACGGGTTGCGGCTGCGTGACGGCTGCGCCCGGGTCGCCCAGCAGCGCGTAGTTGATCATTCCACCCTTGATCACCAGGCCGGGCTTGGCGCCGAACCACTGCACCGGCCACAGCACGATGTCGGCGAGCTTGCCGCTTTCCAGCGAGCCGATGACATGCGACAGGCCGTGGGTGATGGCGGGGTTGATGGTGAGCTTGGCGAGGTAGCGCAGCGCGCGGAAGTTATCGTGG
>DASTWM010000163.1:0-4090 GCA_035765855.1 Roseiflexaceae bacterium
TGTGTGGACTCACACCTGCCATGTGTGTGACGCGGCGGCGCGGCTGGCCGAGCGCGATGGCCTGCATGGCGATGAGCGCGCAGTGCTGCTGTTTTCTGCGCTGTGCCATGATCTTGGCAAGCCCGAAACACAGCAGCGCGGCGCAAACGGGCGCATCCGCAATCCCGGCCATTCCGCGGCGGGTGTTCCCCACACCGAAGCGTTTCTGCGCCAGATCGGCGCATGGCAGCGCGTCATTGACCGGGTAGTGCCGCTGGTGCGCGAACACAGCGCCCATTTCAGCATGGAGCCGACACCACGCGCCATGCGCCGCCTGGCCGCGCGGCTTGCGCCCGCAACCATCGTGGAGTGGGGCCGACTGATCGAGGCAGACTTCGGCGGGCGTCCGCCGTTGCCGCCGCGCGCGCCTGCCGCCGAGAGCGTGGCAATGGCGCGGGAACTTCGCATTGCCATGCAGCCGATGCCGCCGATCCTGCGCGGGCGCGACCTGCTGGATGCTGGCATGGCCAGCGGGCCACAGCTTGGCGCGCTGCTCCGCATGGCCTACGAGGCGCAGATCGACGGCGCGTTTACGACCGTTGAAGAAGGTCTGGCGTGGTTGCACGCGCGCGAAACAGCAGGATCATAAGCACATCGTACCGCGTCTTCATGCTGCTACTTTGTCATTCCGCGCCTGGATCGCTATAATGGTGGCTGGTCTCACTCGTTCGAGGAAGCAATGAAGATTCTCACGATCCTGACATTTTACGCGCCGCACTGGACTGGCTTGACGGCGCATGCTATTGCCGTCGCTGAAGGATTAGCGGCGCGCGGCCACGAGGTGACGGTGCTCACCACCCGCCATAAACTTGAACTGCCGCGCGATGAAACGATCAATGGCGTGCGCGTCGTGCGTTTGCAACCAGTCAGCCGCTTCAGTCGTGGCATGATCACACCGGCGTTTCCTTATGCCGCCGCGCAGTTGATTGCCGAACACGATGTGGTGCAAATTCACACACCACTCCCAGAAGCGCCAATCGTCGCAATGCTGTGCCGGGCCTTAGGCCGCCCGCTGTTGATGACGCATCATGGCGACATCGTGATGCCTGAGGGTCCATTCAACCAATTTATTCAGCGGACGGCCTACCATGTGCTGCGTTTTGCCGGGCAGCGCGCCTCCGCAGTTACATCATACAGCCAGGACTACGCCGATAATTCGCGCTTGTTGCAAAACTTTTCTGACAAGCTGACATGTATCTACCCGCCTGTCGACATACCCCAACCAAACATGGAAGCCGCCGATACGTGGCGTGATGAACTTGGGCTGCAAGACAAACTGCTGATCGGCTTTGGCGGGCGCTGGGTCGAAGAAAAAGGGTTCGATTATCTCTTGCAGGCGTTGCCGGAGATTCGCGAGGCGTACCCTGAAGCGCATCTGGTGTACGCTGGCGAGCAAAATGTGGTGTATGACAACTTTTACGAGCGCTGCCAACCGCTGATCGAGGCCCAGCAGGAGCATATTACGTTTCTCGGCCTGATTCGCGACCCGCAGAAAATGGCGAACTTCTACGGCATGTGCGATTTGTTCGTGCTCCCAAGCCGCACCGACATGATGGCACTGGTGCAGGTCGAAGCGATGTTGTGCGGCACGCCGGTCGTCGCAACCGACATACCCGGCGCGCGGGTCGTTGTGCGCGAGACCGGATTTGGGCAACTGGCACCGCCCCGCGATCCGCATGGTTTGGCGCAAACGATTATTGCGACACTGCGCGCGCGCGCGCGTTATCATCCGTCGCCTGCTCCTGTCCGGCAGATTTTCAATACCGAGCGTACGCTCAATCAATACGAGGGATTGATGAAGGGGCTAGTGCAGCATCATGACGGACGACGTTCTGCCATGCCTTCGTCGTTGGTCCCTTCGTCCTTCGTCGGCACAAGCGCACCATTGCTGACAACAACAGCATCAACATCGCCAGCACTATACCACAACCTTTCCGCCGAAGACCGCGCAACACTGGAGCGGCTGCTGACCAACGAGGCCGACATGGCCTTCCGCCGCCGCGCTATGACGCTCCTGGACTACCTTGACCTGCACGATGGCGAAACGGTGCTCGACTGTGGCTGCGGCATGGGCGTGTACCTGATGATGATGAGCAAGCTGCGCAACGTCAGGCTGTTCGGCGTGGACGGCGACGTTTCGCGGCTGAACTGGGCCGAGAGCGAAACCGCGCAGGCGGAACTGGCGAGCGTGGATATTCATGGCCTGCCATTCGCCGATAATACCTTCGACAAAATTCTCATGAGCGAGGTGCTGGAGCATCTGGCCGACGACCGGGCGGCCATGCGTGAAGTCTATCGCGTGCTGAAGCCGGGCGGCATACTGGCGCTGAGCGTGCCGCATGCCGACTTTCCGACATGGTGGGATCCGTTCAACAAGGCGCTGGAGGCGCTCGATCTGCCGCCGATGCGTGGCCCCGGCCCGATTGCCGGGCTGTGGAGCAACCATTGGCGGCTGTATCGCCCCGCCGAACTGCGCGATGTCATGCGCAGCGCCGGGTTCGAGATCGCGCAGTTGCAAGAGCAGACGCACTATTCGTTCCCATTCATTCACTTCATCGTCTACAGCATCGGCAAGCCGCTGATTGAATACAACCTGCTGCCAGCCAGGCTGCGCAATTCCGCCGACCGCTTCCGGGGAGAAAGCAACAGCGGAAGCCTGTTCAATCCAATTAATCTCGGCGTGCGGCTGTTCCGCCGCTTTGATCGCCGCAACGACCGATTAAACGGCGACGAGCAGACCTTCGTCAACATTGTGGTCAAGGCGCACAAGCCATGGTAACGCCCGGCAGCGTGCCGCTTGAATAATTGGAGGAACCATGAACGAAATCCTGCTCGACGCATTCCGCCACAACAGTTGGGCGACGAAGCAGCTCATAGCAGCATGCCGTGGCCTTTCTACAGAACAGCTTACAATCCCGGCACCCGGCAGTTTTGGGAACATCTTAGAAACCTTCAACCACATCATTCTATCGGACGCAGGCTACATGCGGCGATTGTCCAGCATTCCCGCATGGGCAGCGAATGGTGATGAGAGCGCCGATCTTGACCAGCTTGAGGCGCGCGTGGAAGAGACCGCGCGAATCTGGGAGCACGTGCTCGCCGGGCCAATTGATGCGGAGCAGATTCTTATCCTGGACGAAGGAGCATACGAGACTCACACCGGCGTCATCATCGCGCAGGCTCTTCATCACGGCAGCGCCCACCGCGAGCAAATCTGCGCCATGCTGACCAGCTTCGGCCTGGAACCTCCCGACATCCAGGTCTGGGCATACGCGGATGCGACCGAGCGGGGGCGCGAACGAGCCGCCAATGACGAGCCGCCGCCGTCCTTTTAGTGCGTTGTCCCTGAACCGTAAGACGTTGATGACCGGTACGCTGGTGCAGCGGGGTACGCCGCACCAGCAGCTTCGTCAGGCCATGCCAAACTCGCGCTCGGCAATGCCAATGCTTTCGTCAAGAATCGCAATAATGCGGTCGATTTCCTCGCGCGTGATCACCAACGGCGGCGCGATGTGCAGCAATTCCCACACGCGGGTGAGCAGTCGCCGTTCCATGGTCAACTGATGCAGGCGCTTGATGAAGTCTGAATCGCGCGGCCACTTTTCTTTGGTTGCCTTGTCTTTGACCAGTTCAATCGCGCAGAGCAGCCCCAATCCGCGCGCGTCGCCCACGGTCGGGTGAGTATCCTTGAGCATGTTGAGGCCATCCAGCAGGTAGCGGCCCATCTCCGCCGAGCGCTCGACCAGCCCTTCGCGCCCGATGATCTCAATGTTTTTCAACGCCGCCGCCGCCGCCACGGCCTGCCCGCCGAAGGTCAGCAGGTGACTGACGGTGTTCTTTTCGGACATGAACACCTCGAACACCTCGGGGCGCACGATCGTCGCGGCAATCGGCGCGTAGCCGCTCGACAAGCCCTTCGCCATGGTCATGATGTCCGGGACAACGCCAAAATGTTCGGTCGCAAACCAGGTGCCGGTGCGCCCAAACCCGTTGATGACCTCGTCCATGATCAGCAGCACACCATGCCGGTTACAAATCTCGCGCAGCAACT
>DASTWM010000164.1:0-13203 GCA_035765855.1 Roseiflexaceae bacterium
CTGTCGCACCTATGGTATCGCTATTGTATACGTTTTCGGCAGCCGTGCTGCTGATGTGTATGATTGGTTGCGCTCAGACAAACGTCTCACCAGCAGCCTTTCAGATATAGACATTGGCGCGAAGGCCATGCCCGGCGTGCAATGGAATGTGAAGGACAAAGTGCAGATCACGCAGGCGTTTGAAGAACTGTTTGAAGTCCCGCGCGTTGACTTCGTTGTGCTGGATGAAGCTGACCCGTTTCTTGCCGCCAACATCATCCGTGGCGAACGATTATTTGCCGCCAATTCCAACTCTGCCGACGAGTACGACCTGTACGTGCTACGGCGCGCGGGGGATTTTGTACCCTTGGAGCGCGAACGTATCGCGATGATCCTCAAGGTATAGCCATGATTCCGTCTCGCATTTCTCAACGAATTGTCACGAATCGCCTTGCTATCATTGATGAATTACTCCGCCAGATACGCACATTGCCACTTGAAGATGTGGACTTGTTTCTTGCCGATCACCAAAGCGCGGCTGCTGAGTCGTACTTGCGCCGCGCGCTCGAAGCCGTACTCGATATCGGGCGACATATCCTGGCCAAAGGCTTTGCCATCGGCGTAACAGAGTATAAAGAGATTGCAATAAAATTGCGAGATCGGCATGCGCTCACTGCAGAAGAAGCGAACCTACTTTTTAAAATGGCAGGCTACCGCAACCGCATGGTCCATTTTTACCACGAGATCACTCCCGACGAATTGTTCAACATTTGCGCCACGCAGCTTGGCGATATAGAGCGGATAGCAGACGCTTACCGGCGCTGGGTTAACGAACATCCTGAGTTGGTAGATTCTACGCTGTGAAATCCGAAGAACTTGCGGCGGAAGTCGTTTAAACTTACCAAACCTGCTCGGTCTAACATTTCTACCAAATGCGTCTTGCGTCATCAGACCGAACAGGTTTAGGATGCTTTTAAAATAGGATCTCCAGTTCAATCTCATCCCGAATCGGGATGCCGTCGTTGCCGACGAGCGGGATGGACGGCTTGAGCCTGCGCGCCTCATTCACCGCGTCGTGATGCAGGGCGACGAGCATGAAGCCGCGCTTTTGATAGAACCTGAGCGCATGGAGATTGTCGTTCGTCGTGATCAGCCACAGCCGCCTGCAACCAGCATCTTGAGCCGCCTGTTTCACAGCCTCGATCAGCGCCACGCCGACGCCCTGCCCTTCACGGAAACTATCGAGCGTGATGATTTCGCATGCATCGCCTTGAATATGATATGTGAGCAGCCCAACGTGCTCATGACCAAGCATGGCGACAAAACCGGGCAGTTCGGCTGGCCGGTAAACCACTCCATGGCCGACCACAACGTTAGCGCCCCATTGCTCGACAATTGTTTGCGCGACCCATGCGCGCGTTGAAGCATCGAGCGGCTGAATGGCAATGTTTGGCATGGCGGCTCTACGAAATCACTGTGCCTTGCCCGGCCACCGCGCGGCTGATCGGCGCGGCCACGCGCGCATCGCCCAGCACCACCCGTCCGACGCCGGCCTGAAGCGCCTCGGATGCGCCGAGCACCTTTTTCTTCATGCGGCCCTGCGCGACTGGCAGATATTCCTCGACCTCGCCGCGTGCAATATGCGGGATGAGCGACGATTCATCGGGAAAGGCGCGCAGCAAGCCCGGCACATTCGAGAGCAGCAGCAGCGTGTCGGCCTTGAGCGCGGCGGCGATAGCGGCGGCGGCGCGGTCGCCGTCCACGTTCACGGCCTCACCTTCCAGGCTGGCGGCCAGCGGCGCGACCACCGGCAGGTAGCCGCCGTCGAGCAGCATGGTGAGCAGCGCGCCGTTCACATGCTCGATCGTGCCGGTCCAATCGTCGCGCAGCACCTTTTGTTTGCCGTCCTCCACGATGCGAATGGCCGCCTTGCGCTTGCCTTCCAGGATGCGGCCATCAACGCCGCTCAGCCCGACCGCGTTGACGTTTAGACGCTGCAAACGCTCCACGATCTGCTTGTTAATCTTGCCACTGTAGATCATCATGAAAATCTCGAGCGTTTGCCGGTCGGTATAGCGGCTGGTGTAGCCGGACGGCGACGTGACGAAGCGCGGCGGGTGGCCGAGCCGCTCGGCCAGTATGTTGGTCTCATGCGAGCCGCCGTGGACCAGCACCAGCCGCTGCCCGGCATGCCACAGATTGGCGATGTCGGCGCACAAGGCGTCATAGTCAATCCCTTCGCCGCCGCCAACTTTTACAACTATCACTAGATTCCTCCAATTTAGATTTTCGATTTATGATTTGCGATTTTGTCTTTCCATCGTCCATCGTCCGTCATTTTGCCAATTATTCAATACAATAGTACGCCCGCCAGCCCGGCCAGCAGCAGCACCACGATCACCGGCACGCGCCGCGTTGCGCCGAGTGCCAGCGCCGCCAGCATGATCACGATGCTGCGCGGCTCGACGCCGGTGCTGATCATGATTCCGCCCAGCACAATCAGGTAGATGCCCACCACGGCCAGCATCAGCCCGCGCACGAAGCCTTGCGTTGCTGGATGGTGTCCGAGGCGGCTGTAAAATCCATGCACGACCAGCACCAGCATGGGCGGCAAGCTGATCGCCACCAGGGTCAGCAGTGCGCCGCGCGTGCCATCCACAATATAGCCCATGCTGATCACCCACAACCCGGATGGCCCCGGCGTGATCTGCCCAATTGCCAGCGCCTCGGCGAACTGCTGATCAGTTGCCCAGCCGCGCGCCAGAAAATCCTGGTGAAGGATGGGAAAATTGCCACTGCCGCTCGTCGAAACAAGCGCGGCTTTGAGCATGAGCCAGAAAAACAGCAGTGGAGTCATGGTGTTTTCCTCGCGCGCTGCCATGCCCACACCGCCGACAGCGCGCCGGTGCCCCACAGCACGCCAATAATTGGCGCGCCCACAAGCCCAACAAGAAGCGCGCTCCCCAGCAGCAGTGCCACGCTGAAAATCAAGCCTGGACGCCCTTCTTTACGGCTTTCGGCGATTGGCGGCGCGGCCATTTGATACGCGAGCAGCAGCCCCAGCCCGACGGTGGCAGGCACCACGCCATGAAGCGCCTGCGCCATCATCGGCAGATCGCGCACGCTGGCATACCCAGCCGTGATCAGCACCGTGATGATGGCGCTCGGCAAAAGCAGCCCAAGCAGCGCCATCATCGCGCCCGGCACACCCCCAACTTTACGGCCAATCAGGATCGTTTGTCCGAGCAGATTGATGCCCGGCGCGATCTGGCAAATGCCCCAGAAGCGGGTGAACTCCTCGTCAGTCAGCCAGCCATGCCGCTCGACCACTGTGCGACGGATGAGGTACAGCGTGGCGGTGCCGCCGCCAAAGGATTGCAACCCAATGCCGAGCCACACGCGAAAAAGCTGCCATGCTGTCACGGGCGCGGGACGAAACGTGTCAGCACATTGCGGCTCATGAACAGCGGACATGACAAGCACCTTTCTATTCAGCAACTCCCTGAGTCAACTCAGATTCAGTAGCGGCGCGCGGCCCGGCTGCCCCAACGGATAATCGAGTCTGATACCACAGAAGCCAATCACGAAGAGTTTCAGCGCGTCTTGTCGCGGCACGCGCAACGGCACACCGGCATGCCGATGCCGCCACCGCACCACTGGCCAGAGCAAGGCGCTGGCAACGGTGACACGGAGCGTGCCAGGCAGTGGCGGCGGCAACTCAACAAGCGCAAGTTTGGAGATGGCGCAGGAGCAGCCCGACAAGGTAGTTGCAAACACCAGCAAGGCCAGCGCGCGCGTTCGATTCATGAAGCAATACTCTTTCGACAACACTGCGGAACAGCAGTGCTCCCCGGCTTCGTTGTCGGCAGAGCTACGTGCGCACATTATCGCAGACTGCGCGCAGGTGTTCAAGTTTTGGTGGATATGCGGATGGTACTGCGCATGATAAATATTGCGATGCACCGATCAAGTGAAGATCAGCGGCGAAAATTGTGATAAAAAACATGGATGCGGCATGCCGCATCCATGAAGGTGATCAACAAGGAGTTTTGTGCTCTGCGCCTTTCAAACGAAGGAGGCGCAGCACATGCTTACGAAAGGCCGACGCTCTTGATCTGGTCCTTGATCTCTTGAGCATCACGCTCAAGCTGCTCGGCCACTGCCTTGAACACCTGATCGGCTGGCTCGTTCTTTACAAAGATACGCTCCAGGCCAGTGCCGATGGTCTGATCGCCGTTGGGAATGAACAGGCGCGCGGTATCCTGCGGCTGGGTCTTGGGCAATTGCTCAACCGCCACCTTGAAGTTGGGATTCTGCTTAAAGTATTCCTGCATTTCTGGCGCATCCACAGCCGACTTGGTGACCGGCATGTAGCCGGAGAGCTTCGACCAGAACACCACATTTTCAGGCTTGGCAAGGAACTTGAGGAATTCAATCGCCGCCTGCTTCTGCTCATCCTGCGCGGCGGCGATGATACCAAGGCCAGCGCCGCCGGTCGGGCAGCCGAATTGTTGTTGCTTTGGCAGGAAGGCCGTGCCAACGCCGAACTTCGCTGATGTTGCAATGGTACCCAGGCTGCCGGTCGACTGCGAGGTCATCGCGCACAGGCCGTTGATAAAGTCAGTGGATTGATCATCGGCCATGTACGCCATTTTATCCTCATTGACGAGCTTGCGCGCCCACTCGCCTGCCGCAATAGCGTTCGGCTCGTCGATCAGCGCGTTCAATTCTTTGTCGGAATACGCGCCGTTCCACTGCCAGACATTGCCCTGAAAATGCCAGGCGTTATAGTTCTTGGCGGTTGTGAAGGCGAACACCTTCGTATTCTCGCCAGCGACCTTCATGATCTCCGCGCCCCACTGGCGCAACTCGTCCCATGTCTCAGGCCCGCGATCCGGCAGCCCGGCCTTTTTGAGCAGATCGCGATTGTAGTAGAGCAGTGGCGTGCTGCGGGCGAACGGCACCCACCAGATTTTGCCCTGGCGCGTGCCTTCTTTGATCAGTGGCTCGACGTATTCAGACGGGTTAAAATTGGCCTTGGTGAAGTAATCGTCAAGCGGCTGAAGCGTCTGGTTGAGGTAGAAACGATTCCAGGTGACTTCGGAAAGGGAAACCATGTCGGGCGTTTGGTGCGCCGCCATGGCCGCCGCCAGCTTCTGTGCGGTTTCCTCGTACGAGCCCTGGAATTGATTTTCGATGGCAACATCCTTCTGCGAAGCGTTGAAGTTGTCGACCAGCTTCTGCACGCCTTCGCCATTCTTGCCGCCCCATGACGACCAGTACACAACCTTTACGCGCCCTTCGGTCGAGACGCTCGGCGCGCTTGTCGCTTGAGCAGCAGCGCCTGTGTTGGTATTCGTGTTGGACGCACTGGCATTCGTGTTGGACGCACTGGCATTCGCGTTGGACGCACTGGCATTCGTGTTGGACGCGCTGGCACTATTGCTGGAAGCACCCGTCTCGCCATTCGTGCTTGGAGCACCGCTGCTCCCGCACGCTGCGAGGATCAGCGCACCGAATGCGCTGCCTGAACCCATGAGGAATCTGCGCCTGTTGATCTTGGACATCTTTGTTCTCCTGATAATCTGTAAGCATTCTATGACAAGCTGGCCCGAAACTACCATCAACGGGGTACAAACGCACAAGAAGTGATGGCCTGGCTTTCTAACCCTTGGTAGCTCCAGCAGTGAGCCCGGAAATAATGTGCCGCTGCGCCCAGATGAAAATCACCAGTATCGGCAGCACAACAAAAATGGTCGCCGCCATGATGACGCCCCACTGGTTCGCGCCCTCCTGATCGAAAAGGTACGCCAGCCCGACCGGCAGCACGCGCATGCTCGTCTGATTCGTGACGATCAGCGGCCAAAGAAAATCATTCCATTTATTCACCAGCGAAAGCAGGCTGACGGTAACGAGAATTGATTGTGAAAGCGGCAGAACGATTCTCGTCAGGAGTTGCAGGTGGCCTGCGCCCTCCATGCGCGCCGCTTCCAGAATCTCTGATGGCAGCGTCAGGAAATGTTGGCGAAACAGAAACGTTCCGAACGCCACCGACGCGCCGGGGATAATAATACCCTGATAGGTATTCAACCAACCCAGCCGCGCGATCGTGAGATAATTTGGCAGAATAGTGACATGAATCGGCACCATCAATGCCGCCAGCAATACGAGAAATAATAAATCTTTGCGCGGGAAAGGCAGGTAGACGAAGGCGTACGCTGTTGTTGTCCCTAGCACGACTTCCGCGACAACGCCAAAAAAGGTGGTAATGATGGTGTTGACGTAAAACCTGCCAAACGGAACGGCATTCCAGGCTTCAACGTAGTTCGACCATTTGGGATGAAGTGGAATCCATTGCGGCGGAAACGTGTAGATCTCCTGGAGATCCTTGAGCGATGCGCTGACCATCCAGAACATCGGCACAATGAACACTGCCATGAACAGCAACAGCAGCAGATATTTAATAAACTGGCTGACGATTCGAGTCGATTTCGAACGATTAACGGCGGTGCGAGAGGACTCGTCAAGCGTGATATCCACAACAGTTTCCTTAGCTATAGTGAACGCGGCGCTGCGCATAGCGCATTTGCAGGATTGTTATTACGAGCATGATGACGAACAGCAACATACCAACAGCGGCGGAAATGCCAGCACGAAACGCAACGAACCCCTGTTGATACAGATACCACACCAGCGTCGTCGTCGCGTTCACAGGCCCACCCTCGGTCATGACGGCGATGATATCAAAGGCTTGCAGTGAGAATAAAATGGTTGTGACAGTAATGAAAAACGTGACGGGGGAGAGCTGCGGCACCGTGATGTGCCAGAATGATTCCCATGCGCCTGCGCCATCAACGGTCGCCGCTTCGTAAAGCTCGCGCGGGATGCTCTGAAGCCCGGCCAGGTAGATGACGGCACTGTAGCCAACATTCTTCCACAGATACACGATGATGATCGCCGGCATGGCCCATGAGGTATCGACCAGCCAATCGGGCGAAGCGATGCCAAACAGGTTAAGGAAAACCCGCATCAGGCCATACACCGGATCAAAGATGTAGGCCCACACGAGGCCGATCGCCGCGCCGCTGAGCACGTAGGGCGCAAACACCGTGGCGCGCCCCGCCACGCGCCAGCGCAGCCGCTGATTGAGCAGCATTGCCAGCCCCAGACCCAGCACAATGCTGCCGATCAGGATCGCTGCCGTAAAATAAAAGGTATTAAAGACTACCTCATAGAACTCCTGGCCGCTGAACATGTAACGATAATTATCAAGCCCCACAAAGGTCTTAACAGGCGAAATCATGTCCCAGCGGGTGAGACTCAGGTAAGCTTGATAGATGAGCGGCCAGTATGAAAATGCGGCGAGCAGGAAGAAATTCGGCCCAACGAACGCGATAAACAGCAGGTGTTCGCGCCGAATGCCCTGACGCTTCCTCGGCGCAAGCGCTCGAACGTCAGCAGTAGCCAAGCAGGTGTCCTTTCGTCTTTGAATGGCCTCTTCCAAATACTGCGATCAGAAGAGGACACGCTGGCCAGCATAGGCCTTTGGTACTAAGCGTGTTTTAAGGAGATGTTACATTCTAACAAAGCTATAGATGCTGTACAATGTGAAGTATATCACGCTTTTGTTATGGATTCTTAACAGTTATGTAGGATCAGCATCATACCAAACGATACACTGAATTGCAAGAGTGTTTTTGATTGAGGCACCTGTATCTGCGCGAACATCATCAGGCACAGTATCTTGTGATTTTCGGCGCAAACTTGATACGGCTCCATGAAGTGTTTACAATACGACATGGCATTGCAAACACTTCAAAGGCAGGAACTGCTATGTTAGAACTACAAGTCGCGGTAGCCAAAGTACCACGCGCGGGCACCGATGAAAGCGGCGATACACTCGAAATGGTGGAGCGGCCCGGCGGCGGTTTCTCGTTCGTGCTGGTGGACGGGCAGGGAAGCGGGCGCGGTGCCAAAACACTGAGCAATATCCTTGTCACGCGCGTGATGGTGCAGCTCAAGGATGGCGCGCGCGACGGCGTGGTGGCGCGCAGCGTCCATGACTATTTATACACCTATCGCGCCGGGCAGGTTGCAGCAACCCTCAACATTGTGTCGGCTGATTTTCAAAGCGGCACGATCGTTGTGACGCGCAACAATCCCGCGCCGTTTTTCGTGCTCGACGCTAAAGGCACCCATATTCACAACGAAGAATCGGTTCCGATTGGGTTGCACCCGATGACACGCCCGGTGATCACCGAAGTTCCGGTGCGAGATTACACCTACGTGGTCGTATTCACCGATGGGCTGCTCAAAGCTGGCGAGCGCCATGGCGAGGATATTGAGATCGGCAATTTTCTGGCAGGCTGGCCGGTCCAGCAGGGCCACAGCGCCGAGGCACTGGCAAATGCGCTGCTGGGCCGCGCGCTGGAGCTCGACCGCGACGAGCCAGTTGATGACATGAGCGTGCTGGTGCTCGCCGCTCTGCCGGCGCAGGAAGCCGGGCGCACGCGCCGGATGCGCGTCACATTCCCGCTGGAGCAGACACCGCCCGGCGAGCATTCGATGTATTTCGACGGGTAAGACGTCGCCTTCATGATCGGTTATGGCACCGCGCAAGCATGACAAAGATGACATGCGCTCGCCATCCACCAACAAGCGAACATGCAAAAGGCACCCACCAGTTGTGGTGAGTGCCTTTCATGTTTGATGGAAAAAAGATTAGGCTTCAGTGCGGGCGGTGCGAACGCGGCGACGGCTGCGCGCGTACTCGACTATCATCGGCAAGATCGAGATCAGGACGATCACAATCGTGACAATCTCGAAATTGCGCTTAATAATATCGATGCCGCCGAAGAAATACCCGGCGAACAGCATAATCGCAATCCACGCAACGCCGCCGACCGCGTTATACGTCAGGAAGTAGCCATAATTCATGCGGCCAACACCGGCGACGAACGGCGCAAACGTGCGAACGATCGGCACGAAGCGCGCCAGAATGATGGTTTTGCCGCCATATTTTTCATAAAATTCGTGCGTCCGCTCGAGATGTTCGCGTTTCAGGAACGGAATATTTTTATCAAAGATGCGCATGCCGATGAAATGGCCGATAAAATAATTGACCGTGTCACCGCCGATTGCGGCAAGCACCAGCATGGCAAACAGCACAAACACATTCAGCGTTCCGCTGGTGTCGATCGCTGCCAGCGCGCCCGCCGCGAACAGCAGCGAATCACCAGGCAGAAATGGCGTCACCACCAGGCCAGTTTCACAGAAGATGATGACGAAAAGGAGAAGATAAATCCAGCCACCGTAGCTGGCAATGAAGCCTTCATTTAAGTGCCGGTCAAGGTGCAGGAAGATGTCAAGTAGCGTCTGAATCAGATTCATTCCAAAAAAGCTCCTTCTTATTGAATTAATGTCACAGCCCGCTTTGCGGCCAGTTTGCGTTGTTCAGCGAAGTATTTGCGGCGCTCGCGCCGGTAGGAACGCCAGCCAACCCACAGCATCAGCGGCACAAGCACCGGCCACCATGGGCGGGCCTCAAGAAAATTGTGCCAGAACAGGCGAAACGGCGCAATCATCGGCTCCGCCAGCACATCTTGCGCAAGCGATTGCCAGGTTGGCTTTTCTTCGGGGTATTCAGGTATTCCCTGCGACAGAATGCCGCGTACTGACCGTAATGCCATAATATATACCGCCTCATACAATACGACCACAAAGAAAACGACGTTACCAGTGCATGCCGCATCTTTGTGGTTGTCATCATGCGAATTCGGTTCGCGCAGTTGGCTGGAATGCCGACTGTCCTCTCGATTGTACCTGATTAGATCGTGAGCGTCAATAGAAAATGCCTGACAATCTCTTTATGTTAGCTACATGATTCGTGCTCACCAACGCACGAACAGCCTCGCATAGAATGTTGTTCGCTGGTCCTACTCTGACTCCAGGGAGAGCACTAGTACACACTACCACCAGTGAGCTATTGCAGTAGCATACCTCCTCGCCTGACAATAGAAGTGGTACGTAACATGACGTACGTGCAATCTCCTTTATTTGTTATTCAACGTCGTCATGGGAGGTGTGCAATGCTATTGTTCCTGGTCGTTCATGTGCTGGCCGCAATTCGTCGGTGCGCAGCGGCCCTGCGGGTGCTGAGCCGCGCGCAGGTGCCGGGGCAGGGGTTGGTGGAGTATGGCCTGGTGCTGGTGCTGATCATGGTCGTGTGCGTCGCCGTTGTGGGCGCAACCGGGCAGACGATCAGCAGTGTCTGGTACAACAAACTCCTGCCAGCGTTTCCATGATCCTGTCATGGGAACGTGTGGAACACAAACGCCGCGCCGGTTTGGCGCGGCGTTTGTGTTTTGAGGAACACCAGGCTTACGTGTTCGGCAGGCGCGGCGCGACCCGCACGGTCTGCTCGGCGCGATAGGTGACAAGGCCGGGCGGGCCGCCGGGAACGCGCCGCACATACCGGCGGTGCGCAACCTCGACATCGACGGCGGCTTCGCTACGCCCTTTGCTGAAGCCAGCCGCCAGCGCCGCCGCTTCCCGCAGCGTGGTTTCCGGCACTTCGCGCCCACCACTCTTGATGATGACATGCGCACCGGGAATGTTGCGGGCATGTAGCCACAGATCGTCGGGCGCGCTGAGCTTGAACGTGACCTGCTCGTTCTGACCGGCGCTGCGCCCGACGTACATTGTGAATCCGTCGCTCGACTCGATCCGCAGCGGCGGCAGGCGGCGGCCTTTCATTTTACGGTTGCTGGCCTTGAGGTAGCCATGCTCCACCGCCTCGCGCCCAATCTCCTCGATTTGTTCGTAGCCATCGGCAAGCTCAAGCAGCGCCATGAGTTGATCAAGGCCCGCCAGCCGCGCCTCGACTTCGGCCAGCCGCTCCGGCACATTGGCCAGTGCGCTTTTTGATTTGTCGTAAGCGCGGAAGCGGGCCTGCGCGTTCTCGACCGGCGAAAGGCCAGGATCGAGCGCAATGGATTGACCTTCAACTTCCAACGCGGCCTGGCGCGGCTGCACAGTGTGCATGAAGGCGTAAATCATTTCGCCTTCCCAGCGCAGGTGCTCTAATTGCCGCGCCTGCTCCATCTCGCCTTCCAGCTGGCGGCGCTGATTTTCGAGCCGATCTCGCACGTCGCGCAGCTGCTCGGTCAAAGCGTTGCGGCGCTGGCGGTGGGCGGTAATCGGCTCGCGGTTGGTGTAGAACGTTTCCAGCACAGCGCTCATGCTCGGCTGCGGCTCGACATGGGCGTATTGCGCGAGCAGGTAGGGCGCGTAGGCAAGCGGCACGCCCGCATCGGTGCGCGCCAGGCACGGCTGCCACGGCTCGCTCCACAGCGACCGGAGTGTCATGGCAATGTTTTCCCACGGCAGGCCAGCCACCAGCGGCGCATCGACGCGACCACCGCAGCGGTACGCTACCTCGCGGGCGGCCTGCGGCGAAAGGCCGCGATACGCGCTGACCAGCGCCTGCGCCAGATCTTTGCCCGGCGCTTCGTCGAGCAGCGTGGCGATGCCTTCCGCCGTGGCATGGCGCGGGTCGCGCTTTTCCTGGCGCGGCGGCAGTTCGTATGGCTCGCGCGGCTGGATCGGGCGGCGGCTCATGAGCGGCGTGACATGGCGGATGCTTTCCATGACCACGTTGTCGTCGTTCACCAGCACGATGTTGCTGCGCCGCTCCATGACTTCGGCCACCAGATCGCAGCGCAACGTTTCATCATCCTCGTCGAAAACCGCCTCATCCTCGCCGGTGGAGTCATACGGCACGAGGTTGCGTACTCCCGGCCCTTTCGCTATACTTAACACAACCACTCGCTCAAGTTCCGGCTGTTCGACCGCAATGATATGACCACCGACGACATATTTGCGCAACAGCAGCAACAGCGGTGGCTCACCTTCAATGCCACGCGATGGGCGGGACGCGCTCAGATGCACGCGCGCGAACTGCGGGTGGGCGGATAAAATCAGATTGTGGCGTCGCCGCTGCGCGTATACTTCGAGCGCGATGCTCAATTGGTTCGCCAGGATGGCACGCTGTATGCGACCGCCATGCAGCGCCGCACGAAGTTCATCGACCACAGCGGCCAGAGTTAGTGTATCAAAGTACATCGTTTGTCGTTCGTCGTTCTTTTCACTTTTCCTGTATGTAATGCGTAACTATACACGACGCGTCGCCTGGGCGCAACGCCAGGAGGAGGAACAACGTCATGAGCATAAGAGACCGCAACCCGCTGTTCGATGGCAAACCACCGCACCCGCTGCTGGTGGTGCTGTCGGGTCCATCGGGTGTGGGCAAAGACACGCTGCTGATGCGCATGCGCGAGCTTGGCTTCCCGTTTCATTTTGTGGTGACGGCGACGAGCCGCCCGATCCGGCCCGGCGAGCGCAACGGGTACGACTATCATTTTGTGAGCGAAGGACGCTTCGAGGAGATGATCGAGCAGAAAGAACTGCTTGAATGGGCGGAAGTATACGGGCATTACAAAGGCATCCCCAAGAGCGAGGTACGCCAGGCGTTCGCCAGCGGCAAAGATGTCATTCTGCGGATTGATGTGCAGGGCTGCGAGACGATTCGGCAGCTTGCGCCCGAATCGGTGTTTATCTTTATCACGCCCGGCTCGTTCGATGAATTGTACGCGCGGCTGCGGCTGCGGCGCACCGAGTCCGAGCAGGAGCTCGACCGGCGGCTCACCGTCGCGCAGCATGAAATGGAGCAGGCCGAAGCATTCGACTATGTGGTCGTGAACAAACAGGATCATCTCGACGACGCGGTCGGCGCGATTCGCGCCATTATTGTCGCCGAGAAACACCGCGTCATGATGCGCCATGTCAATCTTTAGTTCGCCTGTAAAAAGATTCACATACTTTGTGCCAGAATTTGCTACAATAGCATGTATCACCATCGTTTATGGCAATGAAACTGTCCCTTGTCCGATGTATCTGTAGCTTTACGAGACGTGTATGACTATTCAAGAACAAATCCAGCAGGATATCAAAACGGCGATGCGCGGCGGCGAAAAACTCCGCGTTGAGGTGCTGCGCATGGCCATGGCGTCGCTCAAAAACGCGCAGATCGCCCAGGTCAAGGCCGCCTACGACACGGCTGCGGCAGAAAGCGGCGATCAGGCGACCGTGGATCGGACTGTCGCATTGAGCGAAGAAGCAGCCCAGGACACACTGGCCCGCGAGGTGAAGCGCCGGCGCGAGGCC
>DASTWM010000165.1:0-8330 GCA_035765855.1 Roseiflexaceae bacterium
ATGGTTTCACCAGTCTGTTCGGGCGCTTCCCGCTGCTGTACGCCTCGCTGGCGTTCTGGGCGATGTTTGTCGCCTTCGCAATTAAGCTGGGCGTGTGGCCGTTCCACACCTGGCTGCCGGACGCCTACAGCGAAGCGCCGACGGCTGGATCGATCATGCTATCGGCGGTGATGTCGAAGATGGGCGCGTACGGCATGTTCCGCATTCTGCTGCCGTTTATGCCCGATGCCGCACAGTACTGGGCGCCAGTTATCGGCGCGCTGGCGCTGATCAGCGTGGTAGCAGGCGCGTTCGGCGCGCTGGCGCAGGTGAACGGCGATCTCAAGCGGCTGATTGCCTACACATCGGTCAATCACATGGGCTATGTGGCGCTGGCCGTCGCGGCAGTGGCGGCGCTTGGCGGCGCGGACGCGCAGGGCCGCGCGATTGCGATCAACGGCGCGCTGTTTCAGATGGTAGCGCACGGCCTCTCGACTGGCGCACTGTTCCTGCTGGCGCAGGCGGTGTACGAGCGCACCGGCACCTACGATCTCGACCGCATGGGCGGCCTGCGGCGGGTCGCGCCAACGCTGGCGGGCGTGATGGGCGTGGCCATGTTCGCCAACCTTGGGCTGCCCGGCCTGGCGGGCTTCGTCGGCGAGTTCTTTATCTTGCGCGGCGTGTGGTCGGCGCTGCCGTTGTACGCATTGCTGGCGACGATTGGCCTGGTGGTGACGGCGCTGGCGCTGCTGCGCATGTACGGGCATATTTTCAATGGGCCGCTGCCGGAACGACTCCGTGCCGTTGCCGACATCAACATGACCAGCCCGGCATTTCTAGCCGCCCTGCCGCTGCTTATTGCGCTGCTGGCGCTGGGCATCTATCCGGCGCTGATCATGGATGTGAGTCACCAGGCGACGGCACTGCTCGCGGGGCTTGCGCGCTAATGCAACAATACCTATCAATGATCGTCTTTGTCATGCTGAACGCAGTGAAGCATCTCATAGTTTTTCGATGAGATGTTTCGCTCCGCTCAACATGACATGGTTGTTCAAAGAGTATAGATTATCTGCAAATGAACCTTTTTGCGCTTCCAACCACCATTCCCTGGCTCAGCTTGATCTGGCTGAGCCTGCTTGTGCCAGCCGTGGTCCTGATGTTCGTTCCACCGGAGCAGCGCCAGACGATCCGCATCATCGGTACGGCCGGCGCGCTCGTGTCGCTGATTCTGACGGCGCTGGTCTACGGCGCGTATGATTCGTCCAGCGCCGTCAAGCTCCAATTTATCGAAGAACTGCCATGGGTGCCGCAGATCGGCATCAACTACACGCTCGGCGTTGATGGCATCAGCCTGCCGCTGCTGCTGTTGAACGGCATCGTGATTGTGGCGAGCGCGCTGGTGAGCTGGAACATCGAGGAACGGGCGCGCGAGTACTGGGCGCTGCTGCTGCTGGCGGCGGCGGGCGCGTACGGCGTGTTCATGTCGGTTGACCTGTTTCTGCTGTTCATCTTTTACGAACTGACGCTGATTCCCAAGTTTCTACTGATTGGCGGCTGGGGCAAAACGCGGCGCGAGTACGGCGCGACCAAGCTGGCGCTGTACATGATGGGCGGCTCGGCGCTGATTACCGCTAGCATTGTGGCGATCTACTTCGGCAGCGGCCTGCGCACATTCGACATGCGCGTGCTCCAACAGGCGGCGCTGTTCCCGCGCGCGTTCCAGTTGATCTGGTTCGCGCCGTTGTTCGCGGGCTTTGCCGTGCTGGCGGGCATGGTGCCGTTTCACACCTGGGCGCCGACCGGCCACACCGCCGCGCCGACCGCCATCTCCATGCTACTGGCCGGCGTCATGATGAAACTCGGCTCGTACGGCTGCCTGCGGGTCGGCATGACGCTGCTGCCAGAGGGCGCATTGACATGGTTGCTGCCGATCGCCTTGCTGACACTGGTTGGCGCAGTGTACGGCTCGCTGATCGCGGCGGCGCAGCGCGATTTCAAGTTCATGATCGCGTATTCGTCGATCAGTCACATGGCGCTGGTGCTGATGGGGCTGGCGGCAGGTAACGCGATTGGCATTCAGGGCGCGGTGTTGCAGATGTTTGCGCACGGCGTGATGACCGCGCTGCTGTTCGCTGTTGTCGGGCGCATGGTGTATGACCGGACGCACACCCGCGACCTGCGCGAGCTTGGCGGGCTGTTCGGCGTGATGCCGTTCGTGGCGGTGATGTTCATCATCGGCGGCCTGTCGTCCATGGGCATGCCGGGCTTCGCGGGCTTCTTCGCGGAGTTCAATGTGTTCATCGGCATGTGGCAGCGCTTCCCGCTGGTTGCAATCATCGGCGCGCTGGCAATTCCCATCACGGCGGCCTACACGCTGCGGGCAATGCTGTCGGCGTTCTTCGGCGCATTGAAGAACCAATCGTTCCACCATTTGCCGAAATTGACCGTGCAGGAATATATTGTCGGCGCGTTTCTGGCCGCCATCTTAATCATCAGCGGCATCTACCCGGCCTACCTGACCGCGCCGATTCAGAGCGGCGTGCAGCCGGTTGCCGAGGCGCTGCTGCGAGCGATGATAGTTGCGGTGACAAGATGACAAGATGACAAGATGAGATGATGCAGATCGAAGGAAATAGCAATGAGCAAAAAAATAATGAATCATGGTGATTTGGAAGTTTACCAACGCGTATTTGACCTTGCTATGTAAATCTTCGAGCTATCAAAAGTTTTTCCAAAAGAGGAAACTTATTCGCTGACAGATCAAATTCGTCGCTCATCGCGTTCAGTGTGTGCAAATATAGCTGAGGCGTGGCGCAAGCGCCGTTATGAGAAGGCTTTTATTAGCAAGCTGTCGGATAGTAAAAGTGAGGCTGCTGAGACACAGGTGTGGATTGCTTTTGCTTATCGCTGCGGCTATCTAGATCGTGATAAGGCCAAAGAAATCTATCAGAACTATAACGAAATTCTTCGAACGCTGGTTGGAATGATCAATCATTCAGAGAAATGGATTATCAGTGACAACGATAGGCTTTTACGTGAAGTATCAGAAGATTACGGCGATCCCTTCTAAAGAGTTCATCCTGTCATCCTGTCATCTTGTCATCTTGTCAATGGAGCATCGAGTGTGTCCTTCCAACTAACCGATTTCCCACGCATCCTGCCGGAACTCATGCTAATTGTACTGGCGCTGCTGGTGCTTGGCTCGGATGTGCTGGAGCGCTGGTCGAGCGCGCCGGAGGTACAGCAGGAGCGGGCCAGGGCAGCCGCGCAACTTGCCGCGCTCGGCCTCGGGCTGGTGTTTGCAGTGGCGCTGGTGCAGAGCGGCTACCTGTTCACGGTCGGGCAACCGTTGCCGAGTGGCGGCATCAACAGCCTGCTGAACGCATTCATCAACCTGGGCCAGAACTTGCAGGTTGCCGGGCCGGGCAGCGCGCAAAGCGCCCAGCCAATCCTCGGTGCATTCGCCACCGATAATCTGGCCATGGTCGCCCGGCTGACAATCATCGGCGCGGCGTTTCTCACCACGCTGCTCACTTACGACCAGCGGCCCGGCAGCAGTCCCGGCGAGTTCTACGCGCTGCTGATCTTTGCTACGGCGGGACTGTGCATCATGGTGGCGGCCAGCGAGCTGATTCTGGCGTATGTGGCGCTGGAGCTTTCCTCGATCGCGCTGTACGTGCTGGCAGGCTACACGCGCAGCGACGAGCGCTCGGCGGAAGCGGGCATGAAATATTTCCTGTTCGGCGCGACCTCGTCGGGCATCCTGCTGTATGGCATGAGCCTGGCCTACGGCTTCACCGCGAGCGCGAACAGCGGCGGCAGTCAGCAGGTGATCGGCACGCTGTTTTCGTCAATTGGTCAGGCCAGCGCGAGCACGCAGGGCCATAGCACATTGCTGACCATGGCGATGATTTTCATCGTGGCGGGCATGGGCTACAAACTGACGGTCGCGCCGTTCCACGCATGGGCGCCCGATGTATACCAGGGCGCGCCGACGCTGGTCACCGGCTTTATCTCAACGGCCTCGAAGATGGCGGGCTTTCTGTTACTGTTTCGGCTGCTTTCCAGCGCTTTTCCGTCGCTGGCCGGCACGCCGGGCGCGGGCTTCAACGGCTGGACCAGCCTGCTGGCTGTGCTGGCGCTGCTGACGATTATTATCGGCAATCTGTCGGCCCTGCCGCAGACGAACGCGAAACGGCTGCTGGCGTATTCCAGCATCAGCCATGCCGGATTCCTGCTGCTGGCGCTGGTGCTGTGGAGCGCTACGCCAACCGGCGATCGCGCGTTCGGGCTGGCGACGCTGCTATATTATTTGGTGGTGTACTGCGCGACGAACATCGGCGCGTTCGGCGTGCTGGCGATTGTCGCGCAGGCAGCGGGTGGCGACGAGATCAGCGATCTCAATGGCCTGCTGCGGCGCAACGCCGGGCTGGCGACCATGATGACCGTGCTGGTATTATCTCTGGCGGGCATGCCACCATTAGGCGGCTTCTGGGCCAAGCTGTTCGTGTTCATGAGCGCCTACCGCGCCGGGGCAATCTGGCTGATGATCGTGGCGGTGCTGATGACGGTCGTGAGCCTCGCGTACTACCTGCGGCTATTGAAGGCCATGTGGTTCAACGCGCCCGCGTCGGACGCGCCGATCCGCACGCCGCGCGCGATGAACGCCGCGCTCATGATCGCGACCGCGCTGGTGGTGCTGCTGGGGTTGTTCCCAAATGCGCTGTGGAGTGTGGTCGATCAGGTGCAGGTGGTGGCGGGGCGGTAGATAGAAAGATCAAATAAACGTGGAATACTTTGTCATTCCGAACGCAGTGAGGAATCGCTCCAGAAAGATTCTTCGCTGCGCTCAGAATGACAGATAGTGCGGGCTTTACCTGATCTCTCTACTTCACTTCTTCCCTGAGGAAGCGCTACGCTTGTGCAACGCGTACGCGATGCCGCGCTGCAACGAGCTATGAGTCATGATGTCGGCAAGATCAATACCGAGCGCAACCAGCGTCTGCGCGACTTCCGGGCGAATGCCGGTGAGCATCACTTGCGCGCCAAGCAATTTAACGGCGCGGGCCGCCTGAATAATCGCCTGCCCAACCTGCGTATCGACCACATTGACGCCCGTGATGTCCACAATGACCAGATTTGCCTGCTGCTCCTGGACACCAACCAGCAGTGCTTCCAGAATCTGGCTCGCGCGGCGCGAGTCGACCCGCCCGATCAATGGCATCACCAGAACGGAGTCGCTGATTGGGATGAGCGGCGTAGAAAGTTCTTCGAGCGCGGCAGCCTGCGCCACAATTAATTCTTCCTGAAGCCGCTGGCGTTCTTCTGCTGCGTGTTTGCGATCCGTAATGTCCCTGCTCCGGCCCACCAGCCATTGAATCTGACCATTATGATCGCGCAGTGGTATTTTGGTGGTGACGAGCCAGTGTTGCTCGCCATGTGCATCCCGCACCGGCTCCTCTTTATCGAACACCGGCACGCCCGATTGCAGTATGTGTTGTTCGTCGGATTGGTATTGGCTGGCAAGCTGTTGCGGGAACACATCATGATCGGTCTTGCCAATCAAAGCTTGTGCGTCGTCCAGGCCGCTCAGGTGCGCGAGAGCTGCATTAGCGACGACAAACCGGCCCTCGTGATCCTTAACATAGATCAGGTCAGGCAAGCTGTCGATAATTGTGCGCAGCATGGTGCGCTCGGCAGTAATTGCGACGCTGCTCTGCATCAATTCGTCGATGACGCCCGGCATGATCGACAAGGATTCAATTGCCGAGTGAGCAACATTTGCAGGCGTGACCAACGTCATATCGTCGATAAGAATTTCGGGTGGTACAGCAGTACCCTGCGCGGCGGCCACAGCCGTTTCGATTGCGACGCGCCCTAACTGGTATGGCGAGCGGCGCACGGTTGCCGCCATTTTGCCGGATTCGACGGCAAGCAGCGCGTCGGGATCGCCGTCCACGCCGATAACGACGATCTGCCCCGCGCGTCCGGCCTCCTCGATGGCGGCGATAGCTCCCAGAGCCATGGGATCGTTTGCCGCAAAGACACCGCAAATATCGGCATGCTGTGCGAGAATGTCTTGCATGATCGCATGGCTGCGAACTCTATCCCAATCGGCATCGGCAGTTTCGAGAACAAGCTCTAATCCGGGAAATTGCTCCAGCACCTGCCGCACACCAACGGTGCGAAGTTTCGCGACGGGGCTTTGTGGATTGCCCTGGAAATGAACAATTTTGCCCTGCCCGCCGATCTGCTCCGCAAGATAGGTCATGCCACACGTTGCTCCCCGTACATCATCTGAGCGAACGAGGCTGACAACAGGAGCTGCAATTACGACATCGACGGCAATCAGCGGAATACCAGCCGCGTGCGCCGCATCGAGCGCCGCCAGAAAGTCGGCGTCAGACGGATCAGTAGCGGCGACGACAATAGCATCGACACGCTGCTGAATGAGTTGCGCGATATGTTCAGCTTGAACGCGCGCATTAACGCTGTGAAGGGGAAGAAATGTCACGCCAAGCTCGCGGGCGCGCACTGCCGCGCCATGTTCGGCAATCGTCCAGAATGGAATACCAATCGCAAGATTACGCGAGAAGCCAATTTTGAGAGGATGTTCAGCACCCATGACCGATGCTCCTTGAATCAGCGCAGCATCATTGTGCGCAGTATCATTGCCTCTTTATGCTTGTGAACAGCCTTGAGCATGGGATATTCAAGCTCTTCAAGGCGCGCCCGCATCGACAGCACAATGCTAAAATGATGCGGCCTGCCCACTATGCAAAGACTAGTATAGCAAAAGCAATGAGCATCACATTGTCAGCCATGCACCAAAACTGCACCAAAACGCATACGAATCGACAACAATGTGGCTTGCGAACATGGGGGAGCGTTGTAGATTATACTATGATGTAGTTATATGCCGCATGTTTTACATGCAGCTACTTTATCAGTCGAGCGCATTGCTTCTGATAGACCATGAACTTTGAAGCTTTAGCAAGCATTGACGGCTTCATTTATAAGCGAGTAGTTCGTATGCACGCTGATGAAAATCCTATCACAAAAGCGGACATCACTGTCGCGCTTGTCAGCCAGTTGGTCGCCGCGCAGTTTCCGCAGTGGGCGCACCTTCCGATCAGGCCGGTTGAAGTGGACGGGTGGGACAACACGACTTTTCGGCTGGGCGAGGACATGTCCGTGCGGCTTCCCAGCGCGGAGCGGTACATCCTGCAAGTGGAAAAGGAACACCGCTGGTTGCCGAGACTTGCGCCGCTCCTCCCGCTGCCCATCCCGGTCCCGCTCGTCATGGGCGCGCCCGGCGCTGGCTATCCCTGGCCCTGGTCGATCTACCGCTGGCTCGAAGGCGAACCCGCGACGATCGAGCGCATCGCCGATCTCCGCCAATTTGCGATTACGCTGGCGCACTTCCTCACTGCCCTCCAGCGGATCGATCCCACTGGCGGGCCGCCACCCGGACCGCACAACTTCTACCGTGGCGGACCACTGACGGTGTATGGCGCTGAAACTCGGAACACAATCGCAGCCCTTGACGGCATGATCGATACCGACGCAGCGACCGAGGTGTGGGAAGCTGCCCTCACGGCGCACTGGCACGGGCTACCCGTCTGGGTTCATGGAGATGTTGCCGCGGGAAACCTGCTGGTCAAAGAAGGCCGGTTACATGCTGTTATCGACTTCGGGTCTTCAGGCGTGGGCGATCCCGCATGCGACCTGGTGATCGCATGGACGCTGTTGTCAGGAGAAAGCCGGGAAGCGTTCCGCGCAACGCTGCCGGCCGATGGCGCAACCTGGGCGCGCGGGCGCGGCTGGGCGCTGTGGAAGGCGCTGATTACCCTTGCCGAATACATCCACAGCGATGCTGTAAAAGCAGGCGAGGCCCGGCGCGTCATGAAGGAAGTGCTTGCTGAGCATAAGCATGTCGCATGACGCGGAAACATCAATGCCAAGCGCCGTCACACTCAGCATTGGCAACTATGCAGCACACCTCTGTCGGTGGCCTTCCCTATCTGTTGCAACTCTCGCTTGGATAGAGTACAGTATCAGTATACACGTTGGACAAATTGGAGCTACTCGTGTTCGACGAGATCTTGCAGCGTATCCAGGCTAAAGTTCGAACGCTTGATTACGTGATGACCATTCACGCCGACGAGGAAATGGACGATGACGGTTTGAGTATCTTCGACATCGAGAACGTGCTTCTAACAGGGCAGATTGTTGAACGTCAACGTGATCAACAGACACGCGAATGGAAGTATCTGATTAAGGGTCAGACACAAGATAATCTTGATGTCGTTGTCGTTACCAAAACAGGTCCGTCCGATATGGTTGTTATT
>DASTWM010000166.1:0-4787 GCA_035765855.1 Roseiflexaceae bacterium
GGGCGACCCATCCTGCGCTTGCAGCCTATGTGGTGCAGCAATTGACAGAACTGCCCTACAGCTTTACAGCGCACGCGCACGATATTTATGTTGAGCGGCCCATGCTCGAAGAAAAGATGCGGCATGCCAGCTTTGTCGTCACCATTTCTGCGTACAATCGGCGTTTGCTCAAGCAGTGGTACGGCGCGGTTGCCGACAAAACGGTGATCATTCATTGCGGCGTTGATCCAGATGTATTTCAGCCGCGTGATCAAGCGCGCCGCAATGCGGTTTTTACCATATTGTGCGTGGCAAGCCTGCAGGATTATAAGGGCCATCCCTACCTCGTTGAAGCATGCCGCCAGCTAAAGGATCAGGGCGTAGCATTTCAATGTTTGCTCGTCGGTGAGGGCGAGGATCGGCCACACATCGAAGCATTGATCACCGAACATGGCCTGCAAGCAGAAGTCAGGCTGCTCGGCCAGCAGTCCCGCGATCGCGTCAGTGTGCTGGCTGCCGAAGCCGATGTGATGGTGTTGCCGAGTGTCACCACCAGCAGCGGCAAACAAGAGGGCATTCCGGTGGCGCTGATGGAAGCGCTCGCGACAGAGTTGCCGGTGGTGGCTACGGCTATTTCTGGTATCCCTGAACTCATCGAGGATGAACAGACCGGGCTGCTCGTGCCTGAACGCAATGCAGCGGCACTGGCAGCGGCGCTGCTGCGCCTGTACCATGATCCGGCGCTGGGGCAGCGGCTTGGTCGTGCTGGTCGTGAAAAGGTGTTGCGCGAGTTTAATCTGCGTGTGAATACCGCCGCTCTGTACACATTGCTTGAACGTGACTGGCGCGAGCCAGTGACCGCGCTCGGCACATCGCTGTTACTTGATGAGGCACGCGCAGAGTAGCTATGCGTTGCAGGCATGTAGCGCATCTTTTTACAAACATTCCGCCACCCCATCCCACTATCATTCCTTCATAGCTGCACAGCGTATAACTTTTTGTTCATCTCGCGCATCAAATTTCGTGCTAATACGCTGGTTTCTATCAAAAAATTTATCTCCACAACCGTTTTTAGCCATCGTTCTGTCAGTATTAGAGACTATCATGCCTATCACTGTAAATAGTAAATGTAGATAAAGGCACAATGAGTTCAACAAAACACACAACCGGGCCATCTCGCGCGCCGCTGCTCTGGCTTTTCTGGGGTGCCGTCGGCCTGATAATCTATACATACGCAGGGTTTCCGCTGCTGGCGCTTGTGCGCGGTCTCGTTCGCCCGCGTCCCGTTCGGCATGGCGATGACCTGCCAGGCGTGACCATGATTATCGCCGCGTATAACGAGGAAGCCGTTATCGCTGACAAGCTCGCCAATACGCAGGCGCTGGATTACCCGCCGAGTCTTTTGAAGGTAATCGTCGCCTCGGATGGTTCCAGCGATGCAACCAACAGCCTGGTGCGTGAGTTCGATGCGCCCAATGTGCAACTGCTTGCATTACCGCGTCAGGGCAAGAATCGCACGTTGAATGCGGCGGTCGCAGCCGCCGATGGTGACATTCTGGTGTTTTCTGACGCCGACAGCATGCTGAAGCCCGACGCGTTGCGGCAGCTCGTCGCGCCCTTTACCGATCCTGACGTTGGCGGTGTTGGCGGTGATTATCACTACGCAAGCGACGGCATGGAAGGTGGCGGCGAGCGCACATACTGGAGCTTTGACCGCGTGCTGAAGCAATTGCAGAGCCGGAGCGGCAGCATGACATCGGCGACCGGGCAAATCTACGCCATGCGCCGCGCGCTCTTTCGCCCCATGCCGGACGGTGTCACTGATGACTTTTTCACGTCGGTGCAGGTTCCCGCAGCACACAAGCGGCTGGTGTTTGCGCCACATGCGGTTGCGTATGGTCCCGTAGCTGCTACTGCCAAAGCCGAATTTCGCCGCAAGGTGCGTGTCATGACCGCCGGGTTGCGTGGCGTCTGGCTGGTGCGGCAGTTGCTCAATCCATTTGCGTATGGTTACTTTGCCGTGCAACTCTTCTCGCACAAGGTGTTGCGTCGCTTGATGGTGCTGCCGTTGCTGGTCATCGGCGTGACTGCACCGATGTTGTGGCGGCAATCCTGGTTGTACCGGTTTATTACCATGGGGCAGGCAGCGTTGCACATGGCTGCCCTGCTGGGCTTTGCGCTGCGACACACATCCATTGGTCGCAACAAAGCGTTGAGCCTGCCCTTTTTCTTTGACATGGTGAATGTCGCTGCATTAGCGGCGCTGTGGAATCTCGTTCGTGGTACCCGGCATGACATCTGGGTGCCACAGCGTGAGGCTACTGGCGATGTTGGTGCAGACGTTCAATATACAGGGGCTTAGCGTATTCGATCGTGCGGATCATAAGCATTGGGATCAGTATTAGTGAAGATGAGGAACACAGGCATGCTTCTTTCCGTCATTATGCCCTGCTACAACGAGGAGAAAACCATACGCGCGATTATTGAGCGTGTTCAGGCGGTGAATTTAGAGAAGGAAATCATTGTCGTTGATGATCATTCTCGCGATCAGACACCAGTCATTCTTCAGGACATTGCGGCAACCAATCCATCGATCAAGGTCATTCGCCAGCCAGTAAATCGCGGCAAGGGCGAGGCCATTCGCACCGGGCTGGCAGCAGCCAGGGGCGAGATTGTCGTTATTCAGGATGCCGATCTTGAATATGATCCGAACGATTATTACGAGCTTGTGCGCCCGATCATCGATGGAAGTGTCGATGTGGTGTTTGGTTCGCGCTTTGCCGGGCGGCACACGGGCATGTACTTCTGGAACGCGGTCGGCAACAAGTTCCTGACCATGCTGACCAACATGATGTACAACTGCTGGATCTCCGACATGGAGACATGCTACAAAGTCATGCGGACCGATATTATGCGGAGCCTTTACCTGCAGAGCAATGATTTTCGCATCGAACCAGAAATAGCTGCCAAGGTACTCCGGCTTGGCTACCGCATTTATGAAGTCCCGATCTCGTACATGGGACGCACCTATGAGGAGGGCAAAAAGATTAAAAAGAGCGATGGGTTGAAAGCAATCGTTACCTTGCTGAAATGCCTTTCGTGGCGTGGGGCGGCGCCACACCTCAACCCCATCGCGCCGGAGTCTGCAACGGTTGCCTTAACGGCGATGCGCGAACATGCGATGCGCGTGTCCTATGGCTCGTTGTCACGTCCAAACATGTTTGTTAATTAATTATCACTACAAACGGGTATCCTCAGAGGAGGAGCGAGAAAGGAGAGCAGGGAATGAGTCTTCAAACATTTATGACAGCAGTTTTGCGCAATTGGTGGGTCATCTTAGGGCTGGCAATTCTGGCAGCCGTTGGCAGCGCGTTTGGTGTTTCGCGCCAGGCTCCGGAATACCGCGCATCGGCCATGGTTGAACTCAAGCCGAGCACCGAGATCCAAGAGGTCAATCAGACCATCAATATGATGAATCTGCTGGACAAGCGCACGCCGATTAACACTATTGCCCGCAAGGCGACCAGCAGCTCGATGCAGAAGCAGGTTGCCGACAAGTTGCAGGCGCAGGGTGTGACGCTGACGGAAGTGAAGAACGCCGACATCACCGCTGACGTGTTGCCATCGGCGAATTTGATCGAACTCACTGCCAAGAGCGCGAATCCTGAGCATGCGGCTGCTATCTGCAATACGCTGGCAACCGAACTGCTTGACCAGGCATCCGGGCGCGTGCTTGAAATGGATCTGATCGATCCCGCGACCGCGCCTTCTTCGCCTGTTGGGCCACAGACCACACGCGTGATTGTGCTGGGCTTGCTGTCCGGCCTTGTATTGGGCATCATCTTTGCCCTGCTTGAGAATGCTTTGCGAACCTCGCGCGCAACCCGCGCGGAATTGGCACGGTAAAACACCCGGGCCGCATGGTGTGCATGCGCACCATGCGGCCTGATCTTTATTCCTTGATGTTGTCTCTCAGTTTTCATTATGTATTTGTCACCCATATTCTTCATCCGGCGAGATGTTTTCTCAGAAAGCTTTATGCGTTTATCACCAAAGGCGTGAGATATCGAGAGAGCGACATGTTACTTGACGTTACCGTTAGTGCTTGCCTGGGCATGTGTGTTTGTTTAAGGGGGATTACGTGCAACGTTACTGCAATGCCGCTATACGTTTGGGATGTGTGGTAATACTTTCATGGTTTGTGGTTATTCTCGTTCCTCAAGCAGCAGCTCAGACTGCAACGCCGCCTTCACCAGTCCCGGTGAGTCGCCTGGATATGACAGGCGATGATCTTGTCACAACGTCGGATGTTACGCGCATGACAAGCGCATGGGAAGAGTCGCAGCGGGCTGGCACATGCATGGTGCCGTTTTTTGCGAGTCGCGATGTGAACCATGATGGATGTATTGATGTTGTCGATATTCAGCTTGTCGCAGCACAGCTCGGCACGGTTTCCGGCTCGAATCCGCCGCTGCTGGGCGCGGCCGCCCGCGCGGCAGCCGAACCTGCCACGTTTGTGGTGAATTCGACTGGTAATGCGGCGGATAGCGATACATCTGATAACGTATGTAATACCGGAAAAACGGTTACGGTACAAACGACCAGGGAGCCAGAATGCACGCTGCGGGCCGCTATCGAGCAGTCAAATCGTCGTCCCGGCCATGAAACGATCAACTTTAACGTTCGTAACTCGGATGGCTCCTACCCAGGTGTCGTGACGATTTATCCTGAATCCATGAGCGTGCCGGGCTATGATCCGAACCAGGACAGCAATTTTGCAATCGAAAGCTGGTTTGCTCTCAACGACC
>DASTWM010000167.1:0-11924 GCA_035765855.1 Roseiflexaceae bacterium
TACTATTCTCAGGTATACTTACGATGTTGAGGCTTGCAGCGCGCAAGCCTTCATCGTGGTAAACACCTTGAGATGAGATAACACATGGCAAAACAAACAGGGTTGCGCTGGCTCACGCTGCTGGCTGGACTGATCATGTTCGGCGTGGGGCTGGCGCTGATCGTGCGCGCGAATCTTGGCCTTGGGCCATGGGATGTGCTGCACCAGGGCTTGTCGCGCCACACCGGCGTGCCGATTGGCACGGTAAGTATTCCGGTTGGTTTGTTGATTTTGCTGGCATGGCTGCCGCTTGGCGAACGCCCGGGCTGGGGAACGCTGCTCAACGTCGTCATGATTGGCCTGGTGCTGGATGGCGTGCTGCTGCTGCTCCCCGATGTTGCCAATCTTGCGGCGCGGGCGGTGCTGCTGGTCGCAGGGATCGTTGTGACGGGCGCGGGTTCCGGGCTGTACCTTAGCGCGCAGATCGGCGCTGGCCCGCGAGATGGCCTCATGCTCGGCCTGTCGCGCAAGACTGGCTGGAGCATCCGCACGGTGCGCACGCTGATCGAGTTGTCGGCGCTGGTGGTTGGCTGGCTGCTGGGCGGCACCGTCGGGATCGGCACGCTGGCGTTCGCGTTTGGTATTGGCCCCATTGTGCAGGTCGCGCTGCGCGTGTTCGAGCGGCCCATGCCTGTAGACGAACGCCCAATGGCGACCATGAAGATGACAAGGTGACAAGGAACCGGGGAACTGGGGAATCATAGCTTCCCTGGGTCTCGGTTCTTTCGTCTACCGTCGGTCGTCCAGAGTCCGATCCTTGATTTTAAGGAAAGTGTATGCATGCGCGTTATTTAGCTGTGTTGCTGCTGCTCGGCGCAATCTGGGGTTCATCGTTTCTTTTCATCAAAATTGGCATCGAAAGTATCACGCCTGCCGTGCTGGTGGCTGAGCGGCTCATGCTCGCCGCGCTGCTGATGCTCGGCATTCTTCATGCGCGCGGCCTGCGCGTGCCCAGACAAGGCCGCGTCCTGCGCGACTTCCTGCTCACCGGCGCGGTCGGTGTGGCGCTGCCTTTCTTTCTGATCACCTGGGGCGAGCAGCACATTCCAAGCGGCATGGCGGCCATTCTGACCGCGACAACGCCGTTGTTCGTCGTTTTGTTAAGCTATGTTGTCGCACAGGAGGAGCGGCTGGCCGGACTGAAGCTGCTTGGCGTGGCAATTGGCTTTGGCGGCGTGATTGTCGCCGTTGGGCTGGAGCATCTTGAGCTTGGATCCGGCAGCCTGTGGGGCTACGCCGCTAACCTCGGCGCGGCGGTGTGTTACGCCATCAGCGGGTTGTACAGCCGCCGCGCTTTTCGTGGCATGCCGGCGCTGCTGCCGGCTACGGGCCAGATTACGTGCGCCGCGTTAGTCATTGCGCCGATTGCATTTGGCGTGTATGGCCTGCCGCAGGCGTTGCCCGCACCGCGTGCGCTTGGCGCGTTGATCATGCTGGCGGTGTTTTGCACCACGCTCGCATATATTCTCAACTTTTGGCTGCTGGAGCGGCTCGGCGCGACACGTTCCAGCATGGTGTCGTACCTGCTGCCGCCGATTGCACTGGTGTACGGCGCACTCATTCTTGACGAAACGATTACGCGCGATGCAGTAGTTGGCCTCTTGTTCGTGCTTGTCGGCATCATGCTTGCGAATGGTGTAGTAACGCCCAGATTGTTCATGCCGCGCGCGGCAGCAGGTCGAAACCGCTGATGAATGCTAAACGTGATCGTTTGGCACGCGGCACCGGACATGTGATTAGCAGAGCTCCATTCGGCATACTGTTCAGCATAGCAAAACGTCAAGGTCACTATGCGAGCGACCCTGACGTATGCGCCTTCATCCGCGTATGTTAGGCGTTGCCGCGCCGCAGCACGAACACGCCCGCTGCAATCAGCAGCGCCGGGAACATGAAGCGCCCGAACAAGTGGCCGACGCCCGGCAGCATGGTCATCAGAATGAAGCCGCCGATGATCAGCAGGGCAAAGCCGAGCATGCGATTCCGCCGACTCTGCACGTCCGCTGGCGGAACGTTCGGAATGTTGTTGATCGGAATTTCGTTCTCATCGAGCGGTTGGCCGGTCATTGGATCGTAGCGCGGGCGGCGTGGCTCCTGGTTGTGCGATACGAATGCCTCGCGGATTTCGTCGCCGACGCGCATGGCTTGCTGGCGCATTTCGCTCCATGCTTCGTTGGGCGCGCTGCCGGTGCTGCCCTCCAGTGGCATGACGAGCCACAGCACCGGGTACAGGAACACGCCTACGCCGGTAAAGATGAGCACCACAAACGCCAGCCGAACAAATACCGCATCAATGCCGAGATACTGAGCAATGCCGCCCGCGACACCAGCAATAATTTTGTCTGTGCGGCTGCGCATCAGCCGTTGTGTTGGTGAATACATGATTGAACTCCTGTAGCATTACACGTTTGTCTTCGCTTATGCCGCTATGACGAGCGCCATGAGCATTTTGTTGCATTGTCACGAATTTGCTCATGACGGGTGCTGGACGGTTATGCTATAATGCTTCAAGGTCGGTGAAAAGGAGAACACATCCGTATGTCGCTGTACGTCCCCACTGGAACTCCGCCGATAGTTGCAAACGCGCTCGCACGTATCGAACGAATATTGCCGTATCCGGGTGAGGTTCTTATCCGGATGGGTCAGCGTGTGGAGCCGGAAGATCTTGTTGCGCGGGCGTATGTACCCGGCACGCCACACATTATTAATGTAGCTCAGGCGCTGATGATTGCGCCCGCCGCTGTGCCGCGTGCCATGCGGCGCGAGGTGGGCAACAAGGTCGCGCAGGGCGATGTGCTGGCGCGTTCGAGCAATATGCTTGGGCGCACATGTGTGGCACCTATTGGCGGCGCAATTGCCAGTGTGGACCGCGAGACTGGCTACGTGACCATCAGCCCCGATCCTGAAGAATATCTGCTGCATGCCTCGGTGCGTGGCGTCGTCATGGAGGTGCTGCCCAATCGTGGCGTGCGGATCGAAACGCCTGCCGCGCAGGTGTATGGCGTGTGGGGTTTTGGTGCTGAACGCGCCGGTGTATTGCGCCTGCTGGTCACCGACCCATCGGAGACGATTACGCCCGAAATGATCGATGCCCGCAGCGCCTATGCGATTTTGATTGGCGGCAGCAGCATCACGGCGGCGGCGCTGCGGCGGGCCGTGCAAGAGCAGGTGCGCGGCGTGATTGTTGGCGGCATCGAGGAGCATGAGCTACGCCAGTTTCTCGGCGATGAGTCGTTTGACCTGTGGCGCACGAACACCGGTACGTGGCACCTGCCAATTCACCATGCGGCGCGGCAAACCGACCTGACGCTGGTGGTTACGGAGGGCTTCGGCACGCATGCCATGTCCGCGCCCTTGTTTGATCTGCTGGCCGAACATGATCGGCAGGAAGCGCTGATCGAAGGCAAAACAAGCCTGCGCAGCCCGCTGGTGCGCCCGCGTGTGGTGGTGCCGCTCTCGACGCGTGGGGCTCGTACGCAGCTTGAATCGCCGCAGTTATATGTGCGTCCCGGTGCGACGGTGCGCTTGCTCGACACGGAACATCTTGGCGCAGTGGGGCGCGTGCGCGCGGCGTCGCTCACGCCGCGCCGTTTGGCGTCGGGCGTGCGCGCACAGGCGGTTGAGGTCGAGATCGACGGCGGCGGTACGGTGCTGCTGCCACGCACCATGGTCGAAGTAGTTCCGTAAACCGATCGATGTATCTAAGGAGGATGCTCTAGAACAGAGCAAAATAGTATGAGCGAAGTCACCGTTCATTCTACGGATGCGCATGTGAATGGCGTTGATACGGCTCCACACGTGCTGGTCGTAGATGATGAACAACATATGTGTGATATCTGCTCGCGTACGCTGCAGCGCAATGGCTACCGTGTGACGACGACGACGGATCCGGCTGCGGCTGTGCGGTTGCTGAGCGGCTCGGAGCAATTCGATCTGCTGCTGACCGACATCAAAATGCCGGGCATGAGCGGATTGGATCTGGCGCATACGGCCCGCGAGCATGATCCGACTATCGCGATTATTATTATGACCGGGTTTGCATCGTTCGAGAATATTCATCAGTCTGTTCGGCAGGGCATCGCCGATTTCCTTTCTAAACCGTTTGAACTTGAGCAACTCCGGCTTGCGGTCGAGCAGGCGCTGCATAAGCGAACCCTGCTACAGAATAATTTCCGGCTGCGCGCGTTCGAAAAACTGCTCGACAGTAGCGAGCAGCTTACGTCAACCCTGGAGTTGGCCGAGGTTGCCACCATGCTGCTGCATATTACGTTGCAGCAAAGTGGTTGCCGCACGGGTTTCGTGCTCAAGGCCGACGGGCAGCAAATCACCGAAATTGTTGCGACGGCTCCTGCTACGTGCCAGTTAACGCCCGCAAGCTATGATATCGTTCAGCATGCCGTCGATCAGCGCCAGTATGTTGTGAATAGCGAGATTCCGCTCTGCCAGTTGGGCGATCAGCCGTTTTGCGCGGCGCTCGTGATTGGCCTGCGCGCGCAGGGCGAAGTGCATGGCGTGCTGGTGTTGTGCGACAAGACCGCGAATATTCCCAGTTCTGGCCGGCAGGAAGAGATTGTGTTGCTGGCGAATCATGCAGGCGCGGCGTTCCGCAACGCGCTGCTGTATCAACAGCTTGGCGATGCCTACCAGCGGCTTCAGGAGCTCGATCAGCTAAAGAGTGAATTTATCTCGATTGCGTCACACGAATTACGCACGCCGCTTTCGATTGTGCTTGGCTACGCGCTGATGTTGCGCGACAAGAGCGATGGCGATCATCGCGAGTATGCCCAGCGTGTCATGGAAGGCGGCCAGCGAATCAAAGATATTGTTGACGACATGGTCAGCCTGCGCCACCTTGAAACCGGCGAAGCGCAACTTCGTCTTGAGCATTGCTCAGTCAGCGAACTCGTGCGCAATGCGATAGCGCAGGCGCAGCATGAAGTCGAAGAACGCCAGCAAGTCCTGAATGCTGTTCTTCCAGAAGAACCAATTGTTTTTCAGTGCGACCGCGAAAAGATGCTGCTGATTTTGGCCCATCTGCTCTCGAATGCGATCAAGTTCACACCCAAAGGCGGCAGGGTAACGGTGCGCGCGTCGCTTCAAACGCAGGTGCCGCCCGAGCATGCGCTGGTGGTTACACAAACAACGCTGCCTGCTCAACGCCTTGATGTCACCAAGTGGGTGGTCCTGGAAGTGCAGGATACGGGCATTGGCGTGCCGAAGCAGGAGCAGATGCGCATTTTTGAGCGCTTTTATCAGGTAGCCGATTCATTGACGCGCGGGCATGGCGGCACCGGGCTTGGCCTGGCGATTGTGCGCGAATTAGTGAGCGCGCTTGGCGGCCTGGTGTGGATTGTCAGCGATGAGCAGCAGGGCAGCACGTTTTCGTTTGCGCTGCCGTATCAACCCACGGTGACTTCGGCATGAGCCAGCGTGCCCATGCTACTCATGATGTTCAACGCTCAATGGCATTACATTGTGCTTTGTAACCCCTTGAAGCAACACTTTTCGGGAAAGGCAAGAAGGCAACAATGGCGTATCGACTTTTAATTCTACCAGGCAACAACCAGGCGCTGCGCGAACTTGCCAACGAGTTCTCCAGCGATGTCGATGTGCAGGTCATGGATAGCGCGAACGATGCGCTGTGGGAAATCCGCCAGTCTGCGCCGTCTGCGATTGTCGCCGATACAGACCTGCCGGGCATGAGCGGGCTTGATCTGGCTGAAATTGTGCCGAATTTTGGTGTCGCCACACAGATTGTGCTGTGGAGCCGCGAACCGGACGCGCAAGCCGAGAAGCAGGCGGCGCTGCATGGTGTGCAACATTTCCTGAGCGGTCCGCAATCGACTGATCAGTTGAAGACCACGGTGTACAACGCGATGCGGCAAACATCGGCTGCCAGCAATGCTGCGCCGGTTGCCGAGGCGCAGGTGACGCCATCGGTTGCGGCGGGGGCGCCAGCGCAATCGCGCAGTGAGGTTGCCACTCCGGCTCCACGCCCGGCACCTGAAACACCGGCGGCGCGGCCCGCTGAGCCTGCGCGTGCGACACCGCCAGCACCTGCGCCGACGCCACCGCGCGAACAGCGCCGTCCGCCGCCTGCCGCAACGCCGCCAGCCAGCGCTGCGCCGGCCCCGCAGCCTGATGAGCCAGCGCCAGTGCGCCGCCCATCACGCCGCCGCCAGGAAGGGCCATTCGTGCTGACGGCAGAACACATTCAGCCAATTAAGAGCCGCATGAACGAGTTGCTGCAAGAGGTTGGTGCCGAGTGCATCATCTTGACAGACCGTAATGGCATGGTGCTGAGTGAGGTTGGGAGTTCGGGCGGAATCCCCACCATGATTTTGCTACCCATGCTGTCCACCAGCTTTTCGGCGGCAGGCCAGATTTCGCAAATGCTGCGCGAGCCGGAGTCGAATGCGCTGTATGTTCAGGAAGGGCAGCACTACGATCTGTACTGCTTTGATTTGCTGCAAAGCTTTATGCTGGTGCTGATCTTCGACAAGCGCATGTCACGATCGAAGATTGGAACGGTGTGGGTGTACGCCAAACGCGCCATACGCGACATTCAAGAGCATCTTTCGTAACGATCAGGTACAGCAACAATGGTGTTCACTGCATGCGTCATCTACGCCCTGGTATGGCCTCGTGTGCCGCTCCACGCGAGGCCATACCAGGGCGTATTTGCGTGTTGCTTTTTCCTATGCTATACTCGCGCCATTCAGCCCATAAGAATAGTGTGTGATGATCAACCTCGTTTTGCAGGTTGATTTTCTATGCTGCTCATGCTAGAATAGATTGTGAAAGAGTTCCCAAAGTCTTGCAAGGAGATAAAGCTGTATGAGCCGACTGCTACAGAATCGTACTGTGCAAATACTTCTTGGTATCATTGTCGTTGGTCTGCTGCTGTATTTTCTGGGAGTGAAGATGACCCAGGGCGAGCTGCGGGCCTTTATCTCCGCTGCGCCAGAGCCGCTCTTTTGTATGTCAGGGCAGCCGGCTGGCACCACCTGTGCTATTCCATTCACGAATTCGTTGTTGATGACGCTTGTTGTTGACGTTATTCTGATTGCCATCGGCCTGAGCCTGGCGAGGATGCAGCTGATCCCACGCGGCTTTCAGAACATTGTCGAAATGGCCGTTGAAGGATTTTACAACTTCGCACAAGGTATCGATCGCAACAACGTCAAGAAGTTCTTTCCGGTTCCGGCAACAATCTTTTTCTTCTTCCTGATTGCCAATCTCGTGGCGCTTATTCCTGGCATTGGCAGCATCGGATTGTGTGAAACAACCGAAGGTGGCCATGCGAAGGTCGCTTCGATTGCGACCATGCTTCAGTCCGCGCCTGTAGCTCAGGCTGATGCAGGTGGCTCATCGATTTTCACTGGGCTGCCGGGCTTTTGCGGCGCGGGCCACCGGCTTATTCCTTTCTTGCGCGCGCCCGCCGCAGACCTGAATGTGACCTTTGCCTTCGCGCTTGTCGCGGTGTTCATGGTGGAATTGTTTGGTATTCAAGCGCTGGGAGCGAACTACTTCACGCGCTTTTTTAACTTCAAAGAGGGTGGCCTCGGGGTATTCGTCGGGTTGATTGAGCTTGTTTCAGAGGTTTCCCGTATTGTCTCATTCGCCTTCCGAATTTTTGGCAACATCTTCGGCGGCGAAGTTATTCTGGCTGTGATGGCCTTTCTTTTCCCGTATATCCTGCCGTTGCCGTTCTACGGTTTTGAAGTCTTCGTGGCGATGATTCAGGCCTTTATCTTTGCTGTGCTCACTTTGGTGTTCATGTCGAATGCGACGGTTGATCCGCATGGCGGTCACCCCGAGCATGGAAGCGCTGAGCTTGAGCCAGAGTTGCATGGTGCCCATTAGTGCTGGTAGCAAACGCGCGAGCGATGCTGATATACCTATGACGTATTTTGTGAAATTGCCTGTTTAAGGAGGTAAACATCAATGGATGAGACGAGTGCTCGACTGCTTGGTATGGCGCTGGCAATTGGTCTTGGCGCTATTGGACCTGGCGCTGGTATTGGCATCGTGTTTAGTGGTGCTGTGCAGGCGATGGGCCGCAATCCAGAGGCCGAGGGCCTGATCCGCACCTATATGTTCCTTGGCTTTGCCCTGTCAGAGGCGCTGTTCATCTTTGCGCTTGTGTTCGGTATTTTGATCGGCTTCGGCATTATCTAAAGCGTTGTTCTGGCTTGTCGCCCCATGGCGGCAGTTGCCAGGCGAGAGGGAGCATCACCAGTGGAAAAGCTTGGTATAAATTACGCACTGCTCCTGGCGCAGATCCTGAATGTTGCAATCTTAGTCTGGCTCCTTAAGCGATTGCTGTACGATCGTGTTATCAACATGCTCAACGAGCGTACCCATCGCATTCAGGAAAGCCTGCAAGAGGCCGATCGCGTCCGAGCAGAGTTTGCGAACGCACAGCAGGAATCTGAAGCTGAATTGGCGCGGGCGCGCCAGGAAGCGGCGGGTATTCTGCAGCAGGCGCAGGAGCGCGGACGAACGCAGGAGCAGGAAATTGTTGCCCAGGCGCGTGAAGAGGGTGACCGCATTCGTGCCGAGGCGCGCGAACAGGCGCAGCAAGAGCGCGACCAGTTGGTGCGCGATCTGAAGAATCAGATGGCGCGGTTGGTCACCGTTACGGCTGAACGTGTGCTTGGCGAAGAACTTAAGTCCAACCATGACCGGCTGATTCAGGAGTCGCTCGCGAGCCTGGATCGACGTAACTAACGGGAGAAGGACAGGGAAGAAGTACGAGCCGGGCGCTAGCTCTCGTCTGGTACTTCTTGCTTCTCATATTGTTTTGGAGGTAAAGCGTGAGCACGTCGGAGGCTCAAGTTATCGCACGCGCATTGTATGACTCGCTGATTGGCAGTTCGCTGCAATCGCTGCGTGTTGCTGCCGAACGGCTCAATGGCGCGGCCAGTGATAGCACAGAGCAGCGCATCAAAGCTGCTTTGCCCGCAGATACCCCGCGCGCCGTTCAAAACCTGCTGCTCGCGCTTGCGCGCGATGGCGCACTCAGCCAGCTGCCAAATGTTGTGACTGCGTTTGAGCGTTACGCCGGGCAGCATGGTGAAGAAAGCTTGAGCGGCGAAGTGACGAGCGCAGTTGAGCTTGACAATGCCCAGCGTGAGCAGATCACGTCGCAGCTGCGTGAGCGGTATGGACAGGGGCTGACGCTCCAGTTCCAGGTTGACCCGTCTATTATCGGCGGCCTGATCATTCGCATCGGCGATCAGGTGTTGGACAATAGTTTGCGGACTCGGCTCAGCGCAATTCAGCGCAACATGCTGTCGAGCTAAGCGACGTTGTCGTCGGCAATTATGGCGGGCAGGTATCCTGGCGACGGGACGACCTCGCCCGCCTTTTGCTACGAGCACTGTTCTCGCCATTGGGCAACGGGTTGTGGTTGGCTGAAAAGGAAGATGGTAGATTTCAGTGTTCCCTAAAAAGAATTCCATGTAGGAGGTACTGTGTATGGAAGTGCCGTTAATGAAAAATACAACGCAAGATCTGTATGATCGCCTGCTCCAAAGTATTCAACAGGGCGTGGACCTTGAGCCGCGTATGGTCAACGTCGGCACAGTGGTATCTGTGGGTGACGGTGTGGCGCGCATCGAGGGCCTCGACCAGGCGATGGCGTCAGAGTTGCTGGAGTTCCCGGTCAAGCAAGGCCGCCCCGCGCCCATCTACGCCATTGCATTGAACCTTGAGCAGGATTCGGTGAGCGCGATTGTGCTCGGTGATTATCTGAGTATTGAGGAGGGCGACCAGGTTAATTCGACGGGACGTATCATTTCCGTGCCGGTCGGGCCTGAGTTGCTTGGGCGCGTGGTGGATGCGTTGGGGCAGCCGATCGATGGCAAAGGCCCCATCAATACTGACAAGGTGCGCCCGATCGAGCGCATTGCTCCGGGTGTGATCACCCGCAAATCGGTTGATACGCCCGTTCAGACCGGCATCATTTCCATTGATGGCATGATTCCAATTGGGCGCGGGCAGCGTGAATTGATCATTGGCGACCGCCAGACGGGCAAGACGGCAGTTGCAATCGACACGATTATCAATCAAAAAGGTCGCGGCCTGGCATGTGTGTACGTCGCGATTGGGCAGCGGCGCGCGCAGGTCGCGCAGATCGTGAACATATTAGAGCAGCATGGTGCGCTGGAATACACTATTGTAGTTGTCGCGTCGGCGTCTGAGTCAGCAGCGCTCCAGTATATCGCTCCGTACGCTGGCTGTGCCATGGCGGAAGAGATCATGGAGAACGGCGTGCAGATCGAGGGCGAAGAAGTGCGCGACGCCATGATTGTGTACGATGATCTTTCCAAGCATGCCGTTGCCTACCGCCAGGTGTCGCTGCTGCTTCGCCGTCCCCCGGGCCGCGAGGCATACCCAGGTGACGTGTTTTACCTGCACTCGCGGCTGCTTGAGCGCGCAGTGCGCTTGAATGAGGATTATGGTGGCGGCTCGATCACCGCGCTGCCAATCATTGAGACGCAGGCCAATGACGTTTCGGCCTACATTCCGACCAACGTCATCTCGATCACCGATGGCCAGATCTTCCTTGAGACAGACCTGTTCAACGCCGGTATTCGCCCGGCGATCAACACCGGCGTTTCGGTGTCGCGCGTCGGTGGCGATGCTCAGACCAAGGCCATGAGCAGCGTTGCGGGCCGCCTGAAGCTTGACATGGCGCAGTTCCGCGACCTTGCCGCGTTCGCGCAGTTCGCCTCCGACCTCGATGCTTCGACGCGCGCCCAACTCGAGCGCGGCCAGCGCTTGCAAGAGGTCATGAAGCAACCGCAGTATCAGCCGCTGTCGCTGGAAGATGAGGTTATGATCCTGTACGCTGCGACGAATGGCTACCTGGACGACGTGCCAACCAGCAGAATCGGTGAATGGAAGCAGGATTTCCTGCAGTTCATGAACACCACGCATGGCGACGTGCGCAAGATGGTGTGGGAGAATCGCAACAAGCGCGGCTTCCCGCCCGATGATGTACGCGCAGCGCTCGACAACGCGATCAAAGAGTTCAAGCAGATGAGCAACTATTCGGAGGAATAGTTTTGAGTTCTGAGTTCTGAGTTTTGAATAAGAGAACGATGATCTTTATTCAAAACTCAAAACTCATTATTCATAATGGGAGAGAATCGTGCCAAGTACACGTGAAATACGACGCCGCATTCGCTCGGTCAAGAACCTGTCGCAGATCACCCGCGCCATGGAAATGGTGTCGGCGTCGAAGATGCGGCGGGCGCAGCGCAACGTGCTTGCAACACGCCCCTATGCCGACCGGCTGCTCGATGTCATGAGCGAATTGAGTTCTCGTCTCATTCCTGGTGCGCGCCGTGGCACACTGCTGGAAAGCCGCGCGGACATCAAAGGTGTCGCCCTGATTGTTGTGACACCTGACCGCGGGCTGGCGGGGAGTCTGGTGACCAACGTGTTGCGGCGCTCCGGGCGCTTTATTCTGGAGCAGCGGCAGCATGGCCGCACCGTCGAGACGCTGGCGGTTGGCAAGAAGGGCCGCGACTTCATGGCGCGCAATGACCAAAATCTGGTCGCCGAGGTGACCAAGCTCGGCGATTATCCGCGCCTGGTGGACACGCTTGGAATTTCGACCAACGTCATTAACGGGTTTCGTGAAGGCCGCTACGATGAAGTGTATGTGGTCTACAGCGAGTTCGTAAACACGTTGGTGCAGCGCCCAACGTTGAAGCGCCTGCTGCCGGTCGAGCCGCCGGAAGAGCAGGGCGCGCGCCGGTTCGACTACAATTATGAGCCGAGCCAGGAGGAGGTTCTGCGGGCGCTGCTGCCGCGCTTCGTTGAAGTGCAGCTGTATCAATCGATTCTTGAATCGATCGCGAGCGAGCACAGCG
>DASTWM010000168.1:0-3219 GCA_035765855.1 Roseiflexaceae bacterium
ATCCATGGAAGCGATGCAAACGGCGCTGCGTGAGGCAGGCGCACAGTCGCTCAGCGACGAAACGTTCGACACGCTGCGGGTGGAGCAGGGCTACGGCGTGTGGGGTCGCGAGTGGAGCAGGGAATACATTCCGCTCGAAACCGGGCTGCTCGACGCGATCTGTTTCAGCAAGGGCTGCTACGTCGGGCAGGAAATTATTGCCCGCATGGAAAGCCGCAACCGGCTGGCGAAGCAACTGCGCGGCCTCCGTTTGACGATGGACGCCGGCCCTGAGCGCAGTCGAAGGGATGGACGATGGACGATGGACAAGCAAGATTCTACTCAGAAGCTTGAGGTGGGCGGCAAAGAAGCTGGCGATCTGACCAGCATGGTGCTGTCGCCGCGCTTTGGCCCGATCGCGCTGGCGTATGTGCGAACGGCGCATGCCGCGCCGGGCAGCATGGTCGGCATCGCAGGCACCGACGCGCATGGCGAAGTAGTGGAGCTGCCGTTTGCGGGCAAAGGAACTGAGGAACTGGGGAACGAGTGACGCCATGACAAGGTGACATGGTGATTTACGCTTTATGTTTTACGTTTTACGCTTTGTTCTTTGCGGCTGTGCTATACTGATTCCTGTATCAAGCAGCGTCCAGAGGAGGGGATGATGGTTGAACGCATTTGTCCAGCATGCCAGCAGGGTAATTCTCTCAACGACCGCTTCTGCGGCAAGTGTGGCACACCGCTTGAGCGCCAACTACCCGTTCGTGCTGGCGAGGGGCGGCTGGTCATCGCCGGCCGGCAGTTGCCGGTCACATGGGGACAGTTCGGGCGCACGGTTGCGCTGAGCGCCGCCGCGCTGGCCGCCGAGGTTGGGCTGACATGGCTGCGACGGCGCATGGACGCTGCGCCCGCGCCAAATACTCAGAAGATCACGCGCGTGGCACCTACCGCGCGCGCCGAGGAAAACACTGCGCTGGCGCACCCGCAAAAAGGCATTACCATCGTCAGCGAGCGCGTGGTCGATGTCTGGGACAATGGCGACGGCCATCGCCGCGTGGTTGAACGAAGCTACTGGCGGCGCACCGAAGAATAAATTGCAATGTATAACTCGCCTCATTGGAACTTTCACGGCGATGTGCGCGTCTATGAAGCAGCACATCGGGTGATGTGCCAGGACACACGTCGTTCGAGAGAAGAGATTTCCCATGGCTCAAGCACTTGTTGTTCGTGATATTCGGCGTCGTCTGCGCCCCATGGCGTTTCGCCTGCGGCTGCGCGACACCCTGCTTCTGATCAGCCAAACGCTCTGGCTGCCGCTCGCCATTGGCGCGCTGGTGCAGATCGTTGGACGGCTCGCACCTATCCCCAATCTCCTCATCTGGTCGCTTGCGCCGCTGGCGGTCTGGCTGGCGTTTGTGCTGGGCTACCTTGTGCTGCGGCCCATGCCATTGCAGCGCGTGGCGCAGCGGGTAGACACCATGCTCGGCCTGCGCGAGCGGCTTTCGACGGCGCTCGAACTGAGCAAACATGAGCCGCCACACGATCTTGACGACGAGCAGCAGCGTGATGCGCGCGAGCATGCTGCGACGCTGCGCCCGCGCATGCTGCCATGGCTGGTGGACAAGCGGCGACTAGCGCTGGCGGTGCTCCCGTTGGCGGTGCTGGTGGCGTCGGCCATGCTGCCTAACCCGCAGGATCGCGTGCTGCGCGAACAAACGGCGGTGCAACAGGCCGTGCAGCAGACCATTCAGCAGGTGCAGCAGGCCCAGCAGCAGATCGCGCAAGACAAAACGCTTTCGCCGGAAGAGCGGGCTGCGCTGGAGCAGGAGCTTGCCCAGCTTGAGCAGCGGCTGCGTGACAATTCCGGCAATCGCGAGCAGGCACTCGCTGATCTTTCAACGACCGAGGCGCGCTTGCAGCAGCGCCGCGACCCGAATGCAGATGCGCAGCGCGCGGCCATGGAACAACTGGCGCGCAATTTGCAAAGCCTTTCTGGTGAACAATCAACGCAGCGGCCAAGTCTGGAACAGGCGGCCGAGCAGTTGCGCCAACTCGCGCAGCAACTCGATCAGATGACGCCGGAGCAGCGGCAGCAGACTGCCCAAAACTTGCAGCAGCAGGCCGCGCAGATGGCACAGAGCGACACGCAGGCGGCGCAGAACTTGTCGAACGCGGCGCAGGCCATGCAGCAGGGTAACACTGCCCAGGCCCAGCAGGCGCTCAATCAAGCTGCAAACAGCGTGCAACAAGCGCAACAACAGCAAGCGAATCAGCAGGCCGTTAATCGTTCAATAGCACAGGTGCAGCAGAGCCGCCAGGACATTGCTCAGGCCGGGCAGCAACAACAGACTGCGCAACAAGGACAACAGGGCCAAGGGCAACAGCAAGGCCAACAAGGGCAGCAGGCTGGGCAGCAACAAGGCCAGCAAGGCCAGCAGGCTGGGCAACAGCAAGGCCAGCAGGGGCAGCAGGGCCAACAGGCGCAACAAAATCAACAGGGCCAGCAGGGAGGCCAACCAGGACAGGGGAACGGCGCGCAAGGCGGCGCGGGCTCAAACGCGAATAATCTGGGACAGGCACAGGGCGGCCACGCAAATGTCAACCAGAACCAGAAGACCAACGGCAATGGACAAGGAAGTGGTTCTGATGATCTTGTGTACCAGCCCTACAATCCGAGTAATAAGCAAGGCCAGTCGCAGTTCGTTCCCGGCCAACAAAATCAGGGTGGCCAAACGCAAACGCAGCAGGGACAGACAAACATGCCGGGCGCGAACAATCAGTCGCTCGTGCCATACAGCCAGGTACTGCCACAATATCAGCAATCGGCTGGGCAGGCGCTCGATCAAAGCGCCATTCCGCCACACCTGAAGGACTATGTGCGGGATTATTTCTCGCAACTGGAGCCACAACGCTAACGGTATCTGCCACGGTGATTTGCAAGAATTGGCAGTTTACGACATAATGTGCCATCTGAAGCGGCTGAGTCTCGGTTCCATGTTGCACTGGGACAAAGTGAGGAGTATGTTCGTATATCTATTTGAAACAGTGTTGCTGTTTCTTGTCATCGCCGGAAGCGTAACAATTGTGTGGGGGGTCCGCCACTTTCACCTTTCATCGCGCACATTGGCGTTCACATTCGCTGTCACCGCAGCCTCATGGGTTGCGCTTCTCGTGCTAACCATCAGCGTCACCGTAAAGTTGTTCGTTTTCCCGAACGTCTAGCGCAGCAACTCACGGGCA
>DASTWM010000169.1:0-8686 GCA_035765855.1 Roseiflexaceae bacterium
ATGTTCAAGAAGATCACCGTGTAGCCTGCGCGTTGGCCCAGACCAGCGTGCATTCAGATTAACCCTGCGCACGGCCACAGCTTACAAAAGGCTGTGGTCGTGCGCGGCCATGGAGACGATGTTCGACGGCGCTGGTGTACCGCGCATGCCACAAAACCTGACATGATGAAAAAAATGTTGCCATCCCGCCGCGCGCTCATCTTGGGCGGGTTTTTGATCCTCGTCCCATTGGCGCTGCTGCTGCTTGCCTATTCTGTAGGCAGTGGGCCTGCCGAGCGCATGTGGACGAACGCGCCGGGCTGGAGCCGCGCAAAGCTGATCGGCACGACGAACAGCGATCTTGAGGCGACACAGCCGGTGCCAATCGCAGTCGATGATGCCGGTGTCATGTATCTGCTGTTGGCGCACAAAAACGGTGCTGCGGTTGCCCCGCGCGTGCTGGCGTTGAACAGACAAACCGAGGTCGTTTGGGACCGTTCGCTTGACATTGCAGCCAGGAATCTGCAACAACCGCAACTCATCGCGCGGAACAAACAGATCGTGCTGTTGTGGATAGATCAGCAGCACCTTTACAGCGCACAACTCGACAACGCCGGTCATGTGCAAACAGCGCCAACCCGCCTTTCGGGCGACGAAGCTGTTGACTCCTATGCGGCAGCTACAAATGATCAGGGCGCAATTACGGTTTGGTACGGCGGCTCACGGGAAACGCCCGGCGTGTATGCCATTCCGGCAGGTCATCTGGCGGGAAAGGCCCAGCTTGTAGATGATTCTGGCATGCAGCCGACTATTCAATACGATTCTTCAGGAAAACTTCATGCGGTGTGGATGCGCGACCGGCCGGATGCTCAAGATGGACCATCTTTTTATTATGCATCGTATGCCGATGAAGCTATCTCTTCGGACAATGCAACAGTTCTTACGAACATCAATCTTGCAGATGCGAGTATCAATAATCCGGTATTCGGGCTTGATCAACAGCATGGCTATCTCTTTTGGACTGTTTCGGTAAAATCAGGAATGAGTGCCGGTGCTATCGTTGCGCAATACCTGTCGTTTCAGCTGAATGCGCCAGCGAATGTATCGCCGGTTCGCGCGCTCGATGTGCCTGAAGGCGCTCATTTACAGTACCATGCGCTGCCGGAAGATGAACTACAGGCCGGCCCGCGCGTCGTGCTCGCGTCAGAACAATCGGGCAGAACTGCGCCGCTCGAGATGCATGCCGGCGCGCAATCGCCGGGCGAACTGGCGATCGCTTGCAACGCGCAGATTTTGTACAAATATCATGAAACCATGCATCAGACTGGCGCGCTTTTCTTTCGAAATGGCGTGCCGAGCAGCTACCAACTGATTAGTTTCTCGCCACATAATACTTATGCATCGTTGATCGCAAGCGATCATGATCACTATTTGTACACCACCTGGCTGGAACTTTCTGACGATGGGTTTAACGTGTACCTGGCGAGCACCGCACCGGACATCAAACAGGCGCTGCAACAGCTGACGCTGAGTGATATTGGTCATGTCGGGTTCGATGTGATGTTCGGGCTTATTTCCGGCGCGCTCTTTGCGCCATTTGCCGCGCTCATGTGGTCGATTGCATCGCTGCTTGTGCTCGCCGCCACCTGGTTCGTGCGGCGCGACCGCCAGTCGCTCGCGCATTGGGCCACGCGCCTGAGCCTTGTCGCCGCGCTGCTCGTGTACTGGTTAAGTAAAATGGTTATTCTGCCGAGCGCCATGAGCTATGCGCCATTTTCGGCCTGGATTCCGGCCATGCCAGCGTGGCTTTCGGCGCTGTTGCAGGTCGTGGTCCCGGTGGGCATTTTCATGGGCGCGCTGTGGATCGCCTGGCGCTATACGTACCAGCGAGGAATACAATCAGCCGTGCTTTTCATCGCAATCTACATCGGAATCGATAGCGTGTGTACCATGGCAATTTACGGAGGATTGTTGTTTGGCGCTTTTTACCCGGTAGCGTGAGCGCGCTGTCCACCGAATAAGACACCATGGTGGAGCAGATGCTCGCGCCAGCGATTTTCAAGTTGAAAGGGAATCAGCAGAACATGGCACACGTTGATTCGCAACAATCAACCGCCACCGCGGACGACAGGCGCGACGCGCGCAGCGCGCCCAACGATAGCGCGCCCGTCCAGGGGCAAATAAATAAATGGATCGTTTTCACTATTGTGGCGATTGGCGTGTTCATGGCAACCCTCGACTCGTCGATCGTCAACGTCAGCCTGCCCGCGATTGCGCATGGCTTCGGCATTCCGCTGAATGGCGCGATTGAGTGGGTGGTGATCGCCTACCTGGTCACGACCGCGGCGGTGATTCTTACCGCAGGCCGCCTGGCCGACATGATCGGCCATCGCATCATCTGGGCCTCCGGGCTTGTGCTGTTCACGCTTGGTTCAGTCTTTTGCGGCGCAGCCCCATCGGTCGGCCTGCTGATCGCCGCGCGGGCGCTGCAAGGGCTGGGCGGCGCGTTGTTGTTCGCCGTCAGTCCGGCCATGCTGACGCGCGCCTTTCCCGCGTCGGAGCGCGGGCGGGCGCTGGGCTTCAACGCGCTGGTTGTGGCGCTTGGCACCAGCACCGGGCCGACATTGGGCGGCCTGATCACGGAATCGCTTTCATGGCGCTGGATTTTTTATGTGAATGTTCCGCTCGGCGTGATCGGCTTCATCGCGACCATGGGGCTGCTGCACACGCCCGTGCAGCATCGCGGCGGCCATTTCGATCCGCTCGGCGCGCTATTGCTTGCCATCGGTCTCGCGAGCTTAACAGGCGGCCTCTCGTTCGGGCAGGAGCTTGGCTGGACCTCGCTGCCGATTATCGTACTTGGCGCGGCGGCGGTGATCGCGCTTGGCGCGCTGCCGTTTGTCGAGCAGCGAATGCGCTACCCGATTCTCAATTTCGCGCTGTTCCGCAACCGCGTGTTTGTGTCGGCCCAGATCAGCCTCATGATTTCCTTTCTGGCGCTGTTTGCCGTGAGCTTCCTGCTGCCGTTTTACTTCGAGCAGTTGCGCGGCTTCCCGGTGTTCAAAGCTGGGTTGCTGCTCACGCCCCTTCCGCTGACCATCGCCATTATTGCGCCATGGAGTGGCAGCCTGGCCGACCGGATCGGCACGCGCTGGCTGGCGGCTGGCGGGCTGGCGCTGGCGAGCATCGGCCTGGTGCTGCTCAGCAGATTGAACGCGCAAAGTTCGATTCTTGACATCATCTGGCGGCTGGCGGTGACGGGTGCCGGGCAGGCGTTGTTCCAATCGCCCAACAACAGCGCGTTGCTCGGCGCGGCCCCGCGCGAGCAGCAGGGCGTCGCTTCCGGCTTTCTCGCCACCGGACGCGTGATCGGGCAGAGCGTCAGCGTTGCAATTGCTGGCGCGGTTTTCACTGGTCTGGGAGCGGCAGCCGCAGGGCAGGTGCTGGCAGCCAACGCAGCGGGGCAGGGCGGCGGCGATCTCGCGCAGTTGCAGCACACCTTTATGCTTGGCTTTCGCACTGCGTTTCTGGTTTGCGCCGGAATTGCCGTACTGGGCGTGTTCACCTCGCTGGTGCGCGGCAAAGAAGAGCGTGCTGTAACCGCCGCATAACGTTCTCCAAGTCGTTTCAAAATCGCTTACATGGCGACGCGCCTGCTGTGCTATGCTGTGACAAACGGCCATGCATACAGGACCATGTTGCCATGTATTATTGTCCATCCTGCGGTTCAAAGCTCGACAACGACGGCATTTGTGCTTCATGCGGCGCGCTTTCGCGCGGCTTTTTCCGCGACCTTGATCTGGGCGCGCCACAGATCGCCGCCGCCGTGCAGCACGGGCTTGATTTTTACTTACTGCTGGGCGTGCCACCTGCGGGCGATCTTCGCGCTATGGCGCGGCGTTACCGCCAGTTGCGCGCGCTGTTCCCCGACAATCCTTCACGCCTGCGCGCCGCCGCAGCCCGCCGCCTGGAATTGTTAGAAGTCGCGGGCCGCACGCTTACCGATTCGTATTTGCGCCGGGTGTACGACGAACTGCGCGCAAAGCATGACGCTGTTATCACGACCGAAGTGGTGCGCTGCGTTGCATGCGCCGCGCCGCTGCCGCCCGCCGCCGCCGAATGCGCATTCTGCGGGACGCCGCGCCCGGGTGCCGCCGTTCCGCCCGCAACTCCGCCAACAGAAGGCGTGCCGCCGCCCACCGAGCCGGTCGATTACTACGCCATGCTTGGCTTGAATGCGGTGCATCTGCTGCCCGAACATCGCGCACTGGTGAGGAATCGCGAGATCATGTCGCCGTTCGGCATGGGCGGTACTACCCTCACGCCCGAGCGAACTGCGCCGTCGCCAACTGATGTTGACATGGCGGCTGCCGAGCGCGAACGCGAACTATTGCTGAACAGCGGCATGCCGAACGAGCAACGTACCGCGCGCCTCGACGCGATTGAGATTGCGCGTCGCATTCTGCGCGACGACCGGCGGCGCGAGCAGTACGATCAGCTCCTGCGCGACTTTCAGCAGGGGCGGCTCAACGGCGGGCGGCTCGATGCGCTGCACAGCCTGGAGCAGGAAACGCGCATGGAAATGGCGGAAGAACGCGGCGAACAAATCCCTGCTTCCGAAGGACAGGCGCTGCTGCAACAAGGCGTGGGCTACATGGAAGCTGAATTGCCGCGCGAAGCCGCCGCCGCGCTTAGCCGGGCTGTGCGGGCGCTGCCGCATGATGCCCACGCACATGCGGCATACATTGGCGCGCTGCTCGCTGCCGAAGAGCCGCTTGACATGGGCGCGCATACGCTGCGGCAAATCCTCGCCAGCCTGGATGAACTCGGTGCGCTTGGCGCGCCGCATGAGAATGGACCAGCCCTCCGCGCGCTCTGCCGTGGCCTGCTGGCCCGCGATCAGGGCAACTATGCCGAGGCCATGAGCGAACTCCAGCAAGCGGTTCAGCTCGACAAGCACCTCGCGCCCGGTTGGCGTGGCCTGGCGGCGATTGCCCTGTTCCGTGGCGATCATGACGACGCATTTGTGGCATGCCGCCGCGCGCTGGCCTGCGAACCGCGCAACGAGCGCACATTGCTGATGCTGGTTGGTGCATGTCTGCGCTCTGGACAGACCCGGCAGGCGCACGAGGCCGCAGGGCAACTGGCGGCGCTGCGTGGTGGCAGTTGGACCGCCGAAAGCGTGCTGCGTGAAGTGTCATAACTGGTTAAGTTGAAGATAGTCAATTGTGAAAATGTGTGCTATCATAGCCACACATCCTGATATAGCTCATATTGAACGAGGTTTGTGTATGCTCCGACGCCTGCTGCTGCTCCCACTCATTGCCATGAGCGCGGCCCTGATCCTGCCGGTCGCCTCTGCCCGCGCCGAAACGACGACGCGCACCACCGATGCTCGAGCGAGTGCTTTCCGCTACTTTGCCGACACTGGCCATTCGATTGGCTTCAAGGTGCGCGACTTTTACGAAGCCAATGGCGATGAAGCCGTGTTTGGCAAACCGCTCACCGACGTCATCAGCGAAGATGGCATGCGCGTGCAGTACTTCGAGCGGGCGCGCTTCGAGTTGCGGCCCGGCGCGCCGGTCGCGTTGACGCGGCTCGGCAGTTTGTACATCGAAGGCCGCACCGAGCCCGCCTTTCAGTGGCAGGCGCAGTCGCCGGGTGCTGACTGGACATTCTTTCCAGAAAGCGGCCATTCTTTAACCGGCGCATTTCGTTATTACTGGCAGATGCATGGCGGCGTTAACGCATTTGGTTTTCCGGTTTCCGAGGAGTTGAAGGAAGCCAATCCCACCAACGGCCAGACATACACCGTGCAGTATTTCGAGCGGGCGCGCTTCGAATATCACCCCGAACTCGCAGGCCAGGCAGGCGAGGTGCAACTCATGCCGCTGGGCCGCTGGCTGCTTAACCAGCACCCAAATGTGCAGAAGTACGCTGCGCCCATGCCACAGCTCACGCTGCTTGGGCAGGCCACGACTGGCTACCGCACGTCAGCTTCAGAGCGCGAGTTTAACATTGCAAGGGCCACCGAGATGTTCGACGGCGTGATAGTCGCGCCGGGCGAGGAATACTCGTTCGCCAATAGCGGTGATTTTTCTGAGGACGCGGGTTTTGTAGACGGCTACGCGATTGTGGACGGCAAGCTGGAGAAGGTGATCGGCGGCGGGCTGTGCCAGGTCTCGACGACCATGTTCCGCGCGGTGTCGAACGCCGGGCTTGCTATCACCAGCCGTACCGGCCACACCTACGTGGTGTACTTCTACGAAAATATTCTGGGCTTCGACGCCACAGTGTTCACTCCATACGTTGATTTCCGCTGGCGCAACGACACCAGCGGCCCGGTGTACATCGCCACGTCGTCGGACGCGCAGGCCGCTACGGTGACATTCCAGGTGTACGGTGTTGACGATGGCCGCACCGTAAGCTATCGCGGGCCGGTGATCAGGAACGTGGTACAGCCGGGCAAGCCAATCTGGCAGTTCGATCCCAAGCTCAAGCCAGGTGAAGTGCAGCAACTCGTCCATGGACGGGCTGGCATGGACGTGAATTACTACCGCACCGTGACCATGCCCAACGGCGCGATAAAGCACAACGATACTTTCTTCACCCATTATAAGCCGTGGGAAGATTATTACACCTACGGGCCGGGCGTGCGCTAGCGCCGAACGTATCGTTTATCGTGTTTTTGAAGGGCAGGTCTCAGACTTGCCCTTTCTTTGATTTCAGTTTATATGGAAAGAACGTTCGGAAGCAAGTGCAGCACCGGAAATCGGCATGGTACCAACGCAGTGCCAGTTCTACATAATCGCCTACTCTAAATACGCTTGAAGTCGCGCGCCAATGCTTGGGCGGCGTAAATGGCGCAGGGCTTCCGCCTCAATCTGGCGGGTGCGCTCGCGTGTAATGCCAAACGTCACTCCCACCTCTTCCAGCGTGTGGCGTCGGCCATCTTCCAGTCCGTAGCGCAGGCGCAGCACCTGGCGTTCGCGCTCTGACAACGCATCCAACGCATGCAGAATTTCTTCTTGCAGCATGCGCTGAGTCGCCATGCGTAATGGCACATCCGGATCATCGTCGGCTAACAGATCGCGTACATGGCCTTCGCCGTTGTTATTCAACGGTTGCTCTAACGAAATCGGCTGCGCCGATGCCAGCATCAGCCGCTGTACCTTCTGCTCGCTCATGTCGAGCGCATGTGCAAGCTCGTGTGATGACGGTTCGCGTTCGAGGGCTTGTTCGAGTTGGCGGGCGACCCGGCGCAGTTGCCCGATCGATTCGCTCAAATGCACGGGCAAGCGAATCAGCCGACTTTGCTCGGCGATGGCGCGCGTAATGGCCTGGCGAATCCACCATGTCGCGTAGGTCGAGAAGCGGTGGCCGCGCTGGTAATCGTACTTTTCCACTGCCTTCATCAGACCGATATTGCCTTCTTGAATGAGGTCCATAAATGACAGCGGGCTGTTAATATATTTTTTAGCGATGCTCACTACCAGGCGCAAATTTGCCTGAATGAGCTGCCGCCGCGCCTCTTCGCTGAGCAGCACAGCCTGGTGAAGCGTGAGCCGTTCGCTTGCTGAAAGCGTTTCGTGATGGCCGAGTCGTTCCTGGGCTTCCATGCCGCATTCAATCTGTTGTGCCAACCGCACCTCATCTTCGGCAGTAAGGAGACTCACCTGCCCGATTTCGCGCAGGTATAGTTGCACGGAGTCGTCGTGCGCGCGGCTGCGGCGGGAGGGAATGTCATTATCACCGTTCTGCTCAGCATCCTGCCACTGCAAGTCAGGTGCCTCTTCATAGGTGGTGGCATGTCGACGCAGTTGTAGGTCTTCACGGGCAAAAACGGTCATAGTAGCTCTCCAGTTGGTAGAATGATGTGTTGCATGCAGGCGAGATTGCGTTATCAGGCATGCATGAGCAAATGTATTATTTGCTTTATTTGTATACCGCGTGAGAGCTGAAAAAGATGCGCCTGTGATGCGAGATTTGTGCAACGAACCGGGGTAGTATGCAGCGAAGCACCGCTGGAATGCTCAAGCGGTGCTTCAGATGAGGATATTGAGCTGTGGTGCTGATTTAGGAGCGGCGCGCAAGAACGAATTCACAGATATCTGCCAAGGCTCGTTTCGTCGGCGACGGCGGAAAGATGTCAAGGTGCCGGAGCGCGCGCTCGGCAATGTAGCGCGCCTCGCTCATGGCGCGCGCCACGCCGCCGGTTTTGATGACCAGATCGACAAGATACGGCACCTGCTCTGGATCGACATGCCCGGTTTGGACAACCGCGCGCAGCGCCGGATCATTGCTGCTGTCTACCGCGTAGAGCAGCGGCAGCGTCCATGTGCCTTCGCGCAGGTCATTGCCCGCAGGCTTGCCGAGCGTCACCTCGTCGCCGACAAAGTCAAGCACGTCGTCAACGATCTGGAAAGCCAAACCAAGGTCGTAGCCAAAGCGGCCAACCGCCTCAATTTGTTCCGGCGTGCCGCCCGCCACCGCTATGCCAGCTTTGCAGGATGCCACAAACAGCGCCGCCGTTTTGCAGCCGGTTTTATAAATGTACTGATCCATGGCGAGATTGAGCGGCTCCAGCCGCGTGACCGGGCTAAGCTCGCCCTCGACCACTGTATGCGCGGCGTCGGCATAAAAGCGGATGATGCGCGGGTCTGGCTCGGCGGAAAGTTCGTCCGCCGACAGGGCAAAAAAGTAATCG
>DASTWM010000170.1:0-9263 GCA_035765855.1 Roseiflexaceae bacterium
CTGGCGCGCGAGCAGCTCGGCACGGTCGGCAGCGGCAACCACTTTGTAGACCTGTTCGAGGATGAAGATGGCTGGGTGTGGGTTGCCTGCCATTTCGGCAGCCGTGGCCTGGGCCATCGCACGGCCAGCGGCTTTTTGAACCTGGCCGCCGGGCGTAAGTTCGACGACCGCGCGCCGGGCGAGCACATGGACCAGCCCGCCACGCTGCTCTCCATGCGCACCGATCTCGGTCAGTCCTACTGGCAGGCCATGACGCTGGCCGGACGTTATGCCTACGCCGGGCGCGACTTCGTCGTGCAGCAGGTGCTGGACATCCTTGGCGCGCAGGCGACCGACGAAGTGCATAACCATCATAATTTCGCCTGGCTTGAGGAACATGGCGGCGAGCAACTGATCGTGGTCCGCAAGGGCGCGACGCCAGCATGGCCGGGCCAGCGCGGCATCATCGGCGGCTCCATGGGCGACATCAGCGTGATCGTCGAGGGCGTAGACAGCGAGGAAGCCATTGCTTCACTGCGCTCCACGGTGCATGGCGCGGGCCGGGTGATGAGCCGCACGCAGGCGGCCGGCAAGCGCCGCTGGGTCAAGCGCGGCGGCCAGCGCGTGCAGGAGGTGGTTAAGCCGGGTCTCGTCAGCCGCGAGATGATGCAGGAGTGGCTCAAGCGCGAGGGCGTGGAGTTGCGCGGCGGCGGCCTCGACGAAAGCCCGCATGTTTACCGCCGCCTGCCGGAGGTGCTGGCCCAGCATGCCGGTTCGCTGCGCATCCTGCACACACTCAAGCCGATCGGCGTGGCGATGGCGGGCGAAGACGTCACGGATCCGTACAAAGATTGATCTTCCGGACCAGGCGCGCCATTTCACGATGCGAGGGGCTGCTGGGCTTGCATTGCAGCGCGCCATTCCTCCTCGCTGGCGTGGGGCGGCAGGCCAAGATACAGCACATCCGGGTCTATATCGGCACCATTAGGCCACGCAATCGTGCCAAGTTCGACGCGCACCTGGCGAAAGAACGCCGGATCGTCTTGCACAGGCGCAAAGATACCGCCTCCAGCGATGTAGCGCGCAACATCGATGTCGCGCTGCTCATCATTGGTAAACGTCACGCGCACAATTGTGCCGTCGAGTGGTTCCACGGCTTTTACCCGAATCATAGATTCCTCCTTAGTCCAGCGGTGCGATCTGGTTCAGCGGGGCTGGCTGCCGCGCAAGATCCCAGTTCGCCCGCAACTCCTCGCGGTGGGCCGCTGCCCACTCTCGAACGAGCCGCAACGCCCGCCTGGGTAGCTCGCCGTCGATCACTTCACCGGTTTCAATGTTGATCGTCGCTTCATCGCTCGCATAGATCGCGTGGAAGTGCGGCGGCACATGATCGTTGAAGTACATGGCAATCACGATGCCGTAGAAGGCGCTAATCTGCGGCATTTGGCACATCTGTTGGATTTTGGTAGGGGTTGGTGAAGTTGTCGAACGGCATGGAGACCTCAGGCTGGAAGAATGCTTCTTTTTCTATAATACCATACTGAACTTCTGATCGCGTCCTTTCGAGGTAGCATTAAAGAAAAACAATGTCATGCTGAACGCAGTGAAGCATCTCGCTGTATCACAATGAGATGTTTCGCTTTGCTCAACATGACAACGGTGCGCTCATTCGTCTTCGGTCCTTCGTCCTTCGTCAAACGAGCGCCTCAAACCGCTCCACATCGGCGCGGATGGTGTCGAGGCTCGCGCGCCAAAAATCGGGCGAGCGAATGTCAATGCCCATGCCGCCCGCAAGATCCGCCGCGCTGGCTTTGCCGGTCGACGACAGCAACTCATCGTAGCTGGTTTTGAACGCTTCCGGATCGCGCTGGTAGCGCGCATACAGCCCCAGCCCGAACAGCAGCCCAAACATGTACGGGAAGTTGTAGAACGAGTTGGCACTGTAGTAATGGCCCTTGACGGCCCACATGAACGGGTGCAGCACGGCCTGGTCCAGCCCATCGCCGTAGGTCGCCCGCTGCGCCTCCAGCATGGCCTCGCACAATTCATCCACTGACAGTTCGCGCTCGCGCCGCCTGGCAAACACCTGCTGCTCGAACATGAAGCGGCTGGTGATGTCCACCACCACCTGGCAGGCGTTCATGAGCGCGCTTTCCAGCACATCGGCTTGCTCGGTAGGGCTGGCAGTTTTGAGCACAGCATTGCGCACGATCGTCTCGCAGAAAATGCTGGCCGTCTCCGCCAGAGTCATGGGCGTGTCGCGGTTCAGTTCGGGCTGGCTGGCCAGGTTGAGGTTGTGGTAGCCGTGACCGAGTTCGTGCGCCAGCGTGAGCACGCTTTTGAAGCTGGGCTGATAATTGCTCAGAATGCGCGATTCGTCGCGGCGCAGCGGCATGCAGAATGCGCCGTCGCGTTTGCCGGGCCGTGGCTCGGCGTCGATCCAGCGCTCGCGGAAAGCACGCGCCGCGAAGTCGCTCATGCGCTGTGAGAAGCTGCCGAACTGCTCGACGATGAAGCGTTCGGCTGCGTCATAGTCCCACTCGCGCGCGCTTTCACCAACCGGCGCGAACAGGTCGTACCATGGCAATTGTTTCTGTCCCAGCATCTTCGCCTTGGCGCGCAGGTAGCGGCGGAAATCAGGGAACGACTCGCGCGCGGCCAGCAGCATGGCGTCCAGCGTTTCGCGGTCGATGTTGTTGTTGAACAGCGCCGCGTCGAGCGGATCAGCCCAGCCGCGCCGCTGCGCCAGCGTGATGACCTCGCCTTTGATGCTGTTCATGGCAGCGGCAAGTGGCACGGCGGTGCGCTGCCATGCGGCCAGTTCGGCCTCGTAGGCGCGTCGGCGCGTTTCGCGGTCCGGCTCGTAGGCCAGGTTGCGCACCGCGCTGATCGGCAGTTCTTTGACACCGTCCGCCAACTCCACCGGCACGGTAAGCTGCGAGGTGACGTTGTTGTACATGCGGCTCCATGCGTTGCCGCCGGTCACGTTCAGTTCGGCGGCCAGCGATTCTTCTGGCGGCGACATCAGATGCGCGGCCTGGCGCTGGGCCTGCCGCAGCATGAACGCGAACTCCTGCGCCTCAGCCGAGCGTTCAAGCAGCGCGTCCACATCCAGCGAGCCAATCCATGCCGCGAAGCGCGTGGCAAGCTGCGCCAGCGTGACGGCGCTCTGCTGAAATTCGCTCAGCCGGGCCTGCGCCAGCGTGTTGCGCGAGTCGGTCGTAACAAAGCTGTAGATATAGGCCCGCATGGTCGAGGCGCGCTCGAACACATGATCGAGCGCATGAATGACCTGCGCGAATGTGGCGACCGTCGCGTCGTCGAGCGGCCCAGGCTCGCGCTTGTCGATGTCATGCTCGTTGAACAGCGCGAGCACCGAGGCGATTTCGGCTTGCACATCAGCGAAATCGCGCGCGAACTCCGGCGACTCAAGGCTTGGATAGACCACGGTCATATCCCAATGCGGCAATGTGGATGCTGTCATATTTTCTCCTTTTCTTTGTGTCCTCTGTGGCTTGCACATCATACCATGCCAGCACTGCAACAATACGCGCGGCCCATCGTCTGATAGACAGAAACAACAATCGGCGCAAACTGCGAGCGCCGTTGACATAAATTAAGGAGATAAATAATGCAATCGCAAACAACATCACGCCCGATTGTCGTGCCAAACAACGGGCCGAACCTGCTGCTGCGGGCGGTGTATTTCATTCTGGTGGGCTGGTGGTTCAGCGGCATCTGGGCCGTCGTTGGCTGGCTGCTGTGCGTCACGGTGATTGGGCTGCCGCTCGGCCTGTACATGCTCAACCGGCTGCCGCAGGTCGTCACGCTGAAGCCCGCGCGCCGCGATTGGGTTGTGACGCCGACGGGCCGGATCGTCGATGTGGACGTGCGCCAGCGGCCATTTCTGCTGCGCGCGCTCTATTTCGTGCTGGTGGGCTGGTGGCTGAGCGCCGTCTGGATCGTCGCAGCATGGGCGCTGCACGCCTCTATCATCGGCATGGTGCTGGGCTTCTGGATGTTCGACCGCGTCCCGGCGATCATTACGCTGGCGAGGAGTTGATCGGGCGAGGTGGTGAAACGAGGTGGCGAAGGTATTGGCTGCATACAATCATTATCATCATGAGGGGTGGACACAAAATCCACCCCTTTTTTGCGCGCTGATGAGCAAATTGTTCGTTGATTTGCCGTGTTGCGCAAGTGGTGTACAATAAGCATGGCACAACCAACACACGCAATTCCCTACCGCCAGCGAACAGGCATGCAATAAATAAGATAAGGAGCATCCCATGGGTAACATTGCTATTCACGGTTTCGGACGTATCGGTCGCTCGGCGCTCAAGGCCGCGCTCAAGCACAATTTGTTTACGCCAGTTTCCGTTTCCGACATTCGCGACACGGCGACGTTCGCGGCGTTGTTTAAGGCGGACTCGAATTATGGCCTGTGGCCGGAAGAGGTTCAGGCGACGGAGAACGGCTTCGTGATCGGTGGGCGCGAGATTAAGTACATCAACTCCATGCAGGAACTGCCGGACTGGAAGGCGCTGGGCGTCGATCTGGTGATCGACTGCACAGGTCGGGCGACAACCCGCGCTGGCGCGCAGGCGCACCTGGATCGCGGCGCAAAGCGGGTGCTGGTCAGCGCGCCGAGCAAGTCGCTCGACGATTGCGACGCGGTGCTGCTGCAGGGCATCAATCTTGACCAGTTCAATCCTGAGACGCAGAAGATTATCAGCATGGCGTCCTGCACGACGAACGCGCTGGCCCCGGTGGTCAAAGTGCTGATCGAGAACTTCGGCATTGTACACGGCCTGTTCTCGACTGTGCATGCCGTGACCAACACCCAGGCGCTCACCGACCAGCCGATGAAGGATCGGCGCGACTCGTGGGCGGCGGGCGAGAACATCATTCCGTCGTCGTCGGGCGCGGCCAAGGCGCTGAAGTTTATCTGGCGCGACCTGAACATTACCGGCAAGGCCTACCGCGTGCCGGTGCGCACCGGCAGCATCGCCGAGCTGAACGTGGTGCTGGAAAAGTCGACCACTGCCGAAGCAATCAACGACGCGTTCCGCAAGGCCGCGTCGAGCGCGCCGCTCAAGGGCGTCATGGACGTGCTGGAGGATGAGTGGGCGTCGGCGCGCATCGTCGGCGATCCGCACTCGTCGATTATCGACCTGCCGATCACGCAGGTGCAGGGTGGCACGTTCGCTTCGGTGGCGGCGTGGTACGACAACGAAATGGGTTATTCGACCCGGCTTGCCGAGGTTGCGGCGCGGCTGGCGCAGTAACATAGCACAGCGCCAGAAACGGCACGGGACGAGCAAGTTGCTCGTCCCGTTTGCTGTTGAAAAGGGAAGTTTATCGTGTTATTGGGCGGATTCAAGGGCCGCGATGCGCTGCTGTAAACTGGCAAGCTCTTTCCTGAGCGCATCGAGCGATTTATCACCGCGCTCCTGCGCGCCGCTGATGCGGCGAATATCAGAAAAAGCAAGATTTAAATCGCTTTTTAGCGCGCGGAAGCCATTATCAATGCGCTCTTCGAGCATGGGAACGCGATCACGCAGATAGATCAGATCGCCCATCATCTGGCTGGTGCGGGCGTCCAACGTCTCAACCCGCGTCTCCAAAATATCCATGCGCTGTTCGAGCGCGCCCATGCGCTGTTCGAGCGCGCTGATTCGCTCGACAAGCGGAGCTACAGCCTGAGAAACAGCTTCAGTTACAATTCCCCGCATAGCATCAAGGAGCGCTTGATTCTCTGCTGTCATGGTCAGCATCCTTCAGGCATGTGATGAAAGAACGTAATCAGTATATCATATCTACGATAGCGACCGCCGGACTGAGAAGCAGACTGGCGATACTTTTAACAGCAAGTGCGTAGATCGTTCACAGGCCGGGCGATCTCCATAGAGGAATGGTATGTCAGCACAAGCAGGAACCTCGCGTAAATGGTGGATTTTGTTTGGCGTTGGTTTGGGCGTGCTCATGTCGACGCTGGACGCGACGATTGTGAACATCGCGCTGCCGACGCTGGTGCAAGATTTGAACGCCAGTTTTGGCATGGTGCAGTGGGTGGTACTGAGCTACCTGCTGGTGCTCACCTCGCTGACGCTGGGCGTGGCGCGGCTGGGCGACATGTACGGCAAAAAGCGCGTGTACCTGCCGGGCCTGGTCATTTTTGTGTTCGGCTCGGCGTTGTGCGGCTTTGCGCCAAACGTCGGCTGGCTGATTGGCTTCCGGGCCTTGCAAGGGCTGGGCGGCGTCATGGTGGCGGCGCTCGGCGCGGCGATTGTGACCGAGGTCTTTCCCGGCTCGGAGCGCGGGCGGGCGATTGGTATCATCGGCAGCCTGGTATCGGTTGGCGTGGCGCTCGGTCCATCGCTCGGCGGCGTGCTGATCGAGTGGGCGGACTGGCACTGGATTTTTCTGGTGAATGTGCCGATTGGCATTATCGCGGTAGCGATTGTGCTGCGCTTCGTGCCGAACGATACTCCGGAACGCAGCGGGCAGCGCTTTGATATTATCGGCGCGGTCGTGCTGGCGGCAACGCTGGGCAGCTATGCGCTCGGCATGACGCTGATTGAGAACAATGGCTTTAGCGTGCCGGTGATCAGCCTGCTCGTCGGGGCGCTTGTCGGGCTGGCGGTGTTTTTATTGCTCCAGATGCGTCTCGCGCAGCCGATGATTCGGCTCGACATGTTCCGCAACATATTGTTCAGCATGAATTTGCTCATGGGTACGCTGGTATTCATCGCCATCAGCGCAAACTTGCTCATTCTGCCCTTTTACCTGGAGCAGGTTAAAGGCTTTTCCACGGCGGAAACTGGCCTGCTGCTGGCGGTTGTGCCGATCGCGACAGCGGTGGTCGCGCCGATCTCTGGCTCCATGGCCGACCGCCACGGGCCGCGTCCGGTCAGCGTGGTTGGGCTGGTGCTGATCAGTATTGGCTACGTGCTGCTGTCCCTGCTGCGCGTTGATACGTCCGTTCCGATCTATCTGCTATCAATTGCGCCGGTAAGCGTCGGGCTGGGCGTGTTCCAATCACCGAACAACAGCGCCGTGCTCGGCTCGGTCAGCCGCGAGCGGCTTGGTGTCGCGTCGGGCTTGCTGACGCTTTCACGCACGCTCGGGCAGACGACCGGCGTGCCGCTCATGGGCGCGCTGTTCGCGGGCATGACGATTGCGGCGGGCGCTCCAGATATTGATGGTGCCACGGGGCAGCAATTGGTGAGCGGCGTGCGAAGTTCCTTCATCGCGTCATGCGTGCTGATTGTCGCAACGCTGCTGATCGCGTTGGTTGCCCTGCGCCGCAGCCGCGCAGGCGACGCGCTGACGGACCAACCTGAGCATGACGAGGTGCTTGTGGCGGGTGAGTAGACTCTTAGCACCAAATGAGTATGCAACCTTTCCCCTCACCCCCGGCCCCTCTCCCATTGGGAGCGGGGTGGCGCAGCAGCGACGGGGTGAGGGTGTGTGGGAACGGAACGACACACTGCAATCAGCGCAGCCCCGCCTTAATCCGCCGGACGCCCGCCGCGACGCCTTCCTCCTTCGTGATGTGAAAATGCCCAAGCTCGCCGGTGCGCTCGACGTGCGGGCCGCCGCACACTTCCACGCTCGCGTCGCCGATGCGATAGACCTTCACCACGTCGCCGTAGCGTTCCTCGAACAGGCCCAGCGCGCCCGCCGCGCGCGCCTCTGCCAGACTCATCTCGCTCCATGTCACCGGCAGATCGTGGGCGATCTGCTCGTTCACGAGTGCCTCGACCTCGGCAAGCTGTTCCGGCGTCAGCCGCTCGCCATGGCTGAAGTCGAAGCGCAGGCGTTCGGCGGTGATGTTGCTGCCGCGCTGCTTCACATGTGGGCCGAGCGCCTGCCGTAATGCTGCTTGCAGCAGGTGCGTCGCCGTATGGAGCCGGGTCGTCGCCGGGTTGCGTTCGGCCAGCCCGCCCGTGAAACGCCCGGCTGCGCCCTGCCGCGACTGTGCCTGGTGGACCGCGAATGTCTCATGAAAGCCCGCCACATCAACCGTGAAGCCACGCTCATGCGCCAGTTCCTCGGTTAATTCCAGTGGGAAGCCGTAGGTGTCGTACAGCCGAAATGCTGTGGCACCCGGCAAAATAACGTCGCCATGTCCATGAATTTGCGCCATTGCCCGCTCGAACTCGCGCTCGCCGCGCGCCAAGGTGCGCTGGAAGCGTTGTTCTTCGTCGTCCAGCGCCGCGCCGATCGCATCGCGCTGCTGTGCCAGCTTTGGGTATGCTGCGCTCATGGTCGCGATCACCACCTCGGCCAGCCGCGCGAGAAACGGCTCGTTGATGCCGATCTCGCGCCCGTAGCGCACTGCGCGGCGAACAAGGCGGCGCGCGATGTAGGGCTGGTCGGTGTTGCCGGGTCGCACGCCTTCCGCCAGCACGAACGTCGCCGCGCGCACATGATCGGCAATCACGCGCACCGCGAACGGCTGCGGCTGTGGTGCCATGCTGAGAATCGCCGCGACAATCGGCAGGAACAGGTCGGTTTCGAACGCCGATTCGACGCGCTGTAGCACCATCAGATTGCGCTCCAATCCCACGCCAACATCGACGTTGCGCTGCGCGAGTGGCACATACTGACTATCCGGCAGCTTTTCGTAGGCCATGAAAACATTGTTGCACAATTCCCAGAAGCGCGGCGGGTTGGTGGCGGGCGTCTCGTCGGCTGGCCCGTCGGGCATGCTGTCGTAAAACACTTCGCTATCCGGACCGCATGGGCCAGTCGCGCCAACTGGCCCCCACCAGTTATCCTCTTTTGATAAAAAGCTGATCCGTTCCGGTGGAATGCCAAGCGAACGCCAGATCGCCGCCGTTTCCTCGTCGCGCGGCGCGTCGGCATCGCCTGCGAAACATGTGACGTGCAGGCGCTCAGGATCATGGCCGAACATCTCCGTTAGCAGCGCGTAGTTGAGACGCAGCGCCTCCTCCTTCCAGTAGTCGCCGAGCGACCAACTGCCGAGCATCTCAAAGAGCGTCAGGTGCGCCGCGTCGCCGACCTCCAGAATGTCGTTCGTTCGCAGGCACGGCTGGTAGTTGGCAAGGCGGTGGCCTGCCGGGTGCGGCTCGCCGAGCAGAAACGGCACGAGCGGGTGCATGCCAGCGGTGGTGAACAGCACGCTCGCGTCGTTTTCGGGTATCAGCGGCGCGTGGCCGAAAACGGCGTGACCGTGTTGCCGAAAGAAATCAAGAAACCGTTGCCGAAGTGTGTTCGCGTCCATGGCTGTGCTCCTGTTGTGTGACGACCCGCCG
>DASTWM010000171.1:0-7525 GCA_035765855.1 Roseiflexaceae bacterium
GTCAGTCGCGTACGCCACTGAGGCGATTCTCTTTGTGTTGGTCGCGGTAGGTACCATGGCATTGCCGCTCGTCATCCCGATTTCCGTCGCCATCGGGGTGCTGTTGCTCATCGTCGGTTTCTCGTACCGCCAGACGATCCACGCGTATCCCAACGGTGGTGGGGCCTACATTGTCGCGCATGAAAACCTGGGCGCGATACCCGGCTTGATTGCGGCTGCTTCGCTCCTGATCGACTATGTCCTCACAGTCGCGGTCTCGATCTCGTCAGGTGTCTTCGCCATTACGTCGCTTGCCGACACCTGGGGCTACCCGGCACTCGCCACCTACCGCGTTGAAATCGCGCTTGCGTGTATCGGGCTCATCACCATCATCAATCTGCGTGGTGTTAAGGAGAGTGGCGCGATCTTCTCGGTGCCGACCTATGTCTTTGTGCTGAGCATGGTTGGACTCATTGTGCTCGGCCTTGCAAACCGGCTGCTGAGTGGCGAGCCGGCCCGCCCGCCTGATACAATCCATATCTCCGCGACCGGGGCGACGCTCTCACTCTTCCTGCTGCTCCAGGCGTTCTCAGCCGGTTGTACGGCCATGACTGGTGTCGAGGCAATTTCGAATGGCGTGCCTGCGTTCAAGCGTCCTGAGTCGCAAAACGCTGCAACGACGCTGCTCTGGATGGTGGGGTTGCTAGGCTTCATGTTCCTGGGCATCAGCGTGCTTGGGTACGAGTACGGGGCGGTGCCGCGTGAAGATGTGAGCGTCGTTTCACAGATCGCCAGCCAGGTGGTGGGAACCGGGTCATTTTACTTTATTATTCAGGTGTCGACAGCGCTGATCCTGGTCCTGGCGGCCAACACAAGCTATGCCGACTTTCCGCGCTTAGCCTCGCTGCTGTCGCGCGATCGCTATCTACCGCGCCAGTTTTCTAGCCGTGGTGATCGGTTAGTTTTCTCGAATGGCATCGTGGCGCTCGGCGTGCTGGCGGCGCTGCTTGTGCTTATTTTTAATGCGCGCGAGCAGGCGATGCTGCCACTCTACGCGATTGGTGTCTTTATCTCGTTCACGCTTTCGCAGGCCGGCATGGTGCAGCATTGGTTACGCACGCGCGAGCCAGGCTGGAATCGCAGTGTGATCATCAACGGCATTGGCGCTACGTTGACAGCAATCGTCTTCATGGTCATCATTGTCACACGTTTCGCCCACGGTGCATGGGCGGTATTGGTGCTTATCCCGCTGATTGTGCTGCTGTTCCGCGCAATTCATGCCCATTACATGGCTGTGGCGCAGCAGCTTTCGCTATCAATAGGACAGCCCGTGCGGGAGGTCCAACGCCATACTGCACTGGTCCTGGTTTCCGGCGTGCATCGTGGGGTGCTTATGGCGCTGGAATACGCCAAATCGATTGCGCCTGACAATACCCGGGCGCTGTATGTAGCCCTTGATCCCGAGGAAGAGCGCATCGTCAGAGAAAAGTGGGCGAAGTGGGGCGGCGGGATACCGCTGGTGGTCCTTTCGTCACCCTACCGCAGCCTGGTGCGCCCACTTTTACAATACGTGAGTGAAGTGGACGCGCAATACGACGACGATGTGGTGACGGTGATACTACCCGAGTTTATTCCGTCGCGCTGGTGGGGGCATTTGCTGCACAATCAGACGGCGCTGCTCATTAAGGCTGCACTGATGTTTCGTAAGGGAATCATTGTGACCAGCGTGCCCTATCATTTGAAATAAGCATGGAATTATTCAAGGCAGAGCCGGTAGCCAACCCCCGGCTCCGTCATCAGATACTGCGGGCGGGCAGGGTTGGCTTCCAGCTTATGCCGCAACTGACCCATGTACACGCGCAAATACGTTGTCTCGGTCGCGTAGTTCGGCCCCCACACGGCTCGCAGCAACTGCTGATGCGTGACCACCTTGCCAGCATGCTGAATCAGCGTCGTGAGCATCTTGTACTCGATGGGGGTGAGATGCACTTCCGTATCATGCACATGGACCTGGCGACGCGCGAGATCGACATGGAGCGCGCCGACGCGAAATACAGGGTCGGTCTGTTCCGGGTTGGGGCGCTGGACATGCCGCAGCGCGACCCGCAGCCGCGCCAGCAGTTCGCCGACGCCGAACGGCTTAATGAGATAATCGTCGGCTCCGGCGTCCAGTGCCGCGATCTTATCCGTCTCCTGGCCGCGCGCCGAAAGCACAATAATTGGTATCTGCGACCACTCGCGGAGGGATTGTGTAACCTCCAAACCATCCATGTCCGGCAGCCCAAGATCAAGAATGATGATTTCGGGCTGCTGCGCGGCAGCGAGCGTGAGCCCTTCCTTGCCGGTGGCCGCCTCGATGAAGCTATAGCCATGCCCAAGCAGGCTCGCTCGCAGAAAGCGGCGAATCTGCAGTTCATCTTCGATGACCAGCACCGTTTGTTTTGCGTCTGTCATATAGCTTGTGCAATACGTGTACTGCGCGTTCAAACTTCCATCTCAATATCCGGCGGCGTCCCTTCAATCGGCAAGATGAACTGGATACGTGTTCCGCCACCCGCGCAGTTCTCGGCCCAGATGCGCCCACCATGCGCGGCAATGATCCCTTTGCTAATCGTGAGGCCCAGACCTGCACCGGCCGTGCCGTTTGCCCCAGTGCCTCGGTAGAATTTATCAAAAATTCGTTGCTCGTCACCCGGCGAGATGCCTGGGCCGCGATCGACCACGGCGACCACGATTGCATGATCCCGTTGCTCGGCGCTCATCGTGATTGGGCTGCCGGGCGAGCTGTATTTGGCTGCATTCTCAAGCAAATTCATCAGCACCTGCCCGATGAGCACCCCGTCGAGCGGCACGAGCGGCAGGTCCGGCGACAGGTGAACCTCTACGGCATGCTGTCGCAACTGGTCGTCCAAACGGCTCAATGCCGTGCCGATGACCTCCTCCAGTGGCTGCCATTCCTTCGTGACCTTCACGGCCCCCGATTCGAGACGTGTCATGTCGAGCAGGTTTGTCACCAGGCGATTCAGCCGTACCGCCTCGTCATAAATCGATTGCGTGAGTTCCGCACGGATCGTGGCGGGCAGCACGTTTTCTATATCCATGAGCGTGCTGGCCGCGCCGGTGATGCTTGCCAGCGGCGTACGCAGATCGTGCGAAACGGTGCTGAGCAGTGCATTGCGCAGCCGCTCCGCTTCAATCTGGATATGCGCCTGTTCGGCCTCACCTGCCAGTCGCGCCCGTTCAAGTGCCAGTGCCAGCTGATTCGCAAACGTTTCCAGCAGGTGGAGTTGGTCCGGCGCGACAAAGCGGCGCAGCTGAGACGGCTTCACACCTAGCACCCCAACCACACCCTGTGTGCCAACCAGCGGCATGTACAATGCTTGCGCACCAGGTAACGTGTTTGTACCAGCACCGGCCAGTTGATTGTGTTCGTAGACCCACTGCGCCACACCTTCGTCGCGCTGCTCCGGCACAAACACCATGCGCAAATCGAGTTCGTTGCTCCACCAGCCTGCAACACTGCCCCATGGCTGCAATCGGTTGCGGTTGCCAAAGGGGAGCAGCACCAGTACTTTGCTGTCAAACGTTTCGCTCACGTGCTGGATGGACACCCGCAGCAGCCGCGGATAATCACGCGCGTTCGCCAGATCCCGGCTGAGGGCGTATAATGCTGCCGTGCGGCGCTCGCGCTGGCGGGCGGCATCGGCCTGCTGGTGCAGGCGCACGGTGAGCGTGCTAACGATCAGCGCCACGATGAGCAGCGCGATAAATGTCAAAATATACTGCGTGTTTGCGACAGCCAGTGTCAGATACGGCGGCACGAAAAAAAAGTCGAAGGCCACCACCCCCAGGAACGACGCCAAAATAGACGGTCCGCGCCCGTAGCGCAGCGCCAGCCCAAGCACAGCCAGGAGATAGGCCATGATGATGTTGGCCTCTGCGAATGTTGGATACAGATTGCGCGCAAGAAAGCCCAGCATGGTTAGCAGCACGACAATCCCGAGGCTCACCACATAGCCGTTCCAGCTGACGTCCGCCTCGGGCATGCTCATTGCCGGTGATACTGGCGGCGCACGCTTTCCACTGATGACAAGGACATCGATATCGCCGCTGGTGCGCACCAGCGCATCGACGGTTGATCCGAAGAGCATGGTGCGCCAGTGTGCCAGTGTGGATTTACCAACAATAATGCTGGTGATATTGCGAGAACGCGCGAATGCCACAATCTCGTCGGCTACGTTTTCGCCGCTCAGCGTCACGCCCTCTGCACCAAGTTGTTCAGCCAGCCGCAACGCCTGCACCACGCCATCACGCTCTGGCTCGGGGCGGCGCAATTCGGCAGCCGTTTCGACATACACCACGTACCATGGGACACGCAACTGCGCGGCCAGGCGGCGACCGGTGCGCACCAACCGCGCAGCCAGCGGGTTGGCATGAATGCAGACCAGCACGCGCTCATGCGTGGGCCACACGGCAGCAATGGCGCGGTCGCGGCGATACGTGCGCATTTGCTCATCCACGCGGTCGGCAGTGCGACGCAGCGCAAGCTCACGCAACGCAATCAGATTGCCCGTGCGGAAGAAATGTTCCGCTGCGCGCTCAGCCTGCTGTGGCACATACACCTTGCCCTCGCGCAGGCGTTGCAGCAGTTCTTCCGGCGCGAGATCGACTAACTCGATTGCGTCAGCGCGCTCAAGGACAGAATCGGGTACCGTCTCGCGCACGACCACCCCCGTGATCTGCGCCACGACATCATTCAAACTTTCGACATGCTGAACGTTGACAGTAGTATACACGTCAATGCCTGCGTCGAGCAACTCTTCGACATCCTGCCAGCGTTTGGCGTGGCGCGATGCGGGCGCGTTGGTGTGCGCTAGCTCATCAACCAACAGCAAGGTGGGACAGCGCTGAAGCGCCGCATCCAGGTCGAACTCGCGCAACGTGACTCCGTGGTATTCGACCGAGCGGCACGGCAGCACCTCGAAGCCATGGAGCAGTGCCTCGGTTTCGGCGCGGCCATGCGACTCAGCGACGCCCACGACAACATCCACGCCGGTGGCCTGCTTTTCTCGGGCATCGCTGAGCATGGCGTAGGTTTTGCCGACGCCAGGAGCGGCACCAAAGAAGATTTTGAGCCGCCCGCCAGCCGTCGTGCGTTCATCGTGCTGCACACGGGCGAGCAGGGCGTCAGGATCGGGACGTTCCATGATCAAGTAAAAAAGTAGGAAGTAAGAAGGCGAGAAAGAGGCAACACGCTTCTTACCTTTGGTTGAGTGCGAGATTTAATTCTAGCACGTTCACCCGTGGTTCGCCTAGCATACCCAGCTGGCGGCCCTCTGTGTAGCGCATGATCAGCGCATGCACCTGCTGCTCGCTTATGTCCCGCGCGCGTGCGACCCGCGCCGCCTGGTAGCGCGCGGCCGCCGGGCTGATGTGTGGATCCAGCCCGCTGCCCGAAGCGGTCACCAGATCGACGGGAATGGGCGCGCCGTTCTGCGCGTCGGCGGCATGCAACGCGGCGACGCGCTGTTGCACGGCTTTGCGCAGTGCAGGATTTGTCGGCCCAAGGTTCGATCCGGAAGATGACGCAGCATTATACGGGAACGGCGCGGTCGCCGATGGGCGGCCCCAGAAGTAGCGCGGATCGTCGAACGGCTGCCCAATCAGTGCCGAGCCGACGGCTTGCCCGCGCCCGTCGCGCAGGACGCTTCCATTCGCCTGGAACGGAAACACCGCCTGTGCAATACCCGTGACCACCAAGGGATATATCACGCCCGTTGTAACGGTTAGCATGATGAGCGCCGCGAGCGCCGGGCGCAGGTAGATTCTTACTATTGTCATACTGGCTCTTTCGTTTCACTTCCGCACTGCTTACAGGTGATCTGCTCGTCGCTGCACCCGTTCCGCTTCTGCCAATGCTGCCCGATGCACATACGCCCAAACGCTCATGCCAACAATGATGAGCACCGACCACCCAATTGAGACCGCCATGTCCCACTGCGCCGGGTAGCCAAGCATCATTGCTTCCACTAGCAAGCTTATCATCGTCAAGACAAACAGATCAAGCTGCCAGTACGCCGGTTGGTGTGAACGTTTCATACATGTCACCTTTCTATGACAGTCCCAGCACGGCAAGCACCAGGTCGATCAGTTTGATGCCCACAAACGGCGCGATTAGCCCGCCTAGCCCATACACAAGCAGGTTGGTGCGTAGCAGCGTCGCCGCGCCTAATGGGCGGTAGCGGACGCCACGCAGCGCCAGCGGCACCAGGAAAATAATCACAAGCGCATTGAACATGACGGCGGAAAGAATCGCGCTGGCTGGTGTCGCAAGGCCCATGATATTCAGCACCTTCAGCTCTGGATAGGTTGTCGCAAAGGCCGCCGGGATGATCGCGAAGTACTTGGCAATGTCCGAGGCAATCGAGAACGTCGTCAGCGCGCCGCGCGTCATCAGCAGTTGCTTGCCGATTTCAACCACCTCGATCAGCTTGGTCGGATTCGAGTCGAGGTCAACCATGTTGCCCGCTTCCTTGGCCGCCTGCGTGCCGCTGTTCATGGCGACGGCCACGTCGGCCTGAGCCAGCGCGGGCGCGTCATTCGTGCCGTCGCCTGTCATGGCTACCAGTCGCCCGCCGGTCTGGTACTCGCGGATGAGCTTCAGTTTGGTTTCGGGCGTCGCCTGCGCGAGAAAATCGTCCACACCTGCTTCAGCAGCAATCGCCGCCGCAGTCAGCACATTGTCGCCCGTAATCATGACCGTCTTGATGCCCATGTGCCGCAGTTCGGCGAAGCGCTCCCTGATGCCACCTTTGACAATGTCCTTGAGTTGAATCGTGCCGAGCACCTGCGCGCCGTCAGCGACGACTAGCGGCGTGCCGCCTTGTTTAGAAATCGTATCAACCATCGCGCGCACCGCCGGTGGAAAGTGGCCGCCATGATGTTGGACATAGGCTTCAATCGCGTCGGCAGCGCCCTTGCGGATGCGGTTGCCGTTCAGGTTGACGCCGCTCATGCGCGTCTGAGCGGTGAACGGCACGAACTCGGCATGCAGGTCATGGATGGCGCGCTCGCGTATGTTAAATTGTTCTTTGGCAAGCACGACGATGCTGCGGCCTTCAGGCGTCTCATCGGCCAATGACGAAAGCTGGGCGGCGTCGGCGAGTGTTCGTGAATCGATGCCATCGGCAGGAATGAACGCCGTCGCCTGGCGGTTGCCGAGCGTGATCGTGCCGGTCTTGTCAAGAAGCAGCACATCCACATCGCCCGCCGCCTCCACGGCGCGGCCCGACATGACGATGACGTTCGCTTGAATCATGCGGTCCATGCCCGCGATGCCGATCGCTGAAAGCAGCCCGCTGATCGTGGTTGGAATCAGGCAGACCAGCAACGCCACCAGCACAGTCACCTTGATAGGGCTGCCATGCCCATTGGCTTCAACGGCGAACAGCGAAAACGGCAGCAGCGTGGCTGTCGCCAGCAAAAAAATGATTGTGAGCGCAGCCAGCAGGATGTTCAGCGCGATCTCGTTTGGCGTCTTCTGTCG
>DASTWM010000172.1:0-24724 GCA_035765855.1 Roseiflexaceae bacterium
ACGACTGGATAGCCGTCGTGGAACAGCAGAATAGAGCCAGCCCGAGTATCCCGCCGGGCCTTTTCGGCGATCATGACACCATCTTGTTCGGGAATACACCAATCCAGGGTGTACACATCCCAACCAATGATGGTGTACCCACGTTGTGTCAAACGGTAGCCCTCCCACGGTGTTAGCCAACCCCACGGCGGGCGATACAAGCGCGGCTTGCAGCCAATAATCTGACTGATTTCGTGTTCACTTTGATCGATATGATCGCCATTCATGCCCAGGTGCAGGCTGCCCATGCGGCGGTGGAGGTGGGAATGATTCCCAACATCGTGACCTTCGGTGTACATGCGCGCTATCAGGTCTGGATACCAGGTGGCGTTCATGCCAACGCAGAAAAATGTACCCCTGACCCCCAACTCGCCCATTGCGTCGAGCAACTGCTCGGTGCACGGTTTATTGGGGCCGTCATCGAAGGTAAGCGCGACCTTCCGCTCCGTGCGCGGCCCATGGTTGCGAAAATATCCGGCTCCCCCAAACGGCGGGCTGAGCAGCAGATTTCCAGCTTTATTTGCCATCTTAAATGCCAGATGTTTGGGATGCAACATACTGCTATGTCTCCTTGATTTCAATAAGATAGGGACGGTATCGCTATTTACTCAGTGCGAGCATGCAAATATAAGGCGCTCAGCTCGCGCGTGACGTTTTGCGTCGAAAATTGCGTCGCAACCCGCTGGCGGGCAGCATGCCCCAACGCCTGTTTCAGGCCTGAGTCGTGCAGCACCTGAATGACGTACTCTGCGATCGATTCGGGGCTGCGCGGCGTAGCGCAGAAGCCACTTTTGCCATGCACCACCGCTTCACCCTCGCCTCCAAACGTCATAACGACGGCCCGCTCCATTGCCATGGCCTCCAGCAAGCCGATTGACATGGAGCCGACCGGCACTGGCAACACGAACACATCCATGAGCGATACAAAGGGTCGCGGGTCGCCCTGGAAGCCGGTGAAATGGACGCAATCCTTGAGGCCAAGTTGTGCAACCCGGGCCTCAAGTTCGGCGCGCAGTGTTCCATCGCCCACCATTAAGAAGTGCGCGTCTGGAGAAGCCGCCCGGATTGCGGGCATGGCGTCGATAAAGTAGCTCAAGCCTTTCTCAGGCTCAAAACGCACTGCTGTACCGACGACTGGCACATGCTGTGGAATGGCGTATTGCTGGCGAAGCGCAGCCAGCGTTTCTTCAGGCACCGGATTGAAGTCATTCAGATCCACGCCGTTGTTGACCACGCGCGTGCGTCTGGCAGGCGTGTACACATGCGCGCGCCGCGCCTCGTAATTTTTTTGCGAGACGCAGACGATGCCCGTGACCGCCGCGCTAAACAGGTTGCGCACCCAGCGCTGCACGGGCGGCAGTTGTGCTTCCGGCGCAAGGTGCTCAGTCACGTAGATGCTGCGCACGCCAGCTAACCGGGCCGCCAGCAACGCCCAGAGCTGACCACGATAGGTGGTCGAGTGCATGTGGAGCACATCAATCTGCCACTCACGCAACTGGCGATAAAAGCGCGCGGTTTCGCCGATCTGTCGCAGCGTGCCCCAGCGCCGATCGGGTGTGATCACCGCGCACGCATCGGCAGCGCTGGCAAGCATGCTTTGGAGCGCGTCAGTCGGCGTCCATTCGGGGCAGATGGCGAAAACTTCGAACTTCTGGCGATCAAGATCGCGCGCCAGCAATATGACATGCGTTTCCATGCCGCCCATGGAAACGCTGTTGGTAAAGAGCAGCACCCGCAAACGCCGATTGGATGCTGCTACGTTCCGTGTCATTGATGCTGACAAGGTGCCGGTTTGCTTAACGGTCATCACTGTATACTCCGCTGTCACACGTTGACTATCGTTGGCATGCTTCACGAAGCATCGCGCAGACATATTCCTGATCTTCCTGTTCCATTCCGGAAAATAATGGCAGAATAATGGTGCGATCCTGCGCTCGTTCTGACTCCGGCAGGTTGTAACCGTCGGCGTGCTGATACGGCATTTCGCGGTGAGAACACATGATTCCGCGTCGGCTGGCAACGCTGTGATCGAGCAGATGCTGCATGACGGCGCGCTGATCGCACCAATCCGGTAACTGTACCGCGTAGCTCTGCCAGTTGGTGCGCGCCCACGCTGGCTCATGCGGCAGCGTGAGGCCGGGCACATCCGCCAGCAGATCGTTGTAGCAGGCTGCCAACTGCCGCCGTGTAGCAACGATTTCCGGCAGGCGTTTGAGTTGTTCGCGGCCCACCGCCGCCTGAATGTCGGTCATACGATAGTTGTAGCCCAGCACGTTGTGCTCCTCGAACACGACTTCGCGAGCGCTATGGCGCACCCGGTCGTTGACGCTCATGCCGTGCTGGCGTAACAACCGAAACTGCTCGTCATAACGCGCATTGTTCGTCGTGAGCATGCCGCCGTCGCCGGTGCTGACGACTTTGCGCGGGTGGAACGAGAAACAGGCAATATCGCCATGTGGCTGCCCGATGCGCTGCCACGCACCGTCGATCAGGATCTCGCTTCCGCTGGCGCAGGCCGCATCCTCGACAACCGGCAGTCCATGCTCGCGAGCTACGGCCAGGATGGCTGGAAGATCGCACGGCATGCCCATCTGGTGAACGCACAGAATCGCTTTCGTTCGTGGCGTGATCGCGGCGGCAATCAGCGCCGGGTCCATGTTGTGGCCGCCCTGTTCCACGTCTACAAACACCGGCTCCGCGCCGCAGTAGCGCACGCTGTTAGCCGTCGCGATATAGGAATGGCTTACCGTGATCACTTCGTCGCCCGGTCCAACGCCCACTGCCAGCAATGCCAGATGAAGCGCGGTGGTGCAGTTCGAAACGGCGCAGGCGTACTGCGCGCCAGTGAAGGCCGCGAATTCGCGCTCGAACGCCGCGACTTCTGGCCCCTGTGTAACCCAGCCGGACAGAATGACGCGCCGGGCTGCATCTGCCTCTGGCTCGCCCATCAGCGGGCGCATGAGCGGCACGGTGCGTGGTGCAATGTCGATTGTCATGCCAGCACCGCCCGTTGTTCCTGCCACCAGGCCACCAACTGCCGCAGCCCATCTTCGAGCGACACCTGTGCGGTAAAGCCAAGCCGCTCGCGGGCCTTGCGCGTGTCGGCCAGGCGGCGCGGCACCGGATTGACTTTGCGCTCCGGGCCATACTCAGGATGCAGGTCGGAACCCATCACGCGGAGCAGCGCGTAGGCCAGATCGTTCAAGCTGGTTTCGACGCCGCTGGCAACGTTGAAGACTTCATCCGAAATGGTTGACTCGGCAGCCAGGATGTTGGCGCGCGCAATATCTTCGACATGCACGAAGTCCATGGTCTGGCCGCCATCACCGAAGATCAGCGGTGCCTGTCCGGCCAGAATGCGATCCATCCAGCGGATGAGCACTTCGGTATACGCGCCGTAAATGTCCATGCGCGGGCCATACACGTTGAAGTAGCGCAGCGCAATGTAGTTCAGGCCATACATCTCGTTGAAGCTGCGCAGCAATCCTTCGTTCAGCACTTTGATTGCGCCGTAGAGCGTGCGGTTGTTGTACGGGTGGTGCGCTTCGCTGGTTGGAAACTGCTCGGCCAGGCCGTACACCGACGCGGTAGACGATGCTACCACTTTGCCGACGCCTGCGCGAACCGCTGCCTCCAGCACATTAAAGGTACCTTCGCCCAGCACCTCGAACGCCAGGCGCGGCTCCTCAGCGCACTGCGTGATGCGGATGGCTGCGAGATGAAACACCAGATCGATGTTTTGCATGACATCAGTGAGCAGTTCACGGTCGCGAATATCCCCTTGTACAACGGTGATAGTGCCGTTCGCCCGGGCATGTTCCAGATTTTCGTGCCGACCGCGCACGAAATTGTCGAGCACAATGATGTCGCCGTAGCGGCCTTGTTGCTGCCCTTCGGCAAGCAGATCGACGATATGCGATCCAATCAGGCCCGCTCCGCCGGTGACGAGTACGCGTCGTGGTTTTGAGTCGTTCATTCTTTCCTCACCATGCAATTCAGCTAATAGGCAGCAATCCTGTAGGTTGCAGCTCCACCTTGTTGTTCGACATGTTCGTTCCACGCCACCAGTGCAGCGACCACCTGATCCTGCTGCTCGGGCCGCAACTCGGGGAACATCGGCAGCGAGAGTTCCTCGCGCGCGACAGCTTCGGCATGCGGAAAGTCACCTTCTTTATGGCCCAACTCTGCGAAGGCTTGCTGCAGATGGACAGGAATGGGGTAGTGGACGCCAGTGCTGACGCCACGATCATTCAGGAATGCCTGGATCGAGTCGCGCTCGGGGTGACAGATAGGATAGATATGGTAAACATGCCGTCGTTCTGGCAACGCAACTGGAGCAGCAAAACCAGCGTTGGAGAGCAGTTCGTCGTAGTGAGTAGCATGGGCGCGGCGTGCCTCGGTCCACTCCTCGATGTACTGCATCTTTACGCGTAGCACTGCGCCCTGCATGCCTTCCAGCCGGTAGTTGAAGCCCTTGATATCGTGGTGATAGCGACGTTCAGCGCCCCAGTCGCGCAGCATGCGTACCCGGCGCGCCAACTCGGGATTATTCGTCGTCACCGCGCCGCCTTCGCCATAGGCTCCCAGATTCTTGCCAGGGTAGAAGCTGAAGCAGCCCAGATCGCCGATGCTGCCGACCCTCCGGCCCTTGTACTCAGCGCCATGCGCCTGCGCCGCATCCTCGATCACCGCCAGGCCGTGGCGCTTGGCGATAGCCATGATCGGGTCCATATCCGCCGGTTGGCCGTACAGATGCACCGGCAGGATCGCCTTGGTGCGCGGCGTGATCGCGGCCTCGATCCTGGTTGTATCGATCATGTACGAAACAGGGTCGATATCGACAAAGACCGGCGTGGCACCCGTGTAGTCAATTGCTGAAACCGTGGCGATAAAGGTGAAGGGTGTGGTAATCACCTCGTCGCCCGGCCCAACGCCAGCGGCAAGCAGCGCCAGGTGCAGCGCGCTCGTGCCAGTATTGACGCCCATGACGTGGTTGGTCTGGGTATATGCGGCAAAAAGCTCCTCGAAGGCCGCTACTTCTTTGCCGAGAACGAACTGCGTGCTGTCAAGCACGCCGAGGACCGCCGCGTCGATCTCCTCTTTGATTGAGAGGTACTGCGCTTTGAGGTCGACGAAAGGGATCATTGTTATTCCTCTCTGAGAAATTGGCGCTGGGCTCGCCAGCGTGCATTGCAGTTACGAAATTTCCACTGGCTGACCATGGTTCGCCATGGAGCGCGAGGCAGCTTCCAGAATGCGGACGACCCGCAGCCCGGCATGGCCGCTCGACAAAGGTTGCTGGCCTGTGCTCAGGCACTCGACGAAGTGCTCGGCCTCGATCTTCAGCGCCTCAATGTTATCCAGGCGCGGTGCCCACATGTCGCCGGTGCGGTAGCCTACGTGGCGCTGGTACACCGCTTCATCAGCCTGGCTGACGATAATGCCTTTGTCATACACCTTGATCTTCTCGCTCATTTCGATGTCGTCGTAGACGATCATCTTCTCAGAGCCACCGAGCAGCGTCTGGCGAACCTTCACCGGCGCCATCCAGTTGACATGGAAGTGAGCAAGCAGGTTATTGTTGAAAAAGCAGGTCAGGTACGCCATGTTTTCGGGCCGCCCAGCGACGTGGGACATGCCAGTCGCGGCGACCATCGTCGGGCTGCGCTCGATCAGGTAGTCCATGATCGACAGATCATGCACCGCCAGATCCCACAGCACATTGACGTCGCTCTGAAACAGGCCCAGATTGACCCGCACGGAGTCGTAGTAGTAAAGCTGCCCGAGCGAGCCATTGTCAAGAAGTTCTTTGATCTTGCGTACTGCGCTGGTGTAGACGAAGGTGTGGTCGACCATCAGCGTAAGCTGGCGCTTCTCTGCCTCTTCCACGAGCCGCTCGCCTTGCTCAATATTCGCGGTGAATGGCTTCTCGACAAAGACATGTTTGCCAGCTTGCAGCGCCTGCATGCTGAGCGCAAAGTGCGACGAAACCGGGGTTGCGACGGCAACGGCATCAATAGCCGTGTCACTCAGCAGCTCGCGAACGTCCGCGTACGTCTTCACAGCCGGGTAGACCTGCGCCACCTGCGCGCGCCTCGCGGGGCTTTGATCACATACGGCGACCACACGCGCGCCCTGAACCTGCGAAAAGTTTCGGACGAGGTTTGGTCCCCAGTACCCATAGCCAATGATTCCAATGCCTACCATGACACTCCTCTGTGTGTACTTGAGTCACGAAGCGCTACTATCAATGCTCCATGACAAGTTGTTCTTTGCTGATCTCGTCCTCTGTTTGTGAGATGGCTTCAGCCTGGGTCGCGCATCGCGCCCCGCCCGCGCTGACGTAGCCGACGATGCGCGCCGGGCAGCCCAGCACAAGCGCATGGTCCGGCACATCTGCTGTGACAACCGCGCCCGCGCCGACCAGCGCCCAGCGGCCAATCGTCACGCCAGTAACGACCACTGAGCCAGCGCCGAGAGCGGCACCATAACGCACCAATGTGCGGCCTGCCGTCCAATCTTCGACACCTTTCGGTGTGCCGTCCGGGTTAATCGCGCGCGGCACACGGTCGTTGGTGAACACGACGTGCGGGCCAATGAACACACCGTCCTCGATGTGCAAGCCACGGTAGAGCGATGCATTGTTCTGGACCTTGACGTTATCGCCAATGACCACATGGTCGTCGATGTAGGCGTTCTGCCCGATGTTGCAATCGCGCCCGATGGATGCATGCTCGCGCACCTGGACATTGCGCCAGAGACGTGTGCCATGACCGATTTCTGCGTCAGGAGAAATCAAGGCAGTTGGATGAATGTACGTCATGATGGTACCTGTTTGTTGTGCGCCTATTACTTATGTACTGTTTTTATTGTACGGAGTGGGTCATGAATGCACATCGGTAAAAGCAGTAGTGGTGGAGTGGACGAAGCGCTATGATTTTGCAGAGGTGAAGGCATCGTTTTTTACGATGCTATATGGGACAAAAGTGCTATGGCTGTTGGCTATTTATCCTGCTGTGGGAAGTTGGTTGAACTGTGGAACGTTCGAGGGGTGTGGTCGGGAAGGCAAGGTTACATCACTTGTTCCAGTCTTGAGGGAACAGGAAATATGCGGCACTTATCCAAAACGGCCCGTCAGGTAATCCTGCGTGCGGCGATCGCGCGGCGCAACAAACAGCCGCTCCGTTGGCCCGGATTCGACGACAAATCCGGCGCGCGTATCGGGATTCATCGTCATGAAAACGGTTTGATCCGCAACCCGTGCCGCTTGCTGAAGGTTATGAGTCACTATCACAATCGTGTAGTTTTCTTTAATCTCGCTCATGAGTTCTTCAATGCGGAGTGTTGAAACCGGGTCGAGCGCCGACGCAGGCTCGTCCATGAGCAGCACTTCCGGGTTCACGGCAATCGCGCGCGCGATGCAGAGCCGCTGTTGCTGGCCGCCCGACAACGCCAAACCAGACTGGTGGAGTTTATCTTTGACCTCATTCCAGAGCGCGGCACTGCGCAGCGCCTGCTCGACGCGCTGGGAAATCTCCTGCCTTGGGGCGCGCTGTGCCGCCAGGCGCAAGCCGTAGGCCACATTGTCGAAGATCGACATGGGAAAGGGATTAGGCCGTTGGAAAATCATGCCGATGCGCTTGCGCAGTTGCACGAGATTGGGAAACGTCAGGATGTTCGCGCCGTCGAGCAGAAGTTCGCCTTCGGCATGCGCGCCCGGCGTGTTGTCGTGCATGCGGTTCATCGCGCGCAGCAGCGTCGATTTACCCGACCCCGATGGGCCGATCAAGGCGGTAATCTGGCGGCGCGGCGTCACGAGCGAAATATCGTCGAGCGCCTTGAACGCGCCATAGGAAAACGAAAAATGGCGTGCTTCGATGTGCGGATCGGTACGCGCGCCGATGTGCGGATCGTCGGCTCGTTGTACGGGAAGTGTTGCCATCATCTTGCTCCTTTATCCGAATCGGCCAGTCACATATGCTTCGGTGATCGGGTTCTGTGGATTGGTAAAGAGCTGCTCGGTCGCGCTAACTTCGACCACATAGCCCGAGCGGTCGTCGTCCATCGTCATCATGACCGCTGTGTCGCTCGCGCGCGACGCCTGCTGCATGTTGTGCGTGACGATCACGATCGTGTAGTTACGCTTCAATTCGAGCATCAACTCCTCAATCTTGAGCGTGGAAATGGGATCGAGCGCGGAGCACGGCTCATCCATCAGCAGCATCTCCGGCTGGGTCGCGATCGCGCGCGCAATGCACAGCCGCTGCTGCTGGCCGCCCGAAAGCCCCAGCGCCGATTGGTGCAGCTTATCTTTCACGTCGTCCCACAACGCGGCGGCGCGCAACGACGCTTCCACCAGATCGTCAAGCTGTTTTTTGGGCATGCGCTCATACAGCTGCGGGCCAAACGCAACATTGCTGTAAATGCTTTGCGGAAACGGATTTGGCTTCTGGAAGACCATGCCGATGCGCCTGCGCAGTTCGACACTGTCGATGGACGTGTCGTAGATGTTCTCGCCGTCGAACATGAGCCTGCCTGCCACCCGGAAGCCAGACACGCGGTCGTTCATGCGGTTAATGGAGCGCAGCAAGGTCGATTTACCGCAGCCAGATGGGCCAATAATGGCAGTGATTGACCGGGCCTTGATCGGCAGATTGAGGTCTTTGACGGCGCGAAAGGCACCGTAGAACAAACTCGCATTCTCAAATTGCAGCATGATCTCCTGCTCGCTGTCGGTTGATGCGATGGGCATCTGTTCTGCTGTTGGTAGCGGTGCTGACCGCATCTGAACTTACTCCTTCTTGCGTCGGCTCGCGCGCGGCGCGCCCGATGTGCCGCGTAGTCGCCGTTCGAGCCTGCTGGTGAACAGGGCGGCTCCGATGTTGAGGAGCAGCACCATGATCAGCAGCACCGCCGCCGCGCCGTTCGCCACACTGTTCGCGTCGGTCAGGCCCGGCACGCCGACAATCTTCAGCACCCAGATATGGACCGCCAGCGTCTCGCCGGTTGCCAGCGGATTGAGGCTGTACTGCGCGTTTGGCGAAATCGTCGTTCCGGTGGTCAGAATCAGCGGCGCAGTTTCGCCGATAATGCGCCCGCCGGTCAGCACCATGGCCGTGACAATGCCGGGAACGGCGCTCGGCAGCACCGCTTTGCGAATCGTTTCCCACTGCGTGCCGCCGAGTGCCAGGCTGGCTTCGCGGTAGGAAGCCGGTACGCTGCGAATCGCATCCTCGGAAATGCGGACCATGAGCGGCAGGTTGAGCAGCGTGAGCGTGAGCGCGCCGCTGAGAATGCTGAAGCCGAACTGGAAATAACTCAAAAACACCACCGCGCCGAACACCCCGAACACCACTGACGGAACGCTTGATAATGCCTCGGTGCTGAAGCGGATGGCGCTTGTCAGGCGGCTCGGTTTGGCGTACTCGGCAAGGTAGATCGCCGCGCCGACGCCGAGCGGCGTGGTGATCAGCAGCGACAACACCAGCATATAGAGCGAGACAAAGATTTGCGGAGCAATGCCACCGCCTTCTTCAAAGAACGTTCCGCCCGTGGTCAGAAACGTCCAACTGATCGCCGGCAGGCCAGCGCGCAACAGGATGAAGATCACGGCAAACAGCACCACGACCAGAAGGAGCGCGGCGGCTGACATAACGATAGTGGCGAGCAGATTCACCAGGTGCGCGCGCCGCCGGGCAGTGGGATTACGCAGGGCGGCCCGCGTTCGGCGCGCGGCGATATCATCACGAGCATCTGCACTCATGCGCCGCTCCTCATTTGATCGAATGCCGCTGACTCGTCATCATGAAGATTTTGCGGGTTGGCCCCTTCGGTAAGCCCTTGCTGTTGAATCGGTGCGGCGATGTGCTGCCGTGCTTTGCGTGAGGCGCTGGGCGCGCCGGGCTGACGGTTGGTAGCGATGCGCACAATCGTAATGAGTGCAAACGTGATCAACAGGAGCATAAACGCAACCATGATCAATGCCGACCGGTGCGCCGCGCTGGTCGTCTCGGGGTACTGCGTCACAATCGCGGCGGGCATGGTCGTTGCGCCGGTGCCAAGATTCGCGGGAATCCGCGACGTGATGTTGCCGATCACCATCTGCACGGCCATGGTTTCGCCAATCGCGCGGCCAATGCCGAGAATCACAGCGGTGATAATGCCGGAACGCGCGGCGGGTAGCAACACGCGCCAGATCATCTGCCAGCGCGTGGCTCCGACGGCCAGCGCGCCTTCACGCAGCGACTCGGGCAACGAGCGGATGGCGTCCTCGGCGATGCTGACGATTGTCGGCTGAACCATGAAGATCAGCACGATCGAGGCGGCCAGAATGCCCTTGCCAAGGCCGACATGCAGCGCCTCGCGCACCCATGGCACCACAATAATCAGCCCAAGAAAGCCGTAGATCACTGATGGCAGCGACGCAAACAACTCGACCGTCGAGCGCAGCACGCGGCGCACCGGCGGCGAGGCCACTTCCACCATGAAGAACGCAACCGCAATCGCGAGCGGCGCGCTGATGATCAGCGTAATCAGCGTCGTCATGATCGAGCCGTACAGCAGCGGAAGAATGCCGAATGTATCGGTGTTCTGATCCCAGGTCGGTGCTAAAAAGAATGTTGCCGGGCTGATATATCGAAACACCTGGAGGCCATTACCGCCGATAAACAGGACGAGCGCGGCGGTGCTGATCACCAGCAATGCCGCCGTGCTAAAGAAAAGAGATTGCGCCCAAATGCTTTTTCGAACCATACACAACTGGTCTTTCGCTAGTTGCCGAATGCATTGCAAACACACGTATCGGTAACATCCTTATTCCCTCAGGATGCTCCCGATGGTAGCATAGTTTGTTACGATTCCTTGCAGTTATGACTCCATTGCCAGCGGAACGAACCCGAGCTTGCTGAAGATAGCGCTGTTCTGGAAGTCAGGACTGATGACGTAGTTCAGGAAGGCCGCCTTCACACCGGTCGGGTCGCCGGTGATGATCGCGTAGCCTGGGCCGCCAATCGGCCACTTGCCGGACTGGATGTTCTCCTTGGTCGGCGTAATGCCATCAATCGCCAGCGACGCGATGCCGGGGTCCTGCAGGTAGGCAAAGCCCAGGTAGGAAATCGCGCCGGGGGTCTGCGCCACGGTCTGCTTGACGGTCTCGCTGTTGTCCTCCTCCGAGTCACCGGTCGCGAATTTGGTGTCATCGCCGCCAAACAGGAACCTGGCCATGTTGGCGCGCGTGCCGGAACCTTTGGCGCGGTTGATCAGCACGATCTGCTGGTCGTCGCCGCCCACGTCCTTCCAGTTGGTGACCTTGCCGCTGAAAATGTCCTGCAACTGCTGTTTGGTCAGGCTGGTGGCGCTGCCCGGTCCCTGCCTGTTCGCCACCGGCGCGAACGCCTGGATGGCGACCGGCACCTGAATGGCGCTGGCACAGTTCAGCTTCTGCTGCTCATCGGCGGAAAGCGGTACGTCGCTGTTGCCGATATCGACCTTGCCCTGGCAGACCTGGGTGCGCCCCGCGCCCGAGCCGCCCGCCGTAACCGTGATCCTGGCATTCGGATGCTGCTGCTGGAACTGCTGCGCGGCGGCCTGAATCAGCGGCAGCAGCGCCGAGGAGCCAGCAATCGTCAACTGCCCGCTGTCGCTCGTGTTCGGGAAGGGCGTCGGGGCCGTCACGCTCGCATTACTGCCCGAAGTTGTGTTCGTATTGCTGATGCTGCTGGTGTTGCTATTCGCGTTAGCAGCGTTCGCGTTTGCGTTTGCTGAGCCAGCATTGGTGCTTGCTGAGCCAGAATCTGTTGTTCCGCCACATGCAACCAGAACCGGAACCATGAGCATGAGCATGAGGAGCAATGTCCCGGCCTGTTTCACTTTTGAACCCACGTATGTTTCCTCCTTCAGATAATCGTCAGGTCTTCTGGTTCCTGAATGGAACCCACTGATATCTTATGCGAGGATTATTAACGCGGCTGTAAACGTGTGTTAAGGGCGTGTTAACTCGCCGCGTAACGGGGATAACGAATGATGAGGAGCGCGCCCAGTCAGATTATCCCGGCGTGAACGGTTGCACTTGCGTCCATGGTTGTGTGGTGGAGGATTCATCGCGGCTGTTCAAGAAACAGTTCCATGCAGCGTAGATAAAGCCATCCTCTTTCAAGAAAGACGCTCAGATTTCGATCATTGGCCCGTACGCTATTTTGCGAGCGCGGTGTCGATGGTCTGCTGAAACACGCTGAACGGCTGCGCGCCGATCACCCGCGTTCCGTTAATGTCAAACGATGGCCGCCCACGAATGCCCACTTGCTGCGCGGCGCTGTAATCGTTTTGTACCGTCGTAAGGTGTTTGTGCGACTGCAAGCATGTGCTGAATAGTGCGCTGTCAAGGCCAAGATCCTTGGCAAACGTGATCAGCAGCGCGTCGAGGTCGTTGGTCGCGAACACGTCCTGCTGACGAGCATACAGCATGTCATGCATCGGCCAGAACTGGCCCTGATCGCCCGCGCATTCGGACGCTTCGGCGGTGCGAACGGAGCCCGGCCCAAGCTGCAAAAGGTGGCGAAACACAAATCTGACCTTGCCTGTGGCAATGTAGGCTTCGGCGATCTTCGGCTCGGTCTGCGTGGCGAACGCGTGGCATTCCGTGCAAAGAAAATCAGAAAAATCCTGCATGGTTACCGGCGCGTCGGCCCGCCCACGAAAATGATATCCCTCGGCGGTCACGCCCTGCTCAGCAGCCGCACCCGCACTTGTCGGCGCTGCTCCGGTGGGGTGAACGGCTGCAATGGCCGCCGGAGCAGCGGTGGGCGCTGTCTCCATGGTTGAGGGGCTGACACTCCCGCACGCGGCCAGCACGATGCTCAACAAGAATATGCTCCCAGTACGCCCCGGAGAGCGCCAGCTACGATCCCATTTAATACCATTGCGCATGCCCATCTCCCTGTGCCAAACCCACTGATCGTGTGTTTATTATACGCTTCTCTCTGCGCCTGAGCATGGACGGCAAGGAACTTGCGCCTTAGATTGTCATAACGTAAGTAAATATTTTCATCAGCGTGGCGTACATCGGCTATACTATTTCCGATCAGGAATCACACGCGGTCGTCATTGTTCTGTGCAGCCGCATGTTGGCTGCCGATGATCCGCGCCAGAAAGGCATGCACGTGGCTGACACAACCTTTGCACGCGAGGTTGCGCGTAACCTGCGGTGGAACTTTTCCGTCAATCTGCTGGACATTTCCTTTATCATGCTGGGCCTTGGCCTGGTCTCGCGCGAGACCGTCATTCCCTTGCTGGTCAGCAAACTCACGCCGTCAACAGTGGCGATTGGCCTGGTACCAGCGGTGTACAGTCTGGGCATGTATCTGCCGCAACTGGTCGGCGCGGGTTTCACGGCGGCCATGCCGCGCAAGAAACCATTTGTCGTGCTCGCAGGCATTGGCGAGCGGTTGCCATACCTGCTCGTTGGGATTGCAGTGGCGCTGCTGGCCGAGTCGTTCCCGACTGTGGCGCTTGGCGCGGTCGTGCTGCTGATCGGGTTTTCTGGTGCGTCGGCGGGATTTGCCACGCCCGCCTGGTACGACATGATCGCGAAGGTCATTCCGGTGCAGCGGCGGGGTGTGTTCACGGGCCTGGGCCATGGACTCGGCGCGCTCATGGGTGTGGTTGGCGCGGCAGGCATCGGCATCATTCTGGAGCGCTGGTCCTACCCGACTGGCTTCGTGATCCTGTTCACGCTGGCGTTCGCGATGATGATCATTTCATGGATTGGACTCATCCTGAACCGGGAACCGGCGAGCGCCAGCGTGCCTCCACCGACACCACTCATCCATTATCTGCGGCGGCTGCCAGCCATGCTGCGCAGCGATCATAACTTCGCCCGCTATGTGGCCGCCATCGCGGTGGTGCGCGGCGGGGCCATGGCGACCGGCTTCTTTCTGGTCTACGGCACGGAGCGCTTTCAACTCAGTGGCGCGACCGTTGGCCTTCTGACGGGCGTGCTGATCGGCTCGCAGGCGCTGCTGAATCCGCTGTGGGGCGTGCTCGGCGACCGGCATGGGCATAAGCTGGTGCTCGTTGGCGGCGCGGTTGCCCTGGCGCTCAGCGCGATCACGGCCTTGCTGGCGGCCACATGGCTCTGGCTGGTGGCCGTCTTTCTGCTGCTGGGCGCGTTCCTGTCGGCTGACACAACCTCGTCGCTCAACATCATTCTGGAGTTTTGCAGCGACGAGGATCGACCAACCTATATCGGGCTGACCAACACGCTGCTGGCCCCGGTTACGGCGTTCGCGCCACTTGTGGGCGGGTGGCTGGCGGCGTGGCTCGGCTACCCGCCCATGCTCACCATTGCGGCGCTGCTCGCTGCTGTGGGGGCCGTGCTGCTGGCGCTGTGGGTGCGCGAACCTCGGCGGCGACCTGCCGAACTCAGCGCGCGCAGCACCTAAGCGCCTTGATGAGCAAAGCCATGCTATCATTGGCACAACTCATGTCACTGTCGCTGAGTTCTTTTGATAGCGGAGCTATTTGCAATGAATGACACACGCAGCACGCAACGTCCCGATTGGGAAAACCAGGAAGTTCTTCACCGCAACCGCCTTCCAGCGCGGGCGCGCTTTACCAGCTACCCCGACGAAGCGAGCGCCCGCAGCGGCGCAGGTTCGCCATGGCAGCTTTCACTGAATGGCGAGTGGCAGTTCCACTACGCCGTGACGCCTGGTGAAGCGCCACCCGACTACGCCGCCGAGGCATGCGACGACGCCGGCTGGGATCGGCTGCCGGTGCCGGGCAACTGGCAGATGCATGGCTACGGCCACCCGCACTACACCAATGTGCAGTATCCATTCGTGATCGACCCGCCGTATGTGCCGAGCGAGAATCCGACCGGCAGCTACCGCCGTCGCTTTGATCTGCCCGACGGCTGGAACGAGCGACGGTTGATACTGCGCTTCGATGGCGTCGATTCGGCGTTTGCGGTGCATCTCAACGGCCAGTACATCGGCTTTTCCAAGGGCAGCCGCGTTCCCGCCGAGTTCGATGTGACCGCGCAGGCCCGCGCTGGCGAAAATCTGCTGGCCGTGCAGGTGTATCAATGGAGCGACGGCAGCTACATTGAAGATCAGGATATGTGGTGGCTGTCGGGCATTTTCCGCGATGTGACGCTGCTGGCCGAGCCGCCAGTGGCGCTGTGGGATGTGCATGTCGATCCTGAGTTGCATGAAGCCATGCAGGCCGCGACGCTGCGGGTGCAGGCCACGCTCCATGCCAAGGACCAGCAGGGCGCGCACCGCCTGGAGATGCGTCTGCTCGACGCGCGCGGTCGCCCGGTACCCAACGGCGAATCAGGCGCGGATGTCGAAGCTGACCCCGACGGCATGCCAACCGTGGAACTGGCTGCTGAAATTACCGCGCCTCGGCTGTGGTCGGCGGACGATCCGTACCTGTATACGCTGCTGCTGACGCTGCGTGACGCGCAGGGGAATGTTGTCGAGATCGTGCCGCAGATGGTCGGCTTCCGTCGTGTCGAGATCAAAGGCCACCAATTTCTCATCAACGGGCGGGCCATCAAGCTGCGCGGCGTCAATCGCCATGAGCATCATCCCGATTTTGGGCGGGCCGTGCCGCGCGAAACCATGCGCGAAGATGTGCTGCTGATGAAGCGCTACAACATCAACACCGTGCGCACCAGCCATTATCCGCCGCACCCGTATTTCCTTGATTTGTGCGATGAATATGGCCTGTATGTGATCGACGAGGCCGATCTGGAATGTCATGGGCTGCTGTTTTCGCGCGAGCAGTTTTTCCTGAGCAGCGCGCCGGAATGGGAAGCTGCCTACGTGGACCGCATGGAGCGCATGGTCGAGCGCGACCGCAATCATCCTTCGATCATCATGTGGTCGCTCGGCAATGAATCGGGTTTTGGCACGAACCACGAGTCCATGGCGGCCTGGTGTCGCGCGAACGAGCCGAGCCGCCCGCTTCATTACGAAGGCGACCGCCATGGCAAGGTCAGCGATGTGATCAGCCAGATGTATACCTCGGTGCCGGATGTGGTTGCGTTTGGCGAGGGCGCGGGCGATGTTGGCGAGGACACCGGCTGGAAGGCGCGCGTGGCGCTGGATGAATATCGCGACAAACCGTTCTTTTTGTGCGAATACGCGCACGCCATGGGCAACGGGCCAGGCGCATTGATTGACTACTGGGATGCGTTCTGGCGCTACGACCGGCTGATCGGCGGCTGCGTGTGGGAATGGCTCGACCATGGCATCCGCACGGTCGCGCCGAACGGCTGCACGTATTTCGCCTACGGCGGCGACTTCGGCGACCAGCCGAACGACGACAATTTTGTGTGCGATGGCCTGCTGTTCCCCGACCGCACGCCCTCGCCGGGCCTGATCGAATACAAGAAGATGCTGGAGCCGGTGCTGGTGACAGTGGAAGAAAGCAATGCTAGCCGGGCGCGGCTTCGAGTGACGAACCGCTACGATTTTGTCACGCTCGACCACCTGCATCTTTCATGGCAGGTGACTGAAGATGGTGTTGTCGTCGCGGCGGGCAGCCTGCCCACGCCAGAAGTGCAGCCGGGCGCGTCGGCAAGCGTCGAGATCGCGTATGACCTGCCGGAACCAACGCCGGGCGCGGTGTATTATCTGACGGTGCGCTTCACGCTGGCCGAGGCAACCGCGTGGGCCGATGCTGGTCATGAGATCGCGTTTGCCCAATTCGAGCTTCCTATCGAAGCGCCTGCCGGGCCTGCGATTACGACAAGCACAGCACCCATGCGCTGCCGCAAGGAAGGCGCGCACTTGCACATGGTTGTGGGCGAAACACTGCTTTCCTTCGATGCGGCGCGCGGCGTGATCGACCAGTGGCGCATCGCCGGGCAGCCGCTCATGCTGGCCGGCCCGCGCCTGAGCCTGTGGCGGGCCGCGATCGACAACGAGGCGCGCGGCAGCGGCGAGCAGGTGGTGAAGGAATGGCACAAGCGCTTCATTCACCTGGCGGATCACCGTCTGGAGGACATTGCATGCCAGCAACTCGACGACACGACGATGCGCGTCACGGTGCATACGCGCGTCGCGCCGCCGGTGTACGAGGCCGCGTTCGATTGTCGCTATGAGTATATGATCCATGGCGACGGCAGCATGCTGCTGGAGGTGCAGGGCACGCCGCGCGGCGAATGGCCCACGACGCTGCCCCGCATCGGGCTGGAAATGACGCTGCCGGGCGCGCTCGACCATGTGACATGGCTGGGGCGCGGCCTGCACGAAAGCTACGCCGACAGCAAGCAATCCGCCCGCTTCGGCCTGTGGCATGCCAGCGTAGACGACATGTTCACGCCCTATGTGCGCCCGCAGGAAAACGGCAACCACACCGATACGCGCTGGGTGGCGCTGCAAAGCGCTGGCGGAACCGGGCTGCTGGTCGTCGGCGCGCCGACGCTCGACTTCAGCGCCCATCGGTTTACGACCGAAGATCTGGCCCGCGCGCAGCACACCTACGAGCTTGTGCCACGGCCAACCATCACGCTGCATCTCGATTATCAGCAGAACGGCCTCGGGACGGGCAGTTGCGGGCCGGGCGTGATGCCGCAATACCAGTTGCACGCCGAGCCGTTTGTGTTCCGCGTCGGCATGCGCCCGCTGACGGTGGGTGCCGCCGAGCCGCGCGTGCTCGCCCGGCAGATGCTTTCGAACATGGGAGAAAGTTTATTTACATAACGTAACACTTTTTCAAACCTGTCAGGTCAGCAGCGGGCCAGATGCGGATGAATGCAGCAGCAGCATGCTGACCTGACAGGTTTCACTGAGACAGTTACTCGCCTGTCAATCAGTGGATCACGTCAATCACCACCCGGCTGGGGCTTGCCAGCGTGATAATGCGCAACTCGGCCTTATGGTCGAGCCCAATTCCATAGCTCACCACGCCCTCAAAGTCACCGGCCCTCACAACTTCCTTCACATTGGGCAGATTATAGGTTACCTCATCTGGCGCGGTCGTGTTTCCGTCCCCGTTGTGCGCCTGCGCCGGTGTGAACCACACATGTATAATCGCGTTTCCCGCAATCGGCATCGGCAGACCTGATCCATCTCCTATCAGTTCGTTCACGTATTCGATCTGAATCAAGGGCATGGGGCCAGTGAATTCAAAAACCACGCGGTCATACTTTGGCGTCGCCTCGGGGTGGTAGGCTGCGCGAAGAGCGACCAGTGTTGATGTCATGGGCGGGCTGGAAATCATAGCAATCCTCCTTGTGTCGGTCGACATGCCGACGGTATCTATCGATCTTTGTTCTTGAAAGAACGAGCGCAGCTATCACTTTTGGCTGCATTAGATAACGCGGAGATTACAACAGCGGCCATGTCATGCTTGACAGGGATAATCGCGCAGCATATACTAAAAACAAACCGAACGGTCGGAAATAATGTTCTCTGAAATGGAGCAGCCTATCATGTCAAAAGGCGAGCAAACCCGCAACCGCATTGTAGAGCGCGCGGCACCCGTGTTCAACACCCACGGATTCAACGGCACGTCGCTTGCTGATTTAGTGCGCGCCACGGGATTGGAAAAGGGCGGGATTTACAACCATTTTGAGAGCAAGGAGGCGCTGGCCGTTGCCGCGTTTGATCATGCGGTCCAGATGGCTTCTCAGCGCTACGCCGTCGCCATTGAAGGCAAACAGCATGCGCTCGACCGCCTGCTGACAATCGTGGAAATCTTTGCGCAGCAGGCCACCGAGCCGTGGATTCCCGGCGGTTGCCCGATCGCCAACATTGCCTGCGAAGCAAGCGATACGCTTCCCATGCTGCGCGCCCATGCGCAAACGGCCATGATCGACTTGCAGAAGCTGATCGGCTCGAACGTCAAGCGCGGCGTGCTCGCAGACGAACTGCGCCCCGACGCCGATCCGTACACCGTCGCCTCGCTTGTGACCGCGCTGCTGGAGGGCGCGCTGTTGCTGTGCCTGCTGCTCGACGATCTCGCGCACATGCAGCGCGCTATCGATCATATCTCCGCATATCTCCGGGGTTTGGCCTTGCCATCACCGGAGTCGTCATAACAATCGCATGGCGTATACCGCCATGCGACATTTTCGCTAAATAAAAAGCCAGACCAGTCGGTTTTTAACGTAGAAGGGATTTGAGCATGAACAGATCAAGGCTCGATGATGTAGATCATGAGCTAAACATCATGGATGAAGCACCTGATACGTGGATTTGCACGCTGCCCATCAGGCGCGAGATTCTGCTGCTGCGCCCGCTGCGTGCGGACGACACGCCCGCGCTGGCGACGTTTTTCGCCAGCCTCTCGCCGCAGACTTTGTACCAGCGCTATTTTTTGCCGCTGCCCGCCATGTCGCCGCAACATATCACCGATGAGATTCAGCGCCTGAATCGGCTTGCCATGGCGGGCGTTGTGCTGCTTGGGCGGCTGATCGATCATGGCAGCGTGGTGGTGCTTGTGGAGATTGCGCGCCTCGATTCCGACCGAAGCACGGCGGAGATTGCTATGACAGTCGCCGACGCGCACCAACGACAAGGCATCGGGCGGCAGATGCGCGCGATCCTGCCAGCGGTGCTTGCCCATCACAGCATCGCGCGGGTTCAGGCTGCAGCGCTCGCCGAAAACCGGGCGATCATGAAACTATTCGGGAGCGCGGGTGCCACGACATCCCTCGGGCATGGCATCGTCACATTTCAGATTGGCTGAATGCAGCTCCTGTGCCTCAAAAATTGCTTCCTCACACGCGCCATGATCCTATTGACGAGTTCGAAAATCCACAGTATACTCGCTATGTATTAGCACATATGTTTCATGGACGAGTAGGTTACCAGTCCACAGCACACCGTCCATACAGCCTACGAATCTGATGCTGCACGCGATGCGCTGACGAGCGATGGTGGCTCGCCGCATCTTTGGAAACGCTGAAAGGAGCACGGGATGAGCGGAGTACGTGTTTTGGTTGGGACGCGGAAGGGCGCGTTTATCCTGACGGCAGACGGCACACGCAAGCACTGGGACGTCAGCGGGCCGCACTTTGCAGGCTGGGAAATCTATCACCTCAAGGGTTCATCTGCCGATACCAATCGGCTGTATGCGTCGCAATCCACCGGCTGGTTCGGGCAAATGATCCAGCGTTCCGACGACGGCGGCAAGACATGGGAGACGGTTGGCAACGAGTTCAAGTACGATGGCGTACCCGGCACGCACCAATGGTACGACGGCACGCCGCACCCCTGGGAGTTCAAGCGCGCCTGGCATCTGGAACCATCGCCGACCGATCCTGACACGGTGTATGCTGGCGTGGAAGACGCCGCGCTGTTCCGTTCGACGGACGGTGGCCGGTCATGGAGCGAGCTTTCCGGGCTGCGCTGCCACACCACTGGTTCGTCGTGGCAGCCGGGCGCGGGCGGGCTGTGCCTGCACACAATTATCATCGACCCGAGCAACGCTGATCGCATTTTCGTCGCGATTTCTGCGGCGGGCGCGTTCCGAACTGACGACGGCGGCGAGACATGGCAGCCGATCAATCGTGGCCTGCGATCCGACTTCATGCCCAACCCGGAGGCGGAGGTCGGGCATTGTGTACATAACATGGCGATGCATCCGTCGCGGCCAGATGTGCTGTTCATGCAGAAGCACTGGGATGTCATGCGCACCGACAATGCTGGCGAGTCGTGGCGCGAGGTCAGCGGAAACCTGCCGTCCGACTTTGGCTTCCCGATTGCCGTACATGCGCACGAGCCGGAAACCATCTACGTCGTCCCAATCAAGAGCGACTCAGAGCATTTTCCGCCGGATGGAAAGCTGCGGGTGTATCGCAGCCGAACAGGCGGCAACGAGTGGGAAGCGCTCACGAATGGATTGCCACAGAGCGACTGCTACGTAAACGTGCTGCGCGACGCCATGGCGGTTGATAAACTTGATTCGTGCGGTATCTACGTCGGCACGACGGGCGGGCAGGTGTACGCATCGTCCGACAGCGGCGACACATGGACTGCTATTGTCCGCGATCTGCCGTCGGTCCTGTCAGTTGAAGTGCAGACACTGCCATGATTCGCGTGTATCTTCCGGCTCATCTGCGAACGCTGGCGCGCCTCAATGGCGAGGTGGAACTTCAAGTCGATGGTCCGGTCACGCAACGCTCCATCCTTGATGCGCTCGAAGCACAGTTTCCGATGCTGCGCGGGACGATTCGCGACCATACGACGCAGCAGCGCCGGCCGTTCATACGCTTCTTCGCCTGTGAGGAAGACCTTTCCCATGAGTCGCCGGATGCGCCGCTTCCAGAAGCGGTGGCGGCCGGCGCGGAGCCATTTATGATTGTGGGTGCCATCGCTGGCGGCTAACCGCCCACACAATTCATTTCGACTCAGGAATGCGCCACAGAAAGCACTGCATGATCACTGGTCAGCAGTGTTTTCTGTGGCGCATATGTGCATCGTGTTATAACTCATCAACCAGACGCACGATGCCCGCGCCGCCGTCCACTTCGATAATCTGGCCGTCGCGAATCAGCGTGGTCGCCATGCCAGTTCCGACAACAGCGGGAATGCGGTACTCGCGGGCGATCACGGCGCAGTGACTCAGAATTCCGCCCGCGTCCGTGACAATCGCCGCCGCTGTGGCAAACAGCGGCGTCCATGGCGGCGCTGTTGTCGCCGTCACCAGAATGTCGCCCTGGCGTAGCTTGCTTGCTTCCGCCAGCGAGCGCACTACCTTCGCGACGCCGCGCACAACGCCTGCCGATCCCGCATTGCCGCGCAACATGTGCGGCTCGCTGGCTGGCTCGATTGGCCCACCAAAGAAGCGGGTGATCGCGCGGAACAGCGGATTATCCGGTGGCGCTTCCGGCGGCGGCGTGCCGACGGCTGCTGGTGGCATGATGTGCCGGAAATGATCCATTTCGGCCTTCCGCTCCGCCACGCGCTGTTGGCGATCCATCCATGGCAGCGTTTCCGCAGTCTGACGCACCTCGTCAATCGTCAGGTAGAACACATCGTCAGCCTGCCCGATCACTCCCGCTTCCGCAAAGCGGCGACCGAACTCCAGCGCCACGCAGCGCACTTCGTACAGGCTGCGCTGGTCGAGCCAGAAGTTGTGATCCTCTTGCAGCACGGTCGCCTCCTGCGCCGCTTTCAGGAAGAATTCAAACTGGCCGACGACTGGCTGCGGATAGCCATGTAAGCGCTCGCGCGTTTCTGCAATCAACTGTTCGCGCTCAGCCGCGAGGCGCTGCATCTCGGCCATGGCGTCATAATCATCGCGATTGACATAATCGCGCAGGTTCTTGATCACCGGTGTCGGGTCCTCGATCCAGCTCGGCACGCCAATAATGGCAAATGTATCGCTGCGCCGCCCGTACTCCGCGAGAAAGGCGTGCAGGTCGCGCAGGAATGCCTGCCCATCAGCGCGCTTTTCCAGCAGCGGCACGACCTCGTGTTCGGCGCTCCATGTCAGTACCTCGCGCACGAAGGGAATGGTCCGTGCCGTGCGGCTCAGTGCCCAGAGCGCCCGATCAGTTTCCAGCGATTTGTTGTCAAAACCTTGCAGCAGGCGGTAGGCATCGAGCGCGTTCTCCGCGCCGAACAGGTCGGCGTACATGTCGTTGAACATGCTCATCGCCAGCAGCATAGGCAGCGCGAGATCGAAATGGATGTACCACGTTCGCTCCACAAAGGCGACGGTTCGATCCCAGTGTTTGATGAGATCGGTGAGTGAAGCGCCCTGAAGATCGAAGCTGCGCATCGCTGCCAGATTGCGCTGAATTTCGGGTAACTGCTCGCTGTTCCAGCGCTCGCCCAGGCGGCCCATCAACGCGCCCGCACGCTGTTCAAAGCGCTGCGCCATAGCCATGAGTTCCTCATGCGGCACCATGGGCGGGTGAAAGCACTGGAAGAAATAGCTGTTGATGCGGCGCAGTTGCGCGCGAATCGGCACATCGTTGGCTTCGGCTGCGCCATTGAAGCCGCACGCAAATCCTCGCGCGGCGCAATCAAACTCCAGCGGGTGCATTGGCTCGGGAAAGTGCAACGGATCGGGCTGCCAGAACAGCAGCGCGTCTTCGGCGCGTTCCCACGTGACGGAAAAATCCGGCGGTGTTGGAATGGGCTGTGCGGACAGTGTGGCGTTCATACTGGTACTCCTTTGTAGCTCTTTGATAGGCGTTAATAACAATCAGGCGGCGCGGACGACTGGCTGTTCATGCGGCAGCGCCATGGCTGGCATGGCGAGGGTCGTAATGGGTCGGCACTGCAATAGATACAGGTGGTCGGCCCGGTACGCGCACTCGACGTCGACGGGCCAACCCATGCGCTGTTCGAGCGATTGGGCGAGGTGAGCTATTGCGCGCACCTGGGCAACTGTCAGCGCAGGTTTGGCGCACAGCGAGCGCGGCACATCGACCTCGCGCGTTCCATCACCATACGCGACGGTCATGCGGCGTTTCGCGGCAATCTGATGCTTGATACGGCCCAGGTCGAGCTTGTCGGCGATGTAGGTGTCAGGCGTGACCAGCCCGCCGACAATGCTCTCGCCCAGACCCCAATTTGCATTGATGACGATCTCGTTGCGGTTGCCGGTGACCGGATTCGTGCTGAAGGCTACTGCCGACACATCGGCGACGATCAGGTGCTGGATCAGCACGGCCAGCCGAATGTTTTCTGTCGCAAGGCCGCGCTGGCGGCGATAATCCAACGCCTGGGCCGTGCGCGCCGATGCCCAGCAGCGCTGCACCGCATCCACAAGAGCATCCATGCCGCGAATGTTGAGATAGGTAGCGTGCTGGCCTGCGAATGAGTCGGTGCTACCATCCTCGTCGGCGGCTGACGAACGGACGGCGACCGGCGGCATAGCATGGCCGCTTTGGGCGGCTAATGCGTCGTATGCGTCGGCAAGCGCGCGACAGAGCGGCGATGGGAATTGCCCGTGCGACGCATGGTCCAATACGCTTGCTGGGAGGCAGAATCCCGGCGGAACACGATACTCAGCGGCCAACTGGCTGAGATTTGCGACTTTTCCACCAACATGGGCCGGATCGCGACTGTCGATGTCGCCTAACCAGAGAACCTTCATCGTTCCATCCTTTCCGTGCAATCAGCAATACCTGTATGCGCTTGAGGCTCATTCTATGGAAAGAGATGCTCACTCTCCAGCCTATCTGCTGCTCATGTGCTGCTCACTTCATACCCGCTTAACAATCTGTAGACGGCGCAGGCGCGTGGGAGTCAGTGGCATGAATCAACGAAGCGAGCGCCTGACCGAGCGTTTGCCCGTCGGCGATGATCTGGTGCCCGTCCGCCGCTACGAGCGCGCCAGAAAGATGTCCCGATGGATCGATTTGGAGCCTGAGTGAAGGATTCTGAGCTATATCGGCTGGTGATTGTTGCTGAGCAAATGCCGAATCATGCCGCATGCATAGCTGCACGGGCATGGTGGGGCGACTAAAGGCCACCAGCATGCCCATGACGAGCGCCACGAACGGCAGCGCCAGCACGACCTTGTCATGAGTCCGGTTTGTGAGTTTTGCGGTGAGCATGTGCGACCTCCTGCGCTGCGTTTGATAACAACAACGGGAGTGTCGCATGGAGTACTATTCAGGTTCCAGCCCAAATGCTGCTCACTTTAGGCTCATCGATCAGAGGAGGTTAGCAATGATGTTTGTCGACACGGAAGGATTTCGTGGTCGTCCTAC
>DASTWM010000173.1:0-4962 GCA_035765855.1 Roseiflexaceae bacterium
GTGCCTGCTCCTCGGCGCTATGCAATACCGCAGCCTTGAGCGCGTATTTGGTCTGAAGGCGGCGATCGAACACTTCATAGACCGTCGCCATGCCGCCCGCGCCGAGCTGCCGATTAACGCGGTAGCGGCCCTGTTGCAAGATGTCACCTGTGTTGAGCATGCGTATTGCCTTCTGGTATCACGTTTGTTATCAATGCTGCATCAGTTGCAGAATCGGCGGCAGGTAGAACAGCAGCCAGGCGGCGACGGCACCGATCCACGCGCCAGCGGCAACGAATGCCGGAAACGGCGGCTTGCCCTTCACGACGCGGCCTACCACGGCCCCCGGCGCGAACTGCGTGCCGATGACTTCGACGCGCACCGCGCGCACTACGCCGTTGCGCTGGCGGCGGCCATGGACCTTAATAAGATCGCCTTTGTGCAGCATGCCGGCGATGTAATCGCCATACAGCAGCACCGCGCTCTGCCGGCCATTGTTTTCTTGCACGACCAGATGCACCTGCGTGATTTTGCGATCGTCCGGGCGGCGGCGCGGCATGATCAGCGAGAAGAGCTTGGTGAACGCGCCAATCAGCGCGCCGAAGACGGCCAGGATGACACCGCCACCAAGCACAATAACCAGGATGATCAGCATGCCCAGCCCGGCGAAGAAGTACAGCGCCAGCGGCAGCACAGCCATGCCAACAGCAATCTTCGCCAGCGCCAGCATATGGTCCGGCGGCGGGTACACCTCATCCTGGTTGTATATCTCGACAGCACCTTCCAGAATCGGTGCGGCCTGTTTCCATGGTAAGCGACGACCGGACGATGATCGGACCGATGGCGACGGGGGCGGAAGGGACGGCGCGAGTGCCGCAGCGGGTGGCGGCACCACCGGAGCCTGCCCGCCTGACGCGAGCGGTTGTGCTGTGGGTTGGAGCACAGGTTGAAGCTGCGGCGCAATCACCAACGCCTGCAGCTCCCGCCGGCCACAGCCGACGCAGAAATTGGCGGTATCGCGGTTGTCTCTCCCGCAGTCAGGGCAGCGAATGGGCATCGTGCATCCTCACGTTCCTCAGCCGAGTCGGATGGTCGCAACCAGTTTCCCGAAGCGCAGTTCATCACCGTCATGAATCGGCTCCGGCTGATGTGGCGCCAGTGGCTGCCTGTTGATTGCGGTGCCGTTGGCGGTGTCCAGATCCTGAATCACAATCTGGCCACTCTGAATCTGCACGCTGGCATGGCGACGTGAGACGCCATGGTTCAGCGCATCGAAACGGTCGAGATCGACATCGGGGAAGAATTGGCTGGCGGGATCGGCGCGGCCGATGATGACATTGGACTTGTTCGGCAACGCCACCTCGGTGCCATCGGATTGAATCACCAGACGCAGGCCATGGAGCGACCCGGCAGCGGATTGCGACACGGTCGGTTTCCCTGCCGATGTGGGCATCTGCGGCGATATGCCGACGGCGGCAGGAACTGGCGCGTTCAGCGTGGCTCCGCACTGCTCGCAGAATGCCTCACCGGGCACGACTGTTCCGCCACATGCCGGACAAACGCTTCCTGATGCTGCCGATGCCTGCACACCTGCCACAGGTGTGAATGCTTGGGCGGTGCCAGGCGCAGCGAGCGGCATGCCGCAGTTGTCGCAGAAGGCCGCATTGTCAACATTTTCGTTCCCACATGATGCGCAGCAAATCATAGCTTAATCTCCTCTACTGCATATCCTTCAGCCGAACGGTCTTCGAGCCGGTGAACTTGATCGTCTTCGAGCCGCTTTGTGAAATCTGCCCTTGTTGTTCCAGATTGGCGATCTCCTGTCGAACCGTCTGGGCCAGTTCGACTTCACCCTGGCTCAGCAGCCGCGTCACGGCGCTCCGGAGTTTCTGGGTCGCCCCCGCGATGTTACCGCTCTCAGCATCCTTTATCGCCTGGGTCTGCAAGCGAAAAGCGCTTACTTTCTCGACGATGTTCATCACCCGCGCGTCCGTCTGCTGGGCGCGCAACGGGTCGTCGGTGAAGACCAGCAGCACATCCTGGCGCGTCTTTTCACCGATAACACCGAGCGTCGGGATGTCGTAGCTGACCTCAACCTGGCCGATGCGGTACTGGCCAGGCGGGCGTGGTGGCACGAGCATGTCAATCAGCAGCGCGCGGCCCTGTCCGGTTTCGAGCTCGCCGAGCGGCACGGAAACGTCGCGGTCGCTCACCGGCTGGTAGCCCAGGTTCTTGATGAACGGGGTCACCTGCCATACTGCGCGCGGCGTGACGCCCTGGATCAGGCGCATGTTCAAAACCGCGTTTTGTACCACGGCCCGCTGAGCGCTGGTTACATCGTTCTGGAATCCGGCAATCAGCGCGCGTGGCTGGTCAATGTAATCGGCTTTGCCCCCCGAGCGGTCGGCAATTTCCTGCAGCAGCAGCTCATTCCAATCGTCGCCCAGGCCAAACGCGCTGATCTGCACGCCAGCCCGGCGGGCCTGATCGGCCAGGCGCAGGCAGTCAGCTTCGTCGCCGCCGGTCTGTCCGTCGGTCAGCAGAATCATGCGTTTGAGCGCGCCCGGCGCGCCGTGCTGGAGCTCTTTGATTGCCTGGCCCATCCCAAGCGAGATCTGCGTGCCGCCATCGGCGCGAAGCTGGGCGATGCGCGCTTTGGCCGTCTGCGTGTTCGCCGCCGATTGGCTCGCCGCAAGCACATCGAGTCGCGTATCGAACGTGAGAATCGAGAACGTGTCGTGCGCGTCGAGTTGATCGAGTGCCAGGCTGGTCGCCTCACGCACGCAGCGCAGCTTGTCGCCGTCCATGGAGCCACTGCGGTCCAGCACAAAGCTGATGTTCAGCGGCATGCGCACCTGAGCCAGCGCTTCGGTTGGCGTCATCTCGAGCAGGGCATAGCAGACCTGCGGCGTGCTGGTGGCGGCGAGCGTGGGCCGTGCCAACGTATGGGCGAGTTGTATGGAACCAGCCATCGGCGGACTCCTTTCATGTCTTTAGCACATATCTGAGTTAGATACGGTTCGCCACGATTCGTTCACTCGATAGATGTGAATGAAAGAGCGCAAAACGTCTCTATATCTACAAGAGCACGACACACACCTTTCGTATCCATCACAAGGGAGGTTAGGATGACCACATCGATCTACTTCTGCACAAGCTGTGGCGAACCACAAGAAGAAGTTGGGCAGTTCTGCATGCGGTGCGGGGCGCCAATCAACACGAGCAGCGACGTACCTGACTCAGTGACGGCATCTCCTGCACTCGCGCGTCCCGGCGCGACAGTGCGACTTCCGGAAGGCAGCCCGGCATCCCCGCCTGATCAGGCCCCCGCCCCAACAACCGCCATTCCGCCGCAGCCACGTCCTTCAGAACCGCCACGTACGCGCAGTTCAATAGCGCCTGTGCTGCCAGCCTTCAATCTGCGCCTGCTGATTGTCGGCATGGGCGCAATTGTGCTAGTGGCTGCCGTGCTGGTGATCGTGCGCGGCCTATTCCTGAGCGGGAACAAAGGGGTTGACCGGATTGTCACACTGGCACAGTCGCGCAATGGCGGCACAACGCTGGTGTTGATGCACAGTGACGGCAGCGGCAAGGTTACGCTAGCTGATGAGCCGGGCGCTTCCTCAGACACGTCGCAGAGACAATCATTTCCAAATGGGTTCATTTTCGCATATGCTGGTAAGGACGACGACGAGCTATCGATTATGCACTTTGGAGAATCTGCGGGCGCGACAGTACTGGTTCAGCAGCAGCGCATTCTGTTCTGGTACCCGACAGCCGACGGCATGGAAATCCGCAGTGCCAACATGGATGGCGGTGACATTGTACAGATGGCGCATGCCGCTCCGGTGACAAGGATGATCGCTTCGGCAAACGGCGACAAGGTGCTGCTGGTCGAGCAGGATACTAGTACCAGTAACAACACTGGTAACGATGCCAGTAGCCGGCTCCTGCTCGTCAGTCTGCGTGGCCAGACGACCACGTTGGTACAGAATATTCTTGGCGTCGTCGGCACGATCTCGCCCGACGGCAAGCACGTCGCTTACTGGCAGCACGATGATAGTGATCGTTACAAACTCACAGTTGTTGACGACAGCGGCAAGAATCCGGTCGAGGTCGCCCGCGATCTGCGATCAGCCTCGGCGAACTTCTCCTCCGACAGCAGCAAGCTCTTCATCGTGCGTGGGGATGACAACGGTGCCAGCTTTCTGGTGGCGAACGCCGACGGGCAAAATCCGGTCGTGCTCAGTCGGAACGTCGAGAGCGGACGCGGCGAGGTCGCTCACGACCACCTGGTCTACGAGGCGCGTGCCAATGGAGCGACGGCGCTGTTCACCAGTGACCTGAACGGCGATAATCGGGTTGAAATCGTTCGCGGCGCGGACCAACTAGAGTGGAAGCTCATGCCGGACCGCCAGCACATCATCCTCACACAGCAGCGCAGCGGCCGCTACGCGCTGCAGATCAGCGACTTCAAGCACGAGCAGGTGCAGGATCTCAAACGCAGCGACGGTTTGATGTTCTGGCGCAATCTCGATAACGAGCGCGTGCTGGTGATAAGTTACAGCGATGATAACGGCGGACGTACTGCTACCATCTCGACGATCAAGCAGGACGGCTCCGACGAGCAAGTGCTCAAGCGTGACCTCCAGCTGAACGGCATCGCCGCTCAGGGTGACACAATTGTGCTCGGAGGCCAGGCGAATGACCATGGCGCGCTCTACTTGTTTGGCGGCAAGGAGCCGGTGTTGTTGGATGACGAGGCCGATGGCTACGGCCTGGTGCGGATCGCGCCAGACGGTCGTATCCTGTACACGGCCAGCTTCAAAAGCGGCCCGGTGACCTACAGCATTGATCGCTCTGGCAAGCAGAAGAAGCTGCTCAGCGAGGATGCCGTGATCGTCGCGGCGGGCTTCTGATGTCGTGCCATATCACTTCTTCACAGTTCCCGATCAAGGGTGGAGCAGATGCCACGAATACATC
>DASTWM010000174.1:0-2806 GCA_035765855.1 Roseiflexaceae bacterium
CGATCAGCGAGATGCAGCACACCACTGACCGCTACGGGATTGCGTTCGGCTGGGGCCGCCACCCAACGACGGGCCGCCAGCAGTCGCAGATCCGCTTCCGCGCGTTTTTGCAGGAACTCCTTGCGGTTGGCTTTCAGGAGCCGCTGCTGGTCACGGCCAAAGGTACGCTGACCGGCGACGTGATCCCGGCGCGATCGCAGCAGTACGAGGTGCTGGACATGGTGGACGCCTTCCGCAAGGAAAGTGGCAAGCCGCCGCTCACCCCGCCGTTCTATGCATGCAGCATCCCGCTTGGGCCGGGGCAAGAGGTGGCGCGTGGCACCACCCAGACCAAAGAAATCACGCCGATTGTCGCCCAGATTCCTTCGCCGATCACGAAAGACTATATCGCGGCCCATTGGGTCAAGCGCCCGTGGGTCACGCTGATCGAAGGGATCATTGATCAAACGATCGCATGGTCGCTGACGGCCTCAACGCAGATCGCTGCGGGCGAGGATCAGGGCAGCGCGCCCATGGAAGAGGAGCCAGAGGCTGTCCGCGCCGCGCCCGTTCGCGCCGCCCAAACAAACGGCCACGCGCGGCGTCAGGTCGAGGACGATCTTTTATAAAATTTCGTAAACCCGTAACCCTGTCGGACTTGTATACCCGACAGGTTTGAACACCTGACAGGTCCTGCAAGATTATTCGCCGCGCAGCCGCCGAACCCAACTGGCAAACGCGATCATGTGCGCCCGCAGGAATTCGCGCGTCTGCTCATCGGTCACATGCCCTTCTTCGTCGAGCTTCTGCCCAACAAAGGGAATAGCCACCTCGGGCCGGGGCAGCACAAAGACGTTCATGGACGCCAGAATCTGGCGAAGGTGCAACTGCGCCCGCACCGCGCCGAAGCCGCCCGGCGACGCGCCGAGAATAGCAGCGGGTTTGCCATTCGTCGGCGCGGTGCCGCTGGGCCGCGACGCCCAATCGAGCGCGTTCTTCAGCACACCTGGAATTGAATGATTGTATTCAGGCGTCGCGATTAACAAGGCATCCGCGTCGGCAATCTTCTGTTTGAACTCACGCACGCTGTCGGGCATGCGCTCGCCATCCTCGTCCTGATTGTAGAACGGAAGTGACGCAAGATCATAGAGTTCAAGTGACATGCCGGCGGGCATGAGATCGCCCGCTGCACGCAGCACTGCCACATTATGCGATTGTTTCCGCAGGCTGCCGGCGAAGCCGAGTACGTGAATTGGTGAAGCCATGTATGATCTCCTTTAGCTTCTGTTTTGTTAGTTGCTATTATAACACAATTGAATACATGCTTGTCAAGAAGCTTCCTTTTTGATAGTATATAAACATAACAATTTATGTGCCATATAACTGACCGCCTGCAAAACGTTGGCACGAAAGCTCCTGGTGTTGAGCAACGACGGTCACATGAGAGGGCGACATGCGCTATAGTGAACAAATCTGTGTCCGCTACCAACACGCTATCGAGATCATCGGCAAGCGTTGGACGGGTCTTATTTTGAAGGTGCTCATGGCTGGGCCGCTGCGCTTCAATGAGATCGCTGAGCAACTCCAGGTCATTAGCGACCGCATGCTTTCTGAGCGATTGAAGGAATTAGAGCAAGAAGGCGTGGTCGAGCGACGTGTGCTGCCGGAGACGCCGGTGCGCGTCGAATACGCGCTGACGGAGAAGGGCCGCGCGCTTGCGCCGGTCATTCAGGCGATCGAATGCTGGGGCGAGCAGTGGATCAATATCGGGCAAGAAGTCGCTGAACATGCCTGATGCGTCTGCATTGTCCACCGCGTTGCTTGCGCGACTGCATCCCATCCTCGCCGCCCTTCAAAACGCGGGTGGCTGGCCGCTGATCGTCGGCGGCGCGGTGCGCGATCAACTGATTGGCCTGCAATCCAAAGATATTGACATCGAGGTCTATCACCTCACACCGGAGCGGCTGACCGCAGCGCTCGCGCCGTTCGGCGCAGTGAATGCGGTCGGGCGCTCGTTTGGCGTGCTGAAGCTGCGGCTGCCAGATGGTTTTGAGCTTGACGTGGCGCTGCCCCGCCGCGAGAATCGCAGCGGCCCGCGTGGCGCGCTTGCCGAGCCGGATCCCGCCATGACCCCGCAGGAAGCGGCGGCGCGGCGCGATTTTACCTGGAATGCGCTGGCGATCACCCCTGACGGCCAACTGCTCGATTTTTATGGCGGCGTTGACGATCTGCGCGACGGCATCATTCGGCATGTCTCGGAGGCGTTCAGCGAAGACCCGCTGCGCGTGCTGCGGGCGATGCAGTTTGCGGCGCGCTTCGACATGCGGCTCGCGCCTGAAACGGTAGAGGTCTGCCGCGCGCTGCTGCCGCAGGCACCGAGCCTGCCGCGCGAACGGGTGTGGGGCGAATGGTGGAAGTGGGCGGTGCAAGGGCGCGTGCCATCCGCCGGACTGCATGCGCTGCAACAGACCGGCTGGCTTACCTTGTATCCGTCGCTCGTCGGCACGCTTGGCTCAGAGCAAGATCCGGGCTACCACCCGGAAGGCGATGTGTGGACTCACACCTGCCATGTGTGTGACGCGGCGGCGCGGCTGGCTGAGCGCGATGACCTGCATGGCGATGATCGCGCGGTGCTGCTGTTCTCTGCATTATGTCATGATCTTGGCAAGCCCGAAACGCAGCAGCGCGGCGCAAACGGGCGCATCCGCAATCCCGGCCATGCCGCGGCGGGCGTGCCACACACCAAAGCATTTCTGAGCGACATCGGCGCTTGGCAGCGCATCATTGACCGGGTAGTGCCGCTGGTGCGCGAACACAGCGCCCATTT
>DASTWM010000175.1:0-16055 GCA_035765855.1 Roseiflexaceae bacterium
AAGCGCCCGTACTTGATGTGCTCCGGTACCCAATGGATCTGGGCATTGTTTTCCAGCAATTCCTCCTTCTTGGCGGTCGTGCGGATGTACCATGACGGCTTGGCGTAATACAGCAGCGCCGTGCCGCAGCGCCAGCAGAACGGGTAGGAGTGCCGGACGCGCCCGCTCTTGAACAGCAGCCCGCGCTCGCGCAGGTTGCGCGTGATCAGCGGATCGGCCTCTTTGAAGAACATCTCGCCGAAGCCAAGCGCGTTGAACATGGGCAGCGTATTGCCGTTCAGATCGACCGAGAACAGCGTCGGCAGCGCGTACTTGCGCCCAACCTCAAGGTCGCCATATGCCGGCGCGATGTGGACGATGCCGGTGCCGTCTTCGAGCGACACAAAATCGTCGGCGACGACATGATACGCCTGGTCCATGCCTACCGTGTCGCCCTGCGCCTGCTGCCCGTCGAATAGTCGCTCGTAATGCACATCGCGCAGCCGCTCACCAGCAAAGGTTCTGAGCACACGATAATTTCCTTCGCCCAGCACGCGCTCGGCCAAATCAGCGACCAGCACCAATCGCTCGAGTTGCTCGCCGCCGGTATACTCGACCAGCACATAGTGCGCGTCGGGCTTCACCGCCAGCGCGACGTTGGCGGGCAATGTCCATGGCGTCGTCGTCCAAGCCAGGAAGGCTGAGCCTGCAAGCTCTTCATCAAGCTGGTGGCCCGACGGCGCGTGGCGGAAGCGAAGCCAGACCGATGGATCGTCCACGTCGTCCTTGAAGCCCAGCGCAACCTCGGCGTCGGCCAGCGTTGTGCCGCAGCGCGGGCAGTGCATGGTCACTTTGTAGTCGCGGAACAGCAAATCCTTTTGCCAGAATTGCTGCATGATCCACCATAGCGACTCGATGTAGCTGTTGTCGTAGGTGCGGTACGGATTCTCAAGGTCAAGCCAGAACGCGATCCGCTCGGTCAGTTGCTCGAACGCATCGACGTAGCGGTTCACGCTCGCCTTGCACCTGGCGTTGAACTCTGCGATGCCGTAGCGCTCAATATCGGGCTTGCCGCGGAAGCCAAGTTCCTTCTCGACCTCGACCTCGACCGGCAGGCCGTGCGTGTCCCAGCCACCCCGCGCGCCGATGACGTACTGGCCGCGCATGCGGTGGTAGCGATTGATGATGTCCTTGGTGACGCGCGCCTCAACATGATGCACGCCCGGACGCCCGTTCGCCGTCGGCGGCCCCTCGAAGAACACGAACGGATTGTTCCGGTCGCCGCGTGCCAGCGCCTTTTTGACGACGCCATGCTCGTTCCACCATGCCGCGACCTGCTGCTCCAAATCGGGGAACGACACCCTGGAGTCAACCTCTTTAAATGCCATAAACCCTCCAGTGCCAGAACAAAGAACAAAAAGAGAATCAAAAAACCCCGCCCCCATATCAGGGACGAGGATTATAAACCCCGTGGTACCACCCTGCTTTAGGCATCGCAGATGTTGATTTCAGATCGTAGATTGATAGTTCAACCTGCAACCTGCAACGCGCAATCTGAAATACCTACGCTCGGTGAGGCGCTAACACACCCCCGCCTGGGTAACGTGCGGCGAACACGGAAACAGTTACTTGATAAGTTCTAAGTTTTGAGTTCTGAATTAACAAACCGGTTCTTTAACTCATAACTCAACACTCATATCTTCTTTCACCGTTCGGCTCGGGAGGGATTTTCCGCAACGGGCCGGGCGCGCCTTGCACCATCTGCGCGCTCGCTGCAACCGACTGGCTGTTCCGTACTCGTCTCCGTCAACGCCTTTGCAATATATTGTATCACATCTTATCGCATGATGATATCGGCCATGAGATGGGTTTCCCTCACCCTCGGTCCCTCTCCCAGCGGGAGAGGGAAGCTGCGCCAGCAGCAGGGTGAGGGATTCTGAAAGACTTCTATGCCGCCATTTAGCGCCCCATGATTGGCAGGAAGATGCGGGTTTGCGCCGCTAACTGCCGCCCGACCGTAATCGGCCCGTACTCATGCGTTGCGTTATCCGTGTCGGTTTCCACCAGCCAGTAATGGTAATCTACGCCCAGCTGCGCGGTTGTGTCCGTCAAACTGTAGCTCGCGCCTTGCTGGCCGCGACCGTTTGCCATGATCGTATTTGGCGTGATCCGCTCGGCATGGGCGCGGCTGCTGTCGGCGCTGCGGTACAGATCGAAGCCCATGGTATTTATTTCCGCGCCAGTCTGCCATTGAACCACCACGCCATCATTCTGACTGGATGCCGTAAAGCTAACGAGTGTCACGGCAGTTGGCGCTGCCGAGAGGTTCGCCAATGCACGATTGTTATCGATAGGATCGCCAGCATCGGTCGGATCATCGCCATGCACATGATCGTCCGCGATGACTGCGGTGTTCACGATTGTCGTCACCGCAGACGGCAACGGGCTATCAACGATAACACTGAACGTGGCATAGCCCGTCGCACCCTGCGCGACCGCGCCAACATTCAGGGTGCAGGTGCTGCCAGCGCTTACGCCAGCACACGACCATGCAGTGTCACTTGCAGCGGCGTTGAAGCTCGTGTGATCCGGCACTTGCTCCGTGATGATCACGCCAGTCGCATCCTGGTTGCCGGTGTTAGTGTAAGTTAGCGTGTATATCACGGCTGCACCAGATGTCATGCTCCCACTCGTGACACGCTTGTCCAACTGCAAGTCCGGCGCAAATATCGTGGTCGGGTCGCTGGCGCTGTTATCGGTCTGATCGCCCTCGCCCGCCGTGGAAACCACCGCGCTGTTGGTTGCCGCCGGCCATGCCGCCGAGCCAACGTTTACCGTCAATGTCAGATCAGGCAGGCTGTCGCCTGCTTTCAGCGGCCCAGGATTCGTACATGTGACATCCTGACCGTTCGCCGCGCAGGTCCAATCAGTGCCGCTCGCGGACACGTAGCTGAGGCCGCTCGGCAGCGCATCGGTGATCGTGATCGGCCCGGTCGTGCCGGTCGCGCCGTGGTTGTTCACCTGCAGGAGGTAACTGCCCTCATGGCCGACCAGGAAGTCGCCGGTATGCGTCTTGGAAAGTGCCAGGTCGGGCGCGGCGAGCAGCGCGTCTACATCAGTCGCCGTGTTGTTGCCGGGCGTCGGGTCAGCGCCATGCGCGCCGTCGTCAGCAGTGCTGGCCGTGTTCGTGATGTGTGTTACGCCAGCCGGAACGGTCGCGTCAACGATCACAACAAACGTCATGGTCGTACTTTGGCCGGGGCCGAGCGGCGCGTCGAGGGCGTAGGTGAAGTTACCATCTTCCTTGAGGTTTTCCCAGTCCACGCTGCCGCCATCGAAGCTGGTATAGCCAGGCAAGGGATCGGTAATGACCACGCCAGTCGCGGTGTACGTACCTGTGTTAGTGACTGTGATCATGTAAGTCAGCGTTGTACTGGTTGACACACTCGTCTGGCCGTCAGTCTTGCTGATTTGCAGATCCGGCTGGCCGATCATGACATCCGCCGTGGCGCTGCTCTGCGGCAACACTGTTCCACCTTCGTCTGCCGCGCCTGCCACGTCGGCATGGTTGACAGTTGCGCCTTTTGCTGTCGGCGTCAGCGCCGTGAAGGTGACATCGACGGTGATTGTCTGGCCGGGCGCAAGCGAGCCTGCACCTGTCAAATCGTTCCAGTTCAGTGTGCCAGCCGTGGCGCTGTCGGGAGCCATGGTAGCGCTCACGAATTGCAGCACTGTTGGATCGTACGTGTCGGTCAGTGGTACCGTCAGTAACACTGTGTCGCCCGTGTTGGTCACGACAATACTGAAGCGCACCGGGTCATTGACGCCTGCCAGTCCGCTCGCCGGATCAAGCAGCGTTTTGCTGATCTGGTACGCTGAAACCGGCGTTGTGACGCTGCTCTGGTTGTCGTCTGGCGTCGGGTCGTCGCCGTTGCTGCCATCATCGGCGATGGTCACTGTGTTCGTCACTTGCGTGACGCCTGCCGACAACGGCGCGTCCAGTTTGACCATGAACGTAATGTTGCCGCTTGCGCCCGCTGCCATGTCGCCAACGTTGCGGGTGAACACACCGCTTCCCTGATCAACCCAGCCCGATGGCCCAACAAAGCTGGTGTTGAGCGGCAAGGTTTCGGTGATCACCACGCCAGTCGCATCCTGATCGCCGGCGTTGGTGTAGGTCAGCGTATACGTGATTGTACCGCCCTCTACTGCCGTAATGCCGCCATCACTCTTGCTGATTTGCATGTCCGGCGTGGCCCGAATGGGCGTGTCGTCGCTGGCCGTGTTGTTGTTCGGCGTCGGATCGTCGCCGTTGCCATTGTCGTCGGCAATTATTGCGGTATTGTAGACACGCTCAATGCCTGCCGGAAGTGATGCGGCGATTTTTACGGCAAACTTGACGCTGCCGCTATCACCTGCCGCGACCGTACCAAGCGCGATCATGCATGTTGTTCCCGCTGGAGCGCGGTCAGCGCAACTCCAGCCCGCCGTGCTCGAACCAGCGTCGAAAGTTGTATAAAGCGGGACGGTTTCCGTAATCACCACGCCGGTCGCATCCTGGTTGCCCGTATTCTGGTAGCCCAACGTGTAGATCCCTACCGCGTCAGGGAACGAGAAATCAAGGTAATCGTTCTTGCTGAGCCGTAGATCCGGCACAGCTTCAATTGTGTCCGTGTCGCTCGCCGTGTTGTTTGCGGGTGTCGGTTCGCCATGCGCGCCGTTGTCGTTCACTCGCGCAGTGTTGGCGACCTGCGTGACGCTGGCGGGCAGCGCGCCGTTCACATGAACGATGAATGGCACCGTTGTGTTCGCGCCTGCTGCCAGATCACCGACCGCGTAGGTGTATACGCGGCTGCCCTGATCGATCCAGCCCGCTGGTCCGACGAAGCTGGTGTAGAGCGGCAGCGTCTCGGTGATAACAACATTTGTTGCGGTATAGGTGCCGCTGTTGGTCACCGCGAGCGTGTAGGTCAGCGTGTCGCCGGGCATGATGCTGTCCAGCCCGTCGCTCTTGCTGATTTGCATGTCCGGCTGTCCGATTGCTACTGCGGCAGTGCTCTTGTGCGACGGCAGCATGGTGCCGCTCGCGTCCTGCACGCCAGATGCGGCAGCTTGGTTAATAGTGTCGCCGCCCGGCAGTGTCGGCGCTTTGGCTTTGAACGTGACCGTTACCGTGCGGGTTGCGCCCGGCGCGATTGGGCCACCGCTCGCCGCATTGGCCAGGTTGGTCCAATTGATCACGCCGTCGTCAGTGTTGTCGTTCGACGCAGGCGTGGCGCTCTGATACGCCAGGAAGGTTGTGTTATACGTGTCGGTCAGCGGCACGGTTGCGAGCGCCGTCGCGCCGGTGTTGGTCACGACAATGCTGAAGCGCACGGTATCGTTCATGCCCGCCACACCGCTCGCTGGTTCAAGCAGTGTTTTGCTGATCTGGTAACTGGTGGTGAGCAGCGTTGCCGATGCGTCAGCGCTGTAGTCGTTGACACCGCCGGAGCCGGTGCGCTCGTTGGAACTGGCACCCGGCATGCTGGTCCATGTGACGTTCGCCGTGTTGGTGGCGGACGCCAGCGCCGGGTCGGTGACACGCGCCTGGAACGTCAGGACGGCCGTTTCGTTCGGTGCAATGGCCGGGACGAGCCAGTTCAGTGTGTTAGGCGCGGTGTAAACGACTGTTCCTGCCGGGCCGCTGCTAATCTTCGCCGAGCCAGCTTCGTAGGCCAGGCCCGCTGGAATGATGTCGCTGATGACCGTGTCGTAAGCCGTCTCAGCATCGCCCGCCGGATGCGAAACCGTAAGCGTGTAGGTGACGAGGTCGCCAAGGTTCGCGCTCGGCTGTGACACTGTCTTGGTCATGGTCAGCGCTGGCTCGATCACCGTCACAGAGTCGCTTCCGTTCAGTGCATGCGCTGCATTGGTGGCGTCCTTGTAGGTCAACTGAGCCGTATTATTGAGCGTCGTCGGGCCGCTGTCCTGATTACCAGCGATGTTGGCGACAATGGCGCGGAAGGTGATCCGCACCGGGCTGCCCGTCACGACCGCATCGCCAAATGTCCAGATTATATCCGAGCCGCTGGTGGTGAACGTCGGCGCGCTGGCAACGCCAGTGACTGCCGGTGTCATGCTCGCGTCCATGATCAGGCCGAGCGGCAGCGTGTCTGTGATGCGCAGGTCGCGCACGGTTCCGAGCGGGCTGCTCATGGTGAGCGTGTACGTAATCGGCTGGCCGATGGTGGCGCTGGTCATGCCGCCATCGCTCTTGCTGAACGCCGGCGCGTTGACAGTAAAGGTTGCTTTGGCTTCGTCCTGCGTTCCGTCAACGCTGTAACCTGGCGTGTCGTTGTATACACGCTCGTCGGCGGCGCTGCCGTTCTGGCTGCTCCAGTTCGCGTCGATTGTGTTGGTGTGGGCGCCGTTGATGTACATGCTGTTCTGGGAAGTGACACTGTAGGTACATTCGATGTAGGACGCCGGGCTGGTGACAGGAATGTCCCAACTGCCCGTCGGGCTGCCATCGAAGCTGATCGTACCGCTGCCAGTCGTCACCGCGACGGCGATTGGTGTGAGCACCGCAGAGCCATTCTTGTACATGCAGCTTGCCGAGCCAGCGTTGTAGGCCGTGCCCTGCGCCAGCGTGTCGGTCGCGGTCACATCATATGCGGGGCTGTTGCCAGTGTTGAGAAAGCGCGCGGTATACGTCAGCACGTTGCCCGCCTGCACATTGCTGGTTTGGTTGACTGATTTCGTAGTGGTGATCTGCGGCTCGATGATTGTCGCGTTTACAGAGCCGCCGTCTACAGGCGTGGTGCTCGTATTCGTGCCTGCTTTGTAGGTGAGCGCAGCGCTGTTCGTGACAGTGCCGCCCTTCTGATTCAACGGCGTGGAGGCATTGAGCACGCGCGCGACGACCTTCACAACAAAGCGATTGTTGTTGACATTGTTGTCGTCGGTGGTCGTGACATCGCCGAAGTCGAGCGTGAGCATGCCGCCGCCGCTGCTGCCTGGTGCGGTGACTGTCGGGACAGCTAACGTGCCGCTGTAGTCCTGTGTCATGTTGCCCGCGCTGGCCGCTGCACTCGTGATAACGCTGCCGCTGATATATGCCAGACCGCTCGGCAGCGTATCGTTTACCACTAACGCCCGCGTGACGCCTTCTGGCAGCGTGACGTTGATGTAATAGGTTATGGTGTCGCCGATGGTGTACTTTGTCGGATTCGGTGTCTGTTTGGCAATCTGCGGCGCAGCGATAGTCGTATTCACGACGTTGCTGGGGCTGGCATACTTATTCAGAGTGCTACCAAAGCCATCCGCACCGTTGCGCTCGCCCGTAGGTGCGCCGCTTGCGCCGGGCGTCGTCGATCCAGTCGTGTTACCGGGGCTGCCAGCTGGCGTGCCGTTGCCCGGCAGGCTCGACCATGTCAGATTGGCGCTGTTCGGGACGGACAGGCCGCTCGGCACGCTTGCGACGACTTTCGCCACAATTGTCGTTGTGACTTTGCCACCGGGGTTAAGACAGCTTACCATGCTGGTAACGGTCTGACCTGAAATGTTTCCGGTAAAGGTTGATGGCGTGAGGCCACATGCGCCGCTGCTCGTCGTGCCGGTCACGCTCTGCGGCACAAGATTCGCGTCGAGTGTGTCGGTCATGACGAAGTCGAACCCGGCGACGTTGTAGACGCCTTTGCCAGTATTGGTGTAGGTCAAGGTATATGTCACCATGTCGCCAGCATCGAGCGGCGTTGCGGGAACAACCTGTTTGTCCAGGGAGCTGATGACTGGCTCGGTGGTGGTGACTTTCACCGTGTTCGATGTGTCCGTGGAGGTGCCATTGATTGACACCGTGAACGTGTTGGTGCGCGTTTGGCCGTATGGACCGGCACCCGACAAACTGTTACCTGTAACATTCGTCACCAATACATTAAGTTCGATGACAATATATTCTTCATCAGCATCGCTGTCATTGTTCATGATTGTGCCGATATTGAACGTCGGGTCGTCGCTATCAATGAATGTCCCGCCAGACGTGCCGCCAGTAATGCTTGTCGCAGGAATCGGGCATGTTGGCGTCACATTGCGCGAGTTACCAGAAACATTCAGATTGGCACAACCTGCCATGCCGCTGTTGATAGAAGTTGAAGTCATGCCACCATCATTGGAGATAAAGGCAATCCTGGCCGTACCATCGTTCAGGAAGCGCATATTTGAGTCGATCTGATCGCTCAATCGTACATTCGGCGTTGTGCCTTCTGCCACTCGTATGCTCAAGCGGTAGCGCACAATCTCGCCAAGCGCCACACGTTCGATGCACGGCGGGTTGCCTGTACATCCGGTATGCGGCTCAGATGTCCCGACGATGCTCTTTTCAGGCGCAGAGGTCAGCACCGTCAGTGTTGCTTTACTGGAGGCTGTGTAACTGTTGACGCCGCCCGCGCCGGTCCGTTTGGTCGAACTTGCGTTGTATGTCGAGCGCTGGCCCGGCGATCCAGGCAAGCTCGTCCACTGCACAGTAGCCGTATTGTCAATGAGTTGGCCCGATTGCACGCTCGTCGGCAGCGTGCCGTTCACCACAATCGTAATTTTGCGCGCGGCGTTGGTCGGCATGTCGAACGGCGCGACGCTGCTGAGGACGTTGCCCACGAGCTGAAAATTGGCGGCGGTCAGCAACCCGGCGCTGTCAGTCACGCTGGCGATCGCCGGCCCGCTCACAGATATGGGCAGCGGATCGTTGAGCGTGACATCGAGTGCATCCGGGCCGGTCGTATTCGTAAGCGTAATCGTGTATGCCACTGGATCGCCGGCATCGCCAGTCGCCGGACTCACGCTCTTGGCGATGTTCACCTTCGGCTCGACCACAGTGACGACGGGCGCTGAAACTGTCTGGTTGCCGCCGGTCCATGTGGCTTTCGCCGAATTTTTCAGTGTCTTGCCGCTCGTATTTGTACCCACATTCAGCACCACCGCGCGGTACACGAACGTGATTGTGTCAGGCGTCGCGTTGTCAGTGTTTGCATTCGTGACCGTGCCAAGATCAAAGGTAAGCGTGCCGCCGCTATTCGTCACGTTCGGCGTGGTGCTGCCGCTTATTGACACGCCGCTCGATGGCGTGGCACTGATCATGTCAACAAACGCCAGTCCGGGATCGAGCGTATCGACGATCTTTACGCCCGGCGTGACACCTTCGGGAAGCTTGAGTGTCACTGTATACGTGGCAATTTCGCCGATCACCGCCTGCGTACCAGAGTTGTTAGCATTGTTAATCTCGGTGCCAGCGAGTTGTTTGTTCATGGCAGGCGGCGCGATTGTCACCGTCGCATTATCTGTCAGGCCCGATGACAGGAAGGTTGGGCCACCTTCCGTGCTGGCATAGTTATATAGCGTCGCGGTATTGGTAAGCTGTTGCTGCGCTGTGACCGTCGGGGCGACGACCAGGTCATACGTCACAATCGCAATGTTGCGCCCGCTGCTGACCAGCGCTCCCGCCGCATCCTTGCCCGCGTCGAGCGCGCCGCTGCCGGGGTCGTTCAACTCAATGCCGCCTGCTGCGTCGAACAGGCCGCTGCCGAGCGATGTGTAACCCATGGGCGTTCCCGCGCCATTGGTCACACACAGGTTCAGCCCACCGCCTGGAATACTAAATCCGGCCGGTAACGTGTCGCGGACATGAACGTCAAATGCGGAACTTGAGCCAGTATTCTCGACCACAATCGCAAAGGTCACGAGATCGCCCGCATCCACCTTGCTGAGATTGCTGTCGATCGGTTTAGTTGTCAGGCCAGGCGAATGAACGGTGCCAGAAAAGCGCGGGCATGCGCTGCCAGGAGTTGTAAATGCCACCGGGCCGATTGTGGTCGGGCTGAACGCGCCTGCTGGATTGTTCGTCGCAACCACGCCTTTTTTAACACCAAGGACCGGCTCGGCCAGCTTGATCTGCACAATCGAGTCAAGCGCCTGATCACCTGCGTTCGTCGTGGCTTCATAGGCCCGCACCTGATTGGTCAGGAACAAACCATCGGCAAACGGCTTGTTGGAAACTGTCACCGTGAACAGCAAATCAACATCCGAGGCGCGGTTCTGCGGATCTTTGTAGCTGCCGTAGGTAAGGGTAATAGCATTATCCGCCGCCGGGCCACTGGTCGAAATGGCTGGCGTGAGCGGCGCAGGCCCGCCTGTCAACGCATGATAGGTATCATTCGGCCCGTAGGTGACGGTTCCGGCAGGCGGAATGCCGCCGCTCGGACTAAATGTTGTGACCTGGGTCGCGTCGAACACCGGCAACGGGAGGTAATCAATAAACCGCAGATTTTCAAAATCGCTCGACGGTAACGAGTAACGGAAGCGATAGGTCAATGTATCGCCGGGCTTGACGCGCATAGGCGCAGGCAGCGTCGTGCTGCCGTTGACCGCGTAGATCGACTTGGTGAGTTGACCAAACGCCAGGGCCAGGCCAGCATATGTATCGTCCGCCTCTTCAAAGCCGGTGGGATTCGCCACGTTTGCCGTGTCCAGCACCCGGCCATTGATCACTGCCGAATTGCCGAGTTTGTCGCCATGATCAACATATTTATCCTGAGGAAGATACGTGTCAGTAAACTCATCCTGAATAATTGCATGGTAAACAATTTTGCCGGTCGTCGGGCCATCGTTATAGGTTGCGCAGTCCGGCGCAGGGTTGCCTGTGCCAGTGGGCCGCACACAGCCGCCGACCATGCGGCCAAGCGAGCCAGCCTGCCGTCCTGCTATTTCGTCCGACACGCGGAAGATCAGCCTGGTCGAGCCGTTCGTCGCGGGATTCGTGTCATTGCCAATCTGGCTGGTGTCAATGGTGTAGTTGCCAGCCGCAATTGAAGCCGCTGTGAGAGCATATGTATTGCCATTGATCTCTAATGTCGGCGGGAAACTCGGATCGATATGCAAGCCGTCGCTGAGCACATCGGTGATCACCACCTGATCAAACGCGAAATAATCTGATACCTGAAAATCCAGCGTATAGGCCAGCACATCGCCCGGTGTATTGCCTGCTGCGCCGACATTCGTTGAAGTGAAAAAGCTTTTTTGAATCGCAATCGCCTGATCTTCAAGGCGGTGATCGGCTTTTGTCGCATCGCTGACGACATGCGTCTGCGCATCGCGCGCGTCAATCGGCTTCCAATCGCCTTCCGCCACTGCATCATTGGTCGAAATCCTGTCGTTGGCCGTGTCAGGCGGGAGTACCGCATTGCCATCTGCGTCGAGGCGCGGCACAAAGAAGCGCAGCGTCACAACGGCGTCCATGGAACCGATACCGCCTGTCACGCTGGAACAGCGCACCGTGAGCTTGTTCGTGGGCGGGTTTTGCGGAGCAGTGGTCGGCGGAACGGCCAGCGGCGTGGCGATATTGCAGCTTGCAGGTGTCGCCGAAACAATTTGCATGAACTGCAATTCCTTCGGCATGTTGTCAGTAATATCTAAATTGGTAATGGTCTGACCATTGGCGACATCGACACTCATTTGATAATCGCGTGGGTAATTCCGACCAGTCGCGGTTTCATCTTCCGGCCCAATGTAGGTCTTCTTTAATTTGAACAGAACTGGCGTGGTGCTGGCGCTCGCCATGCTGCCGACGATCGGCGGATCGATGGCCGGGTTGTCAAGCGGATCGTTGCCGTACACGAACCCAGCCTGCGATCTAATTGCCAGAGGCGTGCCCGCATCGGCCAAGTTGCTCAGCATGGCATTCACGATCACTGGAGCGGCAGGCTGATTAGGTGTGAAACTGCCAAACGGCATCTGCAAAATAACCACCTGTGTGTCAACTGTGCAGGTGGTCGCCTTGCCGGTGAGTGGATGGATGAATGATCCGGTGCATGGAAAGGGCGGAACAACCGGCGTGAGTGATGCGCCAAGATATGTCGCGCTGTTGAACGTTATGCCGTCATCAGTTGCTGCGCCCGCGCCGTCTGCGCCCGCGGCAGGCAAGTACAAATCGATATATGGCCCGTAGCCAGTGTCTGGACCGGTGTTGTCGAAAGCAGCAGTAAATGTCAGTGGCTCGCCGATGAATGTTTCAGTCGGCACAGTCAGTGTTGCCGTGGGGACACCAGCAGCAAAGACACGAGTTGACGAACTGAACATGCCAGCCAGCAACATACAGATGAGGAACAACGGCATAACGAAGCGAAACACAGACGCAAACACACGGCAATTCATAAATATTCCACTCCAACAAAAATGAGAGACGACGACATGAAACGTTTCTTCGTCGGCAAGAGCATATTTATGATCCATCATAGCAATATATTCTGCGCCTGTGAGTATCTGTATCATTGCGAAGAAGTAACGACTCAGTAGTAAAGCATGCGGAATAGTTACATTGCGTGCGGCAGAAGGCTGTGGTACAATCAATCAGCCCATTGAGGGGACGTGGCGGAACTGGCAGACGCGCAAGTCTTAGGAACTTGTGGAGCAATCCGTGAGGGTTCGAGTCCCTCCGTCCCCACCACAATACGACCAAAGCCCAGGCATGAACATGCCTGGGCTTTGGTCTTTATGTTTTGTTCTTTGTTCTACCCGCGTTTTAGCCGCGCCGCATCACGTCCAGCATGGCTGGTAAGTTGGTGACTTTGACGCGCGGGCGATCACATTCGGCACCGCACGCAACTTCGTAGCGATCCAGCACCTGCCAATCGGCATACGTCACGTAGTCGGGCTTGCGTTCTTTCAGCAGCGCCTCGATGTTGCTACGATCCCGATTTTCGTCAGCAATGCCCGGCAGCGTCTCCCAATCTTCGACCATGGCCGCGACAGTTGAAACCGAGTCGGGCTTGTTGGTGCCAATGACGCCGGAAGGCCCGCGCTTGATCCAACCCACGACATACTCGCCCGGCAGCGGTTCGCCGGTGCTTTCAAGCACCACCCGACCGGCCACATTCGGAATCGTGTAAGTCGAGTCATCGAACGGGACGCCCGACAGTGGCACGCCACGGTAGCCAACCGAGCGCAATACCAGCCCGGCTTCAATTATTTCGAATTGGCCCGTACCGCATGCGCGCAGCCCGCCAACGCGATCACCTTGCAGTTTGTTCCGCTCAACTTTAACAGCTACTACGCGGTTATCCTGCCCGATCAGTTCGACCGGCGACACCAGAAAGCGCATGAAAATGGCCCGATCAGCGCCGGTGCGCCCGCGCGCCGCAAAGCCTTGCAAGATTTCGACATTTTTCGCCGCCACCTTGTTGTCCGCCAGCGATGCGGCGCTTTGCTCGTCGAGTTCCAGATCAGCCGGATCGACCAGCGCATCAACGCCCGCCAGGTTGCCAAACTCCTTGATCTCAGGGTTCGTAAAGGCCGCCTGTGCCGGGCCGCGCCGCCCCAGCATGATCACCTCGCGCACGCAGCTTTCGCGCAGCGCCGCCAGGGCATAATCAGCGATGTCGGTCCTGGCCAGCTCGTCCGGGTCGGTCAGCAGAATGCGCGCAACGTCCATGGCCACGTTGCCATTGCCCACAACCACCGCGCGCTCATGTGACAGATCGAATTGCATCCGGCAATAGTCAGGATGGCCGTTGTACCAGCCGACAAACTCCGTTGCCGGGTAGCTTCCATATAAATCCTCGCCGGGAATGCCCATGCGCCGGTCGGCTTGCGAGCCCACCGCATAGACGATTTGATCGTACAATGGCTTCAGGTCTTCGTGCGAAATATGTGTTCCAAAGGTAACGTTACCGAAGTAGCGCACGTTTGGATTCTGTGCGATGCGATCATAGATGCGTGTGGCGCCCTTGATGGATTGATGATCAGGCGCGACGCCATCACGGACAAGCCCGAAGGGAGTCGGCAAGCGATTGAACATGTCAATCTGACACACGCGGTCACGGTGCTTCAGCAGCGCTTCGACGGCATAAAAGGCCGCCGGACCCGCGCCAATAATGGCAATGCGAACAGGTCGTTCTTCGGTTCCCAGATGTTGTGTCACATCCATCCTCCAGCCTATGTATACTGTTTATGACAAGAATCTGCGATACATTTCATGCTATAAAACGTTCATTTATTTCAATATACCTGCTTCATGCCAGAATAATAGTAAAAAAACAGTGTGTTTTTTCCACAAAAAAGCCAGCAATTATTACCGAATAAGCGACCACGCTTCGCTCCATCATCGGCAATAACGACTGGCTGGGTTATAACAACAGCTAAGACGGTTCTTCTAGACAGGCGGCCAGGGCATGTACCGGCCATACCCTGGGTCAGGGTAACAGCCGGACTCGATCAGCTTCTCAAGCCGCCGCCGGAACGCACGAACTTCGTCTTTGTCTAACAACTGGCTGAAAACATCCAACAGCGGATCGCTTGCATTCAGCCGGACGCGCAACGCTTTCAAATCATCAAGAATATCAGGCCGAAGCGGTTGTCCGGCGTAATCCCACAACACGGTGCGGAGCTTATATTCTTCATGAAAGCAAATCCCATGATCAATCGCCCACAGCCGCCCATCGCTCCCGCGCAGGCAATGGCCGCTCTTGCGGTCGGCATTGTTCGCAATCAAGTCGAACGCGGCGAGCTGCTCGATCTGGTTTTCAAACGTGCCCTCCTTTTGCATGGTAAAGAGGTGCGCTTCTTGATCAGCATCAATAAACAACTGCACCGAGCCAAGGCCATACGGCCCGTCGCGCAGCACCGTGGGCGGCACCAGCAGCCAGCCAAGCGCCTCGCTCAGCAAGTACGCCGCAACCTCGCGCTTGCACAACGTCCCGCGCGGGAAATCCCACAGCGGGCGCTCGCCACGGCGCGGTTTGTACACCGCTAAACCCTCTAACCCATTATACCGCACACTTGTTAATAACGTGTAATTACTGCTCCATGGCATTGAGCCCTGAATGTCGAGCTCACCCTTCCCCAACAACTGGAGAATATCAGCGACGCCAAGTTCTGTTGATTGCGATTCTGACATGTTTATTCATGCTTGGTGCTTGATACTTGATGCGTGACAGGTGAGTATCACATGATGCTGGCTTTCAAGTATCACGCAACACGTCTTACGTAACAGGCAACACGTAGTACTTAATTCATTTGTGGGCAGAAATGACCACCGGGATCGATCGGGCGCGTGCAGTTCCCACAGATTTTTCGCCCTTTCGAGACCACCTGCGAAGCGTGCTCGCTCAGCGCCCGCATCTGCTGCCGGGTCGCGCTGAAACGCGCGGTGGGCGGCGTCCCCTCCTCAGCCTCTGGCCAACCGAGCGCAACTAACACAATGGTATCATCCTCTTCGTCGTACCCGAGCCGTAGTTGAGCTATACGAAAAACCGGCTCAAGCGGTTCTTCCAGGCTCATGTCGAAGATTGGCAACAGGTCGTCCGACGACGACAGCAACGGGTTTTTTTCCGCCAGATCGTCGAGCAATTGCGTGATCGCCTGTGCCAGCGCGGCAATCTGATCCTTTTCGGCAATCAACGAAATGAGTTGTCGATTGCTGCGCGCCTGAAGGTAGAAAACCCGCTGCCCCGGCTTTCCCACGGCGTTTGCAGTGATTCGCGTCACCGCGTCCAAATCATAGGTAAATTCAAAATCAGACATAGCCTATACCCCAGATGATGTATCTGTCCCCTGTTCATCAGAAGCGCTAACCTGCTGGGCAGGCGCATGGCCGTTGCTCTGCGCGCTTGCTTCAAGCGCGGCAGCGTCGGGCGCAGCGGCTTCAGGTGTTGCTTGCTCCACTGTATTTGTTTCAGATGTCGCTGCATCAGGAGCAGCATGCGCTCCAGCCGCTTCCTGCGTTGTCGGCTCCGCCGGGTTGGCAGCAGGCGTGGCGGGCGGCTGCTCGGCTGCTGGTGCCGCGCCGTTGGCATGCGCGTTGTTTGGCTGCTCGCCCTCAGCGGCGGGCGGCTCCTCCGGCCTGGGCGTGAGATATTCCAGCGAGCCGGTGTCATTGAATGCCAGCAGGCGCGGCCCCATGCGCGTGAACTGAATCGCCGTCAAAGCGCATGGTTGCACCTCAAGCCGCTGGAATAAGTCAACGTGGATGCCAACGTAATAGGCGATTGCCAGCTTGATGATGTCGGCATGGGAAAAGACCGCAATGATGCCCTTGGGATGCGCGGCGC
>DASTWM010000176.1:0-26246 GCA_035765855.1 Roseiflexaceae bacterium
GCCAACATCGGCAGCGGCGCGGTTGGAGCCAGCCGCGCCGCGCTCACTGTCGGCACGACTGGCGCGGTGCGGATCGTGCTGCCGCATGTCGACCATGTGCCGCCCGGCCTGTGGTGTTACCGAGTTGATAAAAACCGGGCGCTGCTGGGTGGCGCAACCTCGGAAGGCGGCAATGTCTACGGCTGGATTCGTGGCATGGCGCAGCTTGGCGAGAAAGAATATATCGAGCCGCAACTGGCCGCCCTGCCGCCGGACGGCCATGGCCTGACGGTGCTGCCATTCTGGGCCGGCGAGCGCAGCCCCGGCTGGGCTGGCGATGTGCGGGCGACGATCAGCGGGTTGTCGCTCAGTACCACGCCGCTTGAAATTCTGCGCGCCAGTCTGGAAGCGGTGGCCTACCGTTTCGCGATCATTCTCGACCGGCTGCCGCCTGCCGACAATCGGCAGCTTGTCGCGAGTGGCGGCGGTTTGCTCAGTTCGCCAGCATGGATGCAGATCATGGCCGATGTGCTTGGCCTGCCGGTGATCGCGTCCATGGAGACGGAAGGCACCAGCCGCGGCACGGCGCTGCTCGCGCTGGAGGCGCTGGGGCAGATCGACGCGGTAGAACACCTGCCGGGCGAGGACGGCGAGGTATTTCAGCCGAACCCGAATAATCACCGCATCTACCGCGCGGCGGTGGAACGGCAGCGCGCGTTGTATCAGAAGTTGATTGGTTAACCGCGCATGATGCTGCATGCGATGAGTGTAGCGCGCATGTGGGAATAGATTCTCATCGGTTCCTTACTTCTTTCGGCGCTGAGTCGTTGACGTTCAGCGGCAAGGCTAGGTATAATATAGAAAAGGTAACATTCCGTACCATCTGCGACAGGTGGCCCGCACATTGGCAAAATGTGTATGCTCAGTGGATTTGCGCCCGGAGCAGTAGTACATCATTATAACAACGGAGAAATCGCATGAGTCTTCGATCGCAACGTGGCCGCGTGGTCCAGACCCGCCAAAAATCCAACCAGATGAAGATTATCTACATCATTCTTGGTGTGGTTGTAATTGCTGGCATCGCGCTTCTGGGCTTTCAATTTTTGCCGAAAAGTTCGACCGCGGTATCAACCAATACGTCGCTTGACAGCTTTCCATCAAAAGGCAATGCGAATGCGCCTGTCACGGTGGTCGAGTATGGTGACTTCCAGTGCCCGTCATGCGGCGCGTTCGCGAACTACGTCGAGCCGAGCATCGATCAGCAATATATTCAGCCGGGCAAAGTACGTTTCGTTTTCCATGACTTTCCTTTGACCCAGCACCTGAACGCGGTGCCTGCGGCTGAAGCCGCGCGCTGTGCGGCAGATCAGGGCAAGTTCTGGGAAATGCACAAACTGCTGTTTGCCAATCAGGCGCAATGGTCGGAGATTTCGCGGCCCTTGCCCATGTTCGACGCCTATGCCAGGGAAATTGGCCTGGACATGTCCACGTTCGATCAATGCTTCAACAGCGAAAAGTACAAGCCAGCTATTCTTGCAGCGCAGCAGGACGCCATTAACGCTCAAATTGATGCAACGCCGACCTTTGTGATCGATGGACAGAAGTACACCGCCCAGAACCTGAAAGATGGCATCGAGGCGGCGCTGGCGAAGGCTGGTCAGAAGTAGCATGGCTGCCATGAACGGCGGCATGCCTTCCTTCGTGGAGTTGGCGTGCTGCGGTGTTCGCGTTGACAGGGGTTGGTAGTACAGGCTATAATTCGGCAGAAACTGCAAGGGGAGCTTGAGCGAGCTACGGCCCGTTCACTCCCCTTTTGCCTGATATGTAAAGGATGCGTGCAGCCGCGTATGACAGCGCTGTTGCCCACGCACATAGTGGTAGCGTGCCGGTGCAACCGGCGCTGGAGGAACAACAACCGTGCGGAATCGTGAAGTAGCTTTTCTTGCCTTAATCCTGCTGGTCGCCGGCCTCGCGCTGTGGATTGACTTTGCGCCTGCCGGATCGGATGGGCGGCAGACGTGGCTCAATCGTGACGTGAGCACGCGCCTCGGCCTGGACCTGCAAGGCGGTACGCAGGTGCTGCTCAAGGCTCAGAATCCAAATGTGACGGCTGACCAGATTGCGACGGCGGCGGGTGTGATCGAACGGCGCGTCAACGGTCTGGGCGTGAGCGAGGCGGTGGTGCAGCGCTCGGGCAACGACCGTATCATTGTTGAGTTGCCGGGTGTGAAAGACCCGAACCAGGCAATCAACACCATCCGCAGCGCCGGGCGGCTTGAGTTCATCGACTCGAACGGGCAATATTTGCAGGAAGGCACGGTGGTGCGCACCGAGGGCAACCCGAACCCCGCAGCGCTGCAAGCCACCGCTACGCCGGTGACGGGGACGACAACCCTGACGAATACCGGGACGACGAGCAGCACCGGCGCGCTTTCCAGCACCACCGCCCTGAGTGGCACGGCCCAGACGCCGCCAAGCGGCCCTGTTTATCAGAGCATCACCGATGGCAAGGATCTGAATACCGGCTCGGTGCAGCCGCGCTTTTCCAGCAACCAGCCGGGCGTGAATCCGTTTGCTGTGACGTTTGCCTTCGAGGGCGAGTCGGCGCAGAAGCTGGCGCAGTTCTCGGCGCAGAACGTCGGCAAGCCCATGTGTATCGCGCTCGACAACCGCATAGTGAGCTGCCCGACGATCCAGTCGGCATTGGCGAACGGTCAGGGTGAAATCACGGTGAGCTCGCGGGCAGCGGTTGAGCAGCTCTACAATCAGCTTAAATACGGCGCGCTGCCGGTCAGCTTCAACGTCGAGTCGAGCCGCACAGTTACGGCGACGCTTGGGCAAAGCTCGGTCAATGCCAGCCTGCTGGCAGGTGTCGTCGGCCTGGTCGTCGTCGGCCTGTTCATGCTGTTGTATTACCGGCTGCCGGGCCTGCTGGCCACGATAGCGCTGGTGATCTACACCGCAATCACGTTCGCGCTGTATAAACTCATTCCAATCACACTGACGCTGGCTGGTATCGCCGGTTTCATCCTCTCGATTGGTCTGGCGGTGGATGCCAACGTCCTGATCTTCGCCCGCCTCAAGGAAGAACTGCGGCGCGGGCGCACGCTGCGCGCGGCCATTGAAATGGGCTTCAGCGAGGCATGGCCGGCCATTCGTGACTCCAGCGTGTCAACGTTGATTACATCAATTATTCTGTTCCTGTTCGGCAATAGCTACGGCGTGAGCCTGGTCAAGGGCTTCGCGCTTACGCTGGGCCTTGGTATTCTGATCAGCCTGTTCACAGCGATCACGGTGACCCGCACGTTGCTGCGGGTGATTGGGCCGCTGCAATTTGCCCAGAATCCCTGGATGTACGAACTGGAAAGCGCGCCCGCACTTGAGCATGAGCAGCAGCAAAGCACGACCGCAGCATAACGTTGTAACAGAGAACAGAGAACAAAGAGCATAGAACAGGAAATGAGCCCATCTGCAAAGCGAAATACGTTTGTTCTTTGTTCTCTGTATGCTTGTTCTTCCGATAAGGAGCTATCGTAATGGAAAGTATTGTCCGTCATCGCTACGTCTGGTTTGCCATTTCATTTATCGTTATCATTCCTGGCCTGATCTTCTTGCTGCTCTACGGGCTGCGCACCGGCATTGATTTCGCCGGTGGCGCGTTGTGGGATGTGCAGTTTTTAGAACGGCCAGCGAGTGAACTCAATACCGATAATATCGCGCAGGTTTTTGCCAATCAAGGCTACACCGATGTGCGCGTGCAGTTGAGCGAAACCACAATAAATGGCAAAACCTACCCGCTCGCTATTGTGCGTACTTCAGTGGTGCAAAACCCGGAAACTGAGCAGCCTAAGATGCAGCAAGCGCTGCAACAGCAGTTCGGCAAAGTGCAGTTTGAGCAGGTCCAGAGCGTCGGCGCGACTGTGAGTAATGAATCGACACGCAGCGCGGTCGTTGCCGTGCTGGGTGCAAGCCTGGCTATTCTGCTGTACCTGACACTGGCATTCCGCAAGGCACCGAATCCCGTGCGCTACGGCGTATGCGCGATTGTGGCCATGCTTCATGATGTACTGGTGGTGCTGGGCGTTGCCGCCATTCTGGGCGTGGTGACTGGTCTTGAAATTGACGCCTACTTCCTCACGGCGCTGCTGACGATTATTAGCTTCTCGGTTCATGACACGATTGTGGTGTTCGACCGCGTGCGCGAAAACCTGATCGCCCGCCGCTCTGGCGAGACATTTGAAGAAATTGTCAATCACAGCATCGTGCAGACGCTGCCACGCTCGATTAACACGCAGCTTACATCGCTGTTCACGCTTACGGCGCTGCTGCTGTTTGGTGGCGAAAGCATTTTCAATTTCGTGCTGATTTTGATGATTGGCCTGATCAGCGGTACCTTTTCGTCGATCTTCAATGCGGCCCAGTTGCTCGTCGTTTGGGAAAATCACGAATGGCGGCGCTGGTTCCGGCGTGGCGAGGCTCCTGCAACGGCATAGAACAGAAAAGACCTGTCGGATGTCCAGTATCTGATTTTCAGGAAAATAGGGCGAGCAAACATCCGACAGGTCTGACAGATACGGAGGAGCAACTCCATGACCGATACACCATGGTTCTGGCAGCGCGGCGATACGCGCAATCAGGCAGGCGATACTTCGCATGCAAACGTGACGACGGGCGGTGGCGACGGCGACGGCGTTGCGCCGGTGTGCGTCGGCTCGGTTGACGGGCCGCTGCGCGCCGAGATCGCGCGGAGCTACATGGAAGACGCTGGCCTGACGGTGTTCTTGCAGGGCGAAGCCGTCGCAGGCGTGTACGGCATGGTCAGCGGGCCGCTCAGCACAGTGCGCGTGTTTGTTCCAGCCTCACAGGCGGAAGAAGGCGCGCGAGTGTTCGCTGAACTCGACTTCGAAAGCACCGGGGATTTGCTGCCGGACGACGAGTAGCCCTGCATAGGAGATCATTGCCTGGGGCAGCAGCCGCGCGGCCTGCGCCAGTGAGCGTGTCGTCAACCTGTAGTTTGAAGTCCGCTGAGGGATTCGCAACAATCTGCCCGTCGGCTCGCCACAAGATGGTCATGCGTGCGTTGCCGCATCTGCCTTTCGCCAACTGTGGTTCCCGCCTGACTCGATCCTTCTTCAGGATCGACCTCTCTACCATATCTCGAAGTCGTCGCCATGCGCCAGTACCAGGAATGGTAGCTCCCAAAGAATCAAAGAACCAACGGCTGACCATGGATTGTCAGCATGGGCGCGGTATGCTAGAATGGCCGTTCTGGAGGGTTATAATCGCGCATGCGACGCAGTGTATTATTAGCAATTCTTGTGTGTGTTGTGTTCGCTGTGGGTGCCATGGTCATGGTGCGCACGCGGCTGGAGGGCTGCCAATCGGTGCCGGTGATCGCCGACGAGCGGCTGCCGAATGCTGACCTTGCCGCCCCAGCAGGTGCCAAATTGCCGACTGGCTGGTCGAGCTTCGCGAACGGCGTCGAGCTCCATGGCCCGGCAATCGACGGCAAAGGCTTCGCACTCACCAACGGGCGCGCGCTGCAATTGATTGGCATCAATAATTACGTGCAGACGCCCGATATTGCGGTGAGTGGCGGCAAAAGCTACTGCTTCACCGGTCAGGCGCTCACCGACAGCGATAAAAACTCTACCACGCGCGTGCGGGCCGTGTTCCGCTGGCTTGACGCGCAGGGCAACCTGTTGAGCGAAAATATCAGCACATGGCAGAAGGTTGTGCTGTGGCAGCCGAAACTGACGAGTTGGGCACCGATTGAGGCGCAGTTCCGCGCGCCGGATGACGCTACGACGCTGCAAGTGCGCATCCAACCCGCCTCGGACGACCGCGTGTACCTCGACGACATGCACGTGCGCTGGACCGCCACCGAAGTGAGCGACGACCCGATCGCTGCCGGGTATCAAGCGCCCACCACGCCGCCCGTTGACGTACGCCAGCCGGCCGACGCCGCAGTTGTGATTGTGCAGCCGTGGCCGAATGGACGGCTGGCGGCGTTGTCGTTCTCGTTTGACTGGGAAACGACCATGGGCGGGCCAATCCACACCCGCACCGGCCTTGACGACCCAAACAGCGCGCAGGATCCGATTACGCGCGGTTTGCGCATGCGGCAGGGCGTCACGACCACGCTCGATCTGTTCCGCCCCTATGGTATTCAGGCGACCTACTACGCGACTGGCTACAACTTCCTGCCGGGCAACACCGAGCAGCAGCTCTTCATGGGCAATCCGACCTTCACATGGGCCACGCCCGCGCACGGCTGGCCGAGCGATTGGTCGCAGCGCCCGTGGTTCTCGACCGACCCGTACGGCACGATCCAGACCAATCCTGAGTATTATTTTGGCGATCTTGTGCCGCGCCTTCAGGCCGAAAAGCAGGCGGTTGAGAGCCATACCTTCAGCCACCTGTACGGCGGCTACGCGCTGCCGAACCAGTGGCGTGACGATTTTGTCGCATGGAATACTGCTGCTGATGCGGATGGTGTGCCGCCTGCGCGTTCGCTGGCCTTTCCATGGAGCAGCAGCGCGGGCATGAGCGACGCAAGCTGGAAAGCGCTGGAGGACGCGGGTATCACGTCGATTACGCGCACCAACTGGTCGCAGCCGCAGTATCAGCTTGCCGACCGCGAACATTGGCAGTGCAAACCGGTGACGGGCCACGAGGTGATTCTGGCATGCCCGGACTTTTACCTGCTGTCTGGCCGCACGGTCGACGCGAATAATAAAATGGTTCAGGCCCATGCGGGCGGCGATGCGGCGCAAGCCGTGGCCGAGATCGACCGCGCGATTGCGGCAGGCGGCATGATTGATATATGGTCGCACACTGAAGAAGTCACTACGCCTGAGCAGATTGCCGACTGGCGCGCAGTAATCACGCATGCGGCCCAGCAGCGCGACGCTGGCAAGCTGTGGATCGCGCCCATGACCGAGATTGCCGACTGGCAGCAGGCTTTGGGGAAGTTAAGAGTTATGGGTGATGAGTTAAAAGGTAATGAGAATAGCTCTCCACTTCAATTTACAGTTAAAAATGAGAGTGAGCGCGACCTCTCAGGTGTTGTGCTAACCCTTCCTTTCCCTGTGAAACAGTATAAAATTGGAAGTCAAGAACTCAAAACTCAAAACTCAAAACTTAAAACCCTTACACTTGATGTGCCCGCCGGTCAGTCGCTGGAGGTGACGGCATGGCCCGCGTAGCGCTGCCGACACGCTGGACCGGCGCGCTGGCGCGTCGCCATGGGCCGCTGCAACTGTACCAATGGTTGTGGCTTGTGTTGTGTACGGTTGGCGCGCTGGCCGCCGCCGCGCCGCGCATCCTGTCACAGCCGGTGATTTATCAAACCACCGCGACCGTGCAGTTCGACTCAGCGCGCTACGGCGGCCTGTTCACCAACAATCAGCCGAACGCGCAGTACACAGCAATCGACAACATCGCGGTTGAACTGCTGAAGTTCCAGTTGAACGCCAGCGGTGATGCGCCGCGCTACCCTGAGCTTGGCTCGCCAACATTAGGCGTGCGCTACGAGCCGCAGCCGGACGGCAGCATCCGCGTGCTGGCCGTGGCGCGCACGCCGGAGCAGGCGCAGGCGCTGGCGAATGACGCCGCCGAATCCATGGCGCGCAGCATCCGCGCGGCGGGCGGGCGCGAGATTTTTCGGGTGCTGACGGGATCGTACCTCGTCAACGCTTTGCAGCAGAATGCGCCGCCGCCCACGCCGTTCGAGGAGCAGTTGCGCACGATTTTTCTGAATTCGGCTTTCCCGCTCAACACACCGACCGACCCGGACGCGCGCCAGATCACTGTGGCGCAGCTTGCTCCGAACGACCGCAACGACCTTGCGCGGGCGCTGGAAGTGCGCGATGTTGAACTGAGCCGCGTGGATTTGCCTGCGTTGCAGGAGCAGATTCGGCAGGCAGGATTGGACTGCCGCGCGGAGATTCGTGCCAATGCCCAGCGCGCGCCGCAGCCATGCCTGACCGAGCAGCGGCTGACCACCGGGCTGGAAAGCATCCGCCGCGCTATCACGCTGCTCAACATGCCGTTCAACCCCGACCAGCAATCTGACGCGTACCGCAGCGCGCAGGCGCAGCCCGGCACGCTGGTAGCCCGCCACATCCCTGAACTGCTGGCGCTGGCAGCGATCGTTGGTCTGGTCTTCGGCGGCGTCGGCGTGGCGGTGGACCGCAGCGCGGGCATCATGCCGAAACTGCGCGAGATGTGGGCCTACCGCGAACTTGTGCGCAATCTGGTGCTGCGCGACCTGCGGGTGCGCTACAAGGGCAGCGCGCTCGGCTATCTGTGGACCCAGTTCGCGCCGCTCTTGCTTATGCTGGTGTTTCTGTTCGTGTTCAGCGTGCTCATGCCGAATGGCATTGCCATGTTTTCGGTGTTCCTGATCGTTGGCCTGCTGCCGTGGAACTTCTGCGCTGAGGCGGTCAGCGGTGGCACTCGCAGCGTGATTGATAACGCCAACCTGATCAAGAAGGTGTTCTTCCCGCGCGAGGTGCTGCCGTTGGTGAGCGTGCTGTCGAGCATGGTCAACTTCCTGCTGTCGCTGCCGATGATGTTTCTGGTCATGGCGGTGGTGCAGTGGCTCACGCTTGGGCGGCTCAATTTCTCATGGACGATTGCCTACCTGCCGGTGCTGCTCGTGCTACAGCTTTTATTCCTGGCAGGCGTCGCATTCTTCACAAGCGCGCTGGCGGTGTTCTTCCGCGATTTCGTGCATCTGGTCGGCATTCTGCTGCAATTCTGGTTCTTCCTGACGCCGGTTGTGTACGCGATTGGCGGGTTCAATCCGATTGTGACACAGGCGATCCGCTGGCTGAATCCCATGGCATCGCTAATCGAGTTCTATCGTGAGATTTTGTACGGCACGGCGGTACCGGTCGGGCAGGTGCCGACTCCAGGGCTGCCCGCGCTCGACAGCATCTTTCGCGTACTGATCACCGCATTGGCCGTGCTCGCCATGGGCTACTGGTTCTTCCAGCGCCGTAGCGGCCAATTCGGCGAAGAGATTTAGTTATATGTTTCATTGCTGGCAGACACATCGGTCTGCCCCTACGCAATGTTTATCCATGAAGCACAATGCTGTAGTAGGGGCGCACCAATGTGTGCGCCCGCTATAATATCAACGATTACCATGACCAGTACAGTCATTGAATTCAACAACGTTTCCAAGCGTTTTATACTTCATCGCGAGCGGCGCAATTCCGTGCAGGAACAGGTCGCCGGGCTTTTTCGTCCGCGCAGGCAGGGCGAGGAGTTCTGGGCCTTGCGCGATATTTCCTTCCAGGTGAACGAAGGCCAGAGCCTTGGCCTGATTGGACATAACGGCGCGGGCAAGAGTACCGCGCTCAAGCTCATGACGCGCATTCTGGAGCCGACAAATGGCAGCGTGTTTCTGCGCGGGCGCGTGGCGGCGCTGCTGGAGCTTGGCAGCGGGTTCCATCCCGATTTAAGCGGGCGCGAGAATGTGTTCCTGAATGGCTCGCTCATGGGCTTCAGTCGCCGCGACATGGCGGCGCGGCTCGACGGAATCGTAGATTTCTCCGGTATCGGCGAGTTCATCGACATGGAGGTCAAGCACTATTCGTCGGGCATGTACACCCGGCTAGCCTTTGCAGTCGCTACGGCGGTCGATCCCGATATTCTGATCACCGACGAGGTGCTGGCGGTCGGCGATGAGGCGTTCCAGCGCAAGTGCATGGAGCGAATCTACAGCTTCCGGCAGCAGGGCAAGACGATTATCTTTGTGTCGCATGCGCTGGAAACGGTGCGAACGCTGTGCGACATCGGCGTGTGGCTCGACCATGGCGAGGCGCGCACGGTCGGCGCAGTTGGCGATGTAATTGACGACTACCTGGCCGACACCAACAAGCGCGAAGCTCAGGATCGTCGCCATGCTGCTGAGAACGAGCCGCAGGGTGACGAGGCGACATGGCGGCGCGGCTCGCGTGAGATCGAGATCGTCAAGGTGGAACTGCTGGATGCTCATGGCGAGCAGCGCGATGTGTTTCCGACCGGCGCGCCGGTTACTGTGCGCATGCATTACGTCGCGCATAAACCCATCCAGCGGCCCGTGTTCGGCGTGGCGCTGCACCATGAGGGCGGGCTGTGGCTCAGTGGACCGAACACGCGCTTCGATGGCGTGGACATTCCAGAGGTGCGCGGCGCGGGCTATGTCGATTTCACAATCGGCGCGCTGCCGCTGCTCATGGGCCGCTACCTGCTCAGCGTCGCCGTAGTTGACGACACCATGCTCCACACCTACGACCACCATGACCGCCATTATCGCCTGGTCGTGCAGAGCGAGGACATCCGCGAGCGCTACGGGATTCTGTCCATGCCAGCCAAATGGCAGTGGCGGGAAGATGACAGGGTGACAAGATGACAGGGTGATTTACGCTCTACGTTTTATGTGTAGTATTTCATTACGTTGGCGCATGCCCGCACCCCGTCGCTTGTGCGACTCCCCTCTCCCAATTGGAGCGGGGCAGGGGGTGAGGGAAAACGGGTGCGCTAACCTTATGAAACATTACATTTATGCTTTACAGTCGGTTCTCGGTTCTTTGCTCTCTGTTCTACAAAATATATGCCCACTCTTTCCATCATCATCATCACCTACAACAGCGCCGAACACATCGGCGCGTGCCTCGACGCGCTTCAGCGCCAATCCGCTACGCACGAAGTCATCATTGTAGACAATGCCTCGCAGGACAACACCGTGGCGCTGGTCCAGGCGCACCCGCTAACAGTACGGCTGCTTCCCCAGGAGGAGAATCGTGGCTTCGCGGGCGGTGTCAACTGCGGCGCATCGGTCGCTCAGGGTGAGATCATTGCCCTGTTGAACCCCGACGCGCTGCCCGAGGCAGATTGGCTCGAACAGCTCGTCGCGCCATTTGCCGATCCGCAAATCGGGGTGGTGGGCAGCAAGGTGTTGCATGAAGATGGCCGCATCCAATCGGTTGGTTCGCTGCTCCAGACCCCGGTGCTGCTGACTGCCCATCGCGGCGACGGCGAACATGACGCCGGGCAATATGACGAACTGACCGATGTGTGGGCCGTGCATGGCGCGGCCATGGCCTTCCGGATCTCACTCTGGCAGGAACTCGACGGCTTCGATGAGGGCTTCTTTCCGGCCTATTGGGAGGAGAGCGACTTCTGCGAGCGCGCCCGGCGCGCAGGAAGGCGCGTCGTGGTTGCGCCGCAGGCGGTCGTACGCCACGCCGAGGCGACGACGACCGGCAAGTACAGCGCGCAGTTCTACTTTTATTATCACCGCAACCGGTTGCGCTACGCCGCCAAATGGCTCCCATGGCCGTCGCTCTGGAACGAGTTCCGCCCTGCCGAGCGCGCCCGGCTCGCCACGGCGCCGCTGCTCGATCGGCGGGTGGCGCGGCTGGTCTATGAGGCCGGTGTGCCGTCACTGACCGCCATGCGCGCCGACGAACGGGCGGCAGTGCTCGCCACAGGGCTGCAACTGCATAATGGCTCGCTGCCTGCTGACAGCTTTGCCATATTGGAGCGGCAACTACGCGAGCTTGAGGCCAATAGCGTGCTGGAAGAAGTCACGTTCCAGTCGCGGCTGCCGCTGGTGGCGCGGCTGCGGACAGCATGGAACAACGTGGCTACACGCTGGTACGTGCGTCCGAACTTCGACCAGCAAACGCGCTTCAATCTCGCTGCCCAGCGTGCCCTCGCTGCGTTTGCCGAGCAACAGGCCGCCCGCGCCGCCGCCGATGCGCTCGATGTGGCGCTGCTGGCGTGGCGGTTGAAAGAGTTGGAGTCGCGGTATGTGTCTGCCCGGTGACTGAACGCCGATCGTAGCGCGGATTGGCAATCCGCGCCACCGTATCAACTACTTACGAATTGGGAGCGCTGGATCAGAGATAGGACAGGAGGGCTAAACATGAGAATTGTCGAAGGCTATTCTTATCTCAATGGACATGAGCATATGTTGATCCATAAGCCCTCTCTGTGGAGCGAAATTGAGAATGTTATTGCTGCCGTAGATGCTGAGCAGTGTCGTACGAAAAGAACGCAGGGACAACACGCTAAAGAAGATTTATTCTACAGTTCTACTGCTCTGAACAGCGCTTTCCAGGTGGAACTAACAGAGCGTGGTTGGAAAGAACCGCTGTTGTATCTGATAACGACTGGACAGAGTACATCTGATCAGACCATGCATCAAAGCGCCGCAAAGTTATATCAAGAAACCTTTGATCAAGAAACGACCTCAATTGCGCGAGATAATCAAACAGATTTCGTTAAAGATCGCATAGCCATTGAGGTGCAGTTCGGAAAATACACTTTTGTGGCGTATGATCTTTTTGTAAAGCACATGGCGTTTTACGTTGGCGATGTTATTGATGTTGGCGTCGAGATACTACCAATGAAATCGCTTCAGGCGCACATGTCTTCCGGCGTTGGCTATTACGAAGGTGAGCTTTATAACCTTATTCGGCAGGGGCGCGGTGTGCCAGCTGTACCTCTGGTCATGATCGGCGTAGCGCCGTAAAGGTTTTGATTGTCATGAGCAACTATTCAGTGTGTACTAATGAGAGATCCAAGCAAAATGAATGTCGCTGAAATTGCCCAACTCGTACATGACCTTGTCGCCATCGACTCGGTCAATCCTGACCTCGTGCCGGGCGCGGCGGGCGAAGGCGAGATCGCGCAGTTCGTGGCGCGCTGGCTGGAGCAGGCCGGGCTGGATGTGGAACTGGACGAAGCCGCGCCCGGTCGTCCGAACGTTGTCGGCGTTGCGCGCGGCACTGGCGGCGCGCGCGCGCTGATGCTGAACGCGCATATGGATACGGTTGGTGTGGCAGGCATGCAGCATCCGCACGAACCGCATATCGCGGGCAATCGGCTGTTTGGGCGCGGCGCGTTCGACATGAAGGGCAGCCTGGCGGCGATCATGGCAGTTGGCGCGGCGGCCAAACAGCGCAACCTGCGCGGCGACGTGATTGTGACGGCGGTAGTTGACGAGGAATACGCCAGCATCGGCACGGACTCGATTGTGAAGCGCTGGCATGCCGATGCCGCCATTGTGACCGAGCCGACTGGCTTGCAACTCTGTGTCGCGCATAAAGGCTTCATCTGGTTGGAAATCGAGACCAGCGGTGTGGCGGCGCACGGCTCGCGGCCCGACCTCGGCGTGGATGCGATTGTCAAAATGGGGCATGTGCTGGTTGAACTGGAGCAACTCGATCATGCGCTGCGGGCCGCTCCGTCGCACCCGCTGCTCGGTAGTGGCTCGCTCCATGCCTCGCTGATCTCGGGCGGGCGCGAGTTGTCGAGCTACCCTGACCGCTGTGTGCTCGCGGTGGAGCGCCGCACCATTCCGGGCGAAACGCGAACAATTGTGGAAGCGCAGGCGCAGGCCATGCTTGATCGGATTGCCGCGCGTGATCCGTCATTCAAGGCAACGCTGCGAACGACGTTCGAGCGCGCGCCGTTTGAAGTTGCTCATGATGCGCTGATTGTGGCAGAACTTCGCCGCCAGGCGTCGCGCGTGCTTAGCATGGAGCCGAAGATGGTTGGTGAAACGCCATGGATGGATTCGGCGATCCTTGCGGCAGCGGGTATTCCGACGGTGGTGTTCGGGCCGATCGGCGCGGGCGCGCATGCAATCGAGGAGTGGGTCGATCTTGACTCGGTGGCGCAGTGCGCGCAGGTGCTTTTGGAGACGGCCACGACGTTTTGTGCATAAAAAAAGGTGACGCTCGCGCGGGCGTCACCTTTATAACAAACTGCTACGCGACTTCGGCTGGCTCCGGCTCCGCTACCTCATCAAGTCTGGGCTGCGTGCCACGGCCAACGCCCCAGTAAATGAAGCCGCGCCTGGCCATGTCAGCCTGCTCGTACAGGTTGCGGCCATCCACCACAACCGGGCGGCGCATGAAGCGGTGCAGCCGCTCCCAGTCAAGCTGCTTGAACTCGTTCCACTCGGTGACGATCAGGATCGCGTCGGCGTCCTTGGCGGCGTCGTAGGCCGTGGCGCAAAAGGTCACGCTCGGCAGCAATTCACCAGCGCGCTCCATGGCGACCGGATCGTAGGCCTTGACGCGCGCGCCTCGGGCCTGGAGCATTTCGATAATCTCGACCGACGGTGCCTCGCGCATGTCGTCGGTGTTGGGCTTGAACGCCAGCCCCAGCACGCCGACGGTTGCGCCTTGAATATCGCCCAGCACCGTCTCGACTTTATCCACAAAGCGGCGGCGCGCGTCCTGGTTGATGTCCATGACAGCCTGAAGCAGTTGCGGGTGGCAGCCAGCGGTGGCGGCCATGTGGTGCAGCGCCAGCACGTCCTTGGGGAAGCACGAGCCGCCGTAGCCAATTCCGGCGTCGAGGAAGTGCGGGCCGATGCGCTTGTCCGCGCCCATGCCGCGCGCCACTTCCTTCACGTCCGCTCCGAGTTTCTCGCAGATCTGCGCGATCTCGTTCACGAACGAGATGCGGGTTGCCAGAAACGCATTCGAGGCGTACTTGATCATCTCGGCGGTGCGCAGGTCGGTGATGATGATGTTCGCGCCCAGCGGCTCGTGCAGCGCCGCCACCGCCTCAGCGGCAGCGCGGTCGAACGAGCCCAGCACAATCCGGTCAGGGTTGAAGAAGTCCCGCATCGCCGACCCTTCCCGCAGAAACTCGGGATTCGACACGATCCGAAACGGGATCTCGGGGCGGGCATGCTCCTTGATGATCTCGGCCACCATGTCGCCCGTGCCAACCGGAACGGTGCTTTTATCAATCACGACCACCGGGCCGGAGATCGCCTCGCCAATGCTGCGGGCCGCCGCGCGAACATATTTCAGATCCGCCGCGCCGTCGTCGCCCATGGGCGTTCCGACCGTAATAAACACGAAATCGGCACCGTCCATGCCAACCGTATAGCTGTCGGTGAACGAAAGGCGGCCCGCGCGCATGTTGCGCTCCAGTACTTCCTCAAGCCCCGGCTCATAGATCGGCGACTTGCCGGAGCGCAGCATTTCAAGCTTGTTCGGGTCAACATCAACACACCTGACATTGTTGCCAAGATCGGAGAAGCAGACGCCGGTTACAAGACCGACGTAACCCGTTCCAATAACACAAATATTCTTCAACAGTTTCCTCCATCATCCATGACTGGGTTGACGCAATAATCAGTATCCACAACTACTAAACAGTAGTATAAACGAGACGTGTGACAGAACTATTACAATGGCACGACACGTTTTCGTTCGTTGAGGTGGCGTTTCAGGCATTCCTATCAATTATACATCCATAGCAGATGAAGATTTTGTTAAATATAGCTCACAATTTGTTGACATGTTCAGCATTGCAATCAGGCGCGCGTTGCGCTGAAAGGAGCAGAATGCTAGTATACGCTGTACGTTCTTCATGTGCCTGGGGGCGACATCATGGTGCTTGTTGGAAAGGTGGCGCTTGTTACCGGCGCGGCGCGCGGCATCGGGCGGGCAGTTGCGCTGGCGCTTGCTGCACAGGGCGCGCGCGTGGCCGTAAACTATCAGCGCAGTGCTGACGAGGCGGCGGTGCTGGTCGAGCATATTCGCGCGCAGGGTGGCGAGGCGGCGAGCTTCGCGGCGGATGTGGCCGACGAGCATGCAGTTGCCGCCATGATCAGCGAGATCGTTGCGCGCTGGGGTCAGCTTGATGTGCTGGTCAACAACGCAGGTATCACTGCCGACGCGCCGTTCGTGCGCATGAGCGAAGCGCAGTGGCATGCCGTGCTCGAAACGAATTTGTCGAGCGTGTTCTTCTGCTGCCGGGCCGCGCTCGCGCCGATGCGGGCGCAGCGCTACGGGCGCATCGTCAACATCGGCTCGCTGGCGGGCTTGGCGGGCAACCTCGGGCAGGTCAATTACGCGGCGGCCAAGGCCGGGCTGGTCGGCCTGTCGCGGGCGCTGGCGCGCGAGGTGGCGCGCGATGGCATCACGGTGAATGTCGTCGCGCCGGGCTACATCGAGACCGACATGCTGGCCGGTGTTTCGGCGGTGCAGCGCGCATGGGCGCTCGACGCGATTGCCATGGGCCGCTTTGGCACGCCGGACGAGGTCGCGGCGGCGGTCGCGTTTCTCGCCTCGCCCGCCGCGTCATACATCACCGGGCAGGTACTGGCGCTCGATGGCGGCTGGGTCATGCCGTAATTATGCTTCGCCCATCAATTCTTCAAATAACGCGCTTAGCCTTTGAACATACTGCTGGTCAACCGGCTCAGCCTGCGCTTTGTTGAACACCTGCCCCACTTCGCCCATGAAATCCAGACAAAACACAGCCGTGTAGAATCTGAGCGCGGCGTGCTGCTCGTCGGTCAGGTTGAGCGCGTTGCGCCAGTAGGCAACGTAATCAAGATTGTACGCGCGGCTGAGCAGCGCCATCTGCGTCAGCGCCACGGTCCACAGCGGATCGCCAAAGCAGACCACGTCCACATCAACGATGCCGCTGAGCCGCCCGTCATGCACCAGCACGTTCTTGGTCGTCGTGTCATCGAGGAACGGGCGCGGCTGAATCGTCGCGCAGTACGGCTCGAAGCGCGCCAGCACTGCTTCTGCTCGGTCAACAAGAGCGCTGTCGAACACCCGCGCCAGCGCGATGCGCGCCCGGCTGCGTGCCAGCGAGGCGCGCACGACGTCAGTCCATGTCCTATGCGGCAGCGGCGCTTCGTAACTCGCCGCGTAGCCGAAGCCATGTCCCAGCGGCAGGCTTGCTGTTAATTGTTGCGCCTGCACGACGCCCGCTGCAATCGTTCGCTTTTCATCAGCCGACAACATGGTGTAGACGTTGCCGAGGTCGGTGCCGGGCAGCCGTTCCAGCAGGAGAAAGGCGAACGGCGCAGTTTCGGCATGCAGGTCGGCAGCGAGGATGCGCGGCAGCGGCACGCCAAGCGGGCGCAGGCGCTCGGACCAGTACACCGCTCCAGCGAGCGCCTCGCGCGAATCCTCGCGCGCGATTCGTGCAACCAGCGCGTCACCACACTCGGTGACAACATCGAACACGTAATGCGCCAGCCCGGTGCTGAAGCGCTGCACGCTGCACACGCGCTGCCCAAGTGCTGTCTGCACAATATCAGCGGCATGCTGTTCGTCAGGAATAATCACGCTTTTTCATCCAGCTTTTGCGCTTCGATGATGTACTTTCTATCCGTGAACGCCAGTTTCTCGCCGCGCTCCAGTTGCGCCTGCAAACGCATGAGATTGTCGACGTATGTGTCAACCGAAAAGTTGGGTACAACCCACGGCATGGCCTTCAAGTAGTACACCAGCGCTCCAATATCTGCGAATGTAAACATGCCCGCCCATTCTTCGACATGAACAATCTTCATGCCTGCGGCCTGAAGGCGCGGCACATACTGCTGCGGCGTCGCGTTCGGGTACAGCGGGGCTGTGCCAAACGCGGCGTGTAAATCTTCGGCCCACAAGCCATGCACCTGCTGTGTCAGAAATGTGCCGCCCGGCGCGAGCACGCGCGCGACTTCGCGAGCGTTAAACGCGGAATGGCGGTTAATCACAAGATCGAACGCGCCGTCGGGCAGCGGCAGCAGGCCATCATCCGTCACATCGGCCTTGATTACCTGTGCGCCAGGCGGGGTGAGCCGCTCCGCTGCCAGCTTGACGTTGGGCGGGTAATCTTCGGTGGCGACGACTCTGGCGGGCCAATGTTCGCGCAGATCGAGCAGTTGTTCGCCGCCGCCCGTTCCCATGTCGAGCACTGCCGACGACTGCCGCATGAGCTCGATAACGCGGTTCGTGTACGACCATGGCGGCTGTTCTTCCGTCATGCGGCTGTGAAGATAGGAAAAGTCCCAGCCGCTGAACGGCTGCTGTTCTTCGCGCTTCCATTGGGCGATCAGGTCACGTTGATACGGTCTTTGTGTCATGCATGCTCCTTTTTGGCTAACGCTATGGCTGGCTCAGCAGATCAAAGAAAAGATGCTGGTGCATGATACGCCTTTCAGCATTTGGTTCAAGGATTTATTATCTCACCTTACGCATCATATCGTAGTGCATGCGCGCGCCGCGCCCAAAGCCAAAATGCGTATGATATTGTCTGTGATCGTAGCGCGGGTTGGCAACCCGCGCCACATGCTGATGTGTAAACTGCGTGCCGCTAGTGGATGCGTAAGGTGAGTTACCATAACAAAAATATCTATAGAAGTGGCATGAGTCGCTTGCCTGCCGCTCACCGTGTCACCGTATCACGTCATGTCATCTTGTCATCTTGTCATCTTGTCATCGTGTCACGCTGAAGTGTCTCAATGAGAATTCCATGAGATGCTTCGCTGCGTTCAGCATGACAAAGCGGAACATGGTTCACCCTGTCTCCGCTACGTCACCCGCAGCCGCAGCGCATCGAGCGCGACGCCCAGCAACGCCAGCAGTTGCACGGCGGCAAAAACGTTGTACGCCACGGCCCAGCGGCGCGTGCCGCCCTTCGCGATGCGATTGAACAGCCACAGCAGCAAGGCTATGACAATCGGCGGCAGCGGGCGTAACCATGCGTTGTCGCCAGGCAGCGGAAACCATGGCAGCACCGCAAGGGCAAGGTAGCCGAGCAGCCGCAGCCGCAGCCCGATACGGAGCGCCAGATCGCCCGGCGGCGGGGCAGCAAATGGGCCGAGGCCAAGCACTGGCGGCAGCGCCAGCGCCAGCGTAACCGCGCCGAACCAATGCAGCCCTTTGGTCGTCAGTGTGGCGAGATCGTCCGGCGGGCTCGCAAGCGTTGTGAGTTGCAGCGAGCCGCCGCTCCATGCCAGCGCCAGCAGCGCCAGCAGCAGCGACGGGTAGCCATTCAGCACCGCCGCGACTCGTCGCCCGGCAGCCTGCCATGCGGCTTTGTCGCCGGTCGTTAGCGCGGTAGCGACGGCCAGCAAGAGCGGCCATTCCAGCAACGCCAGCAGCGCCACTGCATCGAGCGGTCGTCCCAGATTAACAACGCTCGGCAGCGGCGTGAGCGCAAGCGCCAGCCATGGCGCGGCCACGGCGCTCACGCGGGCGAACAGATCGGGCGAGTGATGAATGGGCGACGCAGATCGCTCGAATCTGCCGAGCAGCCCGACCAACGCGAATGCCGTCAGCCCGCCGGGATAGACCAGCAACGGCCACCATGCGCGCCCGAGGAACGACAGCAGTTCATTCGCGGTCAATCGGTCGCTCCCCAGCCGGATGGCCGTGCGTACCGCCAAGCCACGGCACTTCGTCACGCAGCCATGCAATAATGGTGTCCGAAGCGGCTGCATCGCGGCCTGGCGCGGCATCGTTATCCGCTGGCGCGTTGCTCAGTCGCGCGACGAGATAGATCAGCGCCAGCAGCACCGCCATCAGCCCGGCGACTGCCACGGAGGGTAGCGCCGCGACCTGCGTTTTCGCGGCGTCGAGCGCCGAGATGCCAATCCATGGCCAAACGTTCACGTCGCCGTACACCGTCATGCCGCCCTGCATCTGCTCCACCACCGGCTCGATCAGCAACAGCACGACTGCTGGCGCGGCAATGCCAAGCACGACACTGATGATTGCTCGTAGTCGAATCGGCTGGGTTTGCGCGCGCGGATGCAGCGCCCATGTCAACCCGCCGAGCAGCGCGACCAGCCACGCCACGCCCGCGAGCGCCACCATGCTTGCAGCGGTCGCCGCGCCGACCAGCATCCACACGCCGACGAACGTAGCTGTGAACGGCAGCGCGCCGGTGAGCGTCCATGTTGGTGTTACTGTAGCTTCGCCGTTTGCTACAGGTGCGGGAAGCAGCAGGCACGCCAGCATCAAATAACAGCCCGCCGCCATGCCTGCGCTGGTGCTGAGCGCAAAACTGGCGAGCACCATGGCCGCAAAGCCGAGCCATATCAAGCGCGAACGGCGTTCATCATCCGCCGTCGTAAGGGCCGCAATCGCCGCCCACAGCGCTGCCGCCCCGCCAAGGAGCAGCGCCGCAAACGACCAGCCAGCGTTCCATGGTCCCAGGCTATACAAGCGTACGAGCGGGTACAGCCACGCCAACCGCCATGGATGTGCTATCAGTGTGTCGCGCGCGACAAACAACCGCGTCTGCGGCACAAGCGCGGCCAGCAGCGTGAACCAGAACACAAAGCCATGCAGCGCCGCGCCGGCGGTGCGCGCGTCGTAGCGCCATGTGCCGCCCAGCACCAGCGCCCCATAGCCGAGCGCCAGGCATGCCACTGCCACGAGCATGGGACTGGCGAACACTACACGCTGCGCAGGCGCGAGCCAACGCCAGCGCAGGTTAAGCGGTTGTGGTGCAGCGGTGGGGAGCAGCGCGGCCAGCGCCGCAAACGCTGCGACGATTGCTGGTATCCATGTGGTAAACAGCCCCACGACCAGCGCGCCGAGCGGTAGCCACACGCGCCGCCATGGTTGTTCCGCGCGCTCCTCGCGGGTTGCCAGCAGCAGCCCGGCTGCTACGACAAGCAGAAAGAACACGCTGAGTGCATCGGCGCGCACGACGCTGCGCTGACGTGGCTGATCCTCCACGAGCCACATCAGGCCGAGCGCGGCCAGCACGACAAGAACGAGCAAAAGCTGTGAGCGAGAACGGGCCAAACGATTGAGCATAGTGCGCATGACTATCAATTATGTACAACAAGGCCGGATCGTACCACTGAATTGACCTGCATGTCAACGTAAACTTGTTCGACCTGCGCTACAATTTGGCACGTAGCAGAGCGCATTGCAACGCGGAAGAACGCTTCTAGTGGCCCGATTTGCATTCTCTGAAAAACCATGCTATAATCTCAAATGTTGCGCGGGAGTGGCTCAGTTGGTAGAGCGGCACCTTGCCAAGGTGCAGGTCGCGGGTTCGAACCCCGTCTCCCGCTCCATTTGAAAGAGTATTGGCGAAAGCTGGTACTCTTTTTTTATTGCCGTAATTCTGATGCAACCCGCCATGGTCGTTCATGATCCGCCGGTTGAGCAACAGGCGCAACTCATGTATAATCAGCGTGCTGTTTGATGGATAAAGCCTTGATGGTTTGCCGCACTACTGAGAGATAGGTACGCAGATGGAACAATTGCCACTTTCTGCATTTCGCCCACGGCCGGCGCTGGTTACCAGCGAAACCCTGATCGAGCGCCCGCGCTTTCCGGTCATCGACGCGCACAATCACCTGGGGCCAGAGTTCGGCGGCGGGTGGGCGCATCGTCCGATTGAAGAATTGCTGGCTGCCATGGACGCGGCAGGTGTTGAGTTGCTGGTGGACCTTGATGGTGGTTGGGGCGAGCAGATTCTGTATGAACGGCTTGAGACAATCAAGGCCAAAGCTCCAGATCGTTTTCGGATGTTTGGCGGCGTCGATTGGTCGCAGTGGCCGGAACAGGGCGACCGCTTCGGCGAGTGGGCGGCGGCGCGCTTTCGGGAGCAGGTGGCGCGCGGCGCGGATGGCTTGAAAATCTGGAAACCGTTTGGCCTGCATGTGCGCGATCAGCATGGCGCATTGGTCAAGGTGGACGACCCGCGCCTCGATCCGCTGTGGGCCACGGCTGGCGAACTCAACGTGCCAGTCCTGATCCACGTCGCGGATCCGGTGGCATTTTTCGATCCGGTGGACGCAACCAACGAGCGCTGGGAAGAGTTGCACAACCATCCCGACTGGCAGTTCACCAGCCCGCCGTTCCCGCCGTTTCTCGACATCATGGAGGCGTTCGCTCGACTGGTGGAGCGCCATTCTGGAACCGATTTTATTGGCGCGCATGTCGGCTGCTACGCCGAAAATCTGGGATGGGTCGGCACGCTGCTCAGCCGCTGCCCGAACTTCTACGTAGACATCAGCGCGCGGTTAGGGGAGCTTGGCCGCCAGCCATACGCGGCGCGGCGCTTCTTTCTGGAACATGCCGACCAGATTTTGTTCGGCATTGACGCGGGCGCAGATGTCGCGACATACCGCACGTACTACCGCTTTCTGGAAACCGACGACGAATACTTCAACTACGGGCGCTCCGACCCGCCCGGACAGGGACGCTGGCGCATCTACGGCATTTTCCTGCCGGACGAGGTGCTTGAAAAGGTGTATCACCGCAATGCCGAGCGCGTGATTCTGCGGAAGAAAGAATAAAGGAACTGAGGAACTAGCAGAACTCCACGCCGCAATGTGTAATCAGAAGAATGTAATGCATCAGGAACAAGGGGGATGAGGGAATTACGGAACTATAATTTCCCTGGTTCCCTGGTTCCTGAGTTCCCCGGTTCCATGCATATAGCCTATCCCACTGGAAAGCGCGTGCCTTTGCGGCGCATCTCGCGGAACTCCGCGTCGTTCAGCGCGGCCTCGCCGAGGAAGTGCAAAATGTCGGACTGCGCGTCGAAGCGGTAGCGCTGCTGCATCCAGCGGCCCGATGCGCCCTGGCGCAGAATATTAATATCCCAGCCGGGCATGATCGGCTCGTACCGCTCGTCGAGCAGCCAGACCAACTCACCCTGAAAAAACGTTTTCGCTAACAGCTGCCGTGCCTGCGCCTTCACGATCTCAGGCGGCGGCACGCTCCCAGGCACATCTGTGGGTGTGCCGCGAATCATGACCTCAGCATTCTGGCTTGCTTCTTCGCGCATTCCGCCTTCCTCCGCGTAACCTTGTATGGAGATGACGCAGTATTATAGCATAGAGCGTGGAGCGTGTTTGCGGAGAGAGTCTGGACAGATCGGTTTTCTCTGGTACAATGCATGAATAGAGCCGTCCCCATGTGGGACCTTCAGTGGCGGCCAGAGGATGGCGGCAATGCAGCCTTCTGCCTCATAATACGTGTTACAACTATTAAATCAATTCAATAGGTTATGGAGGTTGTCTCGTGAATTTGATGAGCGCTGATCTCTTGTTTACCCCTATGCCCGCGCGGATTTCGCGTTTGCGCGAACTGGCCTACAACCTGTGGTGGAGTTGGAACTACGACGCCCAGGATTTGTACCGCCAGATTGACCCCGAACTGTGGGAGCAAGAGTATCATAATCCGGTCGGCTTTCTGCGCAACGTGCGGCAGAATCGGCTGGAAGATGCAGCTATTAACGAGGAATATTTGCGCCAGTACGATCAGGTCATGGCGGCATTTGATCAGTACATGTCGACGGATGATACCTGGTTTAAGCGCACCTACCCGAATGCCACTGACAGCACGATTGCGTATTTCTCGGCTGAGTTTGGGTTGCATGAGTCGCTGCCAATCTATTCTGGTGGCCTGGGCGTGCTGGCTGGCGATCATGTTAAGGAAGCCAGCGATCTGGATCTGCCGTTTGTCGCGGTAGGCTTTATTTACCCGCAGGGCTACTTCAAGCAGCGGCTCGATCACAGCGGCTGGCAGGAAGCGATCTACAACAAGCTGAACTTTGCCGACATTGCCGCGTCGCCGGCGCTGACGCCCGATGGCCGCGAGGTGGTGATCGAAGTGGAACTGCCGGGCCGCATGATTTTTGCCAAGGTGTATTGTATTCAGATTGGGCGCGTGCCGCTGTTCCTGATGGATACCGACATTCACCCGAACAGCCCGCAGGACCGCGAACTATCGGCGCGGCTGTATGGCGGCGACCAGGAGATGCGCGTGGCACAGGAAATTGTGCTCGGCATTGGCGGCGTGCGCGCGCTCCGGCAGATGGGCATCAATCCAACTGTCTGGCACATGAACGAGGGTCACTCGGCCTTCCTGGTGCTCGAACTGGCGCGCGAGCGGGTGAAGAACGGCATGCGCTTTGAAGACGCGATGGAAGAAATTCGCGCCCATTCGGTCTTTACCACGCACACGCCGGTTCCGGCGGGCAACGACGCCTTCCCACTGCCGCTGATCGAGAAATATTTCTGGCAGTACTGGTCGCAGTTGGGCATCAGCCGCGACGAGTTCATGGGCGTCGCGCTGCAGCAGCAGAACTGGGGGCCAACCTTTGCCATGACCGTTCTGGCGCTCAAGCTGTCGGACCAGCACAACGGCGTGAGTAAGTTGCACGGAGCCGTTGCGCGCGACATGTGGCACTGGCTTTATCCGAGCAAGCCAGCCGACGAGGTGCCGATCAAGTCGATTACGAATGGCGTGCATACTGGCACATGGCTCGCGCCGGAGATGCGCCGGTTGTACGATGCGTACCTCGGCAGCGATTGGTACGGGCGGCTGGATGACACGGAATTGTGGAAGCGCATCTACGAGGTGCCTGACGAGATTCTGTGGGACACGCACCGCACCCTGAAGCGCCAGTTGGTGCTGTTCGCGCGCGAGCGGCTGCGGCAGCGCAATGCGCGCATGGGCATTCCGCTGCAAAGCGTTGATTACATGCTCGATGAGAACGCCTTCACAATTGGTTTTGCGCGCCGCTTTGCGACCTACAAGCGCGCAACGCTGCTGTTCAAGGATCAGGAGCGGCTGAAGGCGATTCTGCACCACCCGGAACGGCCCATGCAGATCATCTTCTCCGGCAAGGCGCACCCCGCCGACGATCCCGGCAAGATGTTCATTCAGCAGGTTTATCAAATGTCGCAGCAGCCCGGCTTTCAGGGCAAAATTCTGTTCCTGGAAGAGTACGACATGTGCGTGGCGCGCTATCTCGTCCATGGCGTGGATGTGTGGCTCAACACGCCGCGCCGCCCGCACGAGGCCAGCGGCACCAGCGGCCAGAAGGCCAGCCTCAACGGCATCCCGAATCTGAGCATTCTGGACGGCTGGTGGCCGGAGGCGTACAACGGCAAGAACGGCTGGGCGATTGGCGAGGAGCGCGAGTACGCGAACCAGGATGAGCAGGACTGGAACGATTCGCAGCATCTCTACCATCTGCTTGAAAGTGACGTGCTGCCGTCGTACTTCGAACGCGTCAATGGCGTGCCGCAGCGCTGGCTGTCGTTCAGCAAAGAGGCGATTGTGACCTGCGCGCCGGTCTTCAGCACGCGACGCATGGTCAAGGAATACGCCGAGCGCATGTACATGCCGGCGGCGGAAGCGGTGACAAGGTGACAAGGTGACACAATCACTTGTGTCAAACCATGTCAAAAGGGGTGACGAGGCATTGCGCCTTGTCACCCCTTCATCGTGTCATCTGGTCAGAAGTTATTACTGCTGGCCCAACTTGCGCTTGAGTTCCGCCAGTTCTGAGTCCACTTCCTGATCGCGCTCAAGGTCGCGGAACTGGTTTTCGAGCGTGCCGCCCTCCAACTTCGCCATGGCGTCGGCCTTATCGAGCCGCTCGTCCAGCCGCTGATCAAGCTGATCGAGCTTATCCAGCGCATTGACGTTGTTCAGGCCGCGCACGGTGCGCTGCACCGCTTCCTGCGTTTGGGCGCGGTTCTGTTTGGCAATGATCAGATCGCGCTTGGCCTGCGTTTCAGAGATGCGGGTTTCAAGCTGCACCAGCGCCTGCTGAAGCTGCTCGACCTGCTGCTCCTGCTGGTCGGACTGCTGCGTGTACTGGTCGGCCAGCTTGGATGCCTGCACCTTGCGCTCGAGCGCGGCGCGCGCCAGTTGCTCGTTATTGGCCCGCAGTGCAGCCTCAGCTTTGCGCGACCATTCATCTACCTGGGCCTTGTACTCTGCTTCCTGACGGTTGAGGCGCGCGGCGTCGGCCATGGAAGCAGCGACGCTCGTTTTTGCCTCGAACAGTTCGTTGTTAAGCTGGCGCAGATACTCATTTGCCATCTTTTCGGGATCTTCGGCGTTGTCCAGCATGGCGTTGATGTTGGCGCTCAAAAGATCGCGAACGCGGTTGAAAATAGACATTGTTCCGTCCTCCTTTAGTGATATGCAACAAACATATCTCTTCTTCAGATCGTTGTGGCAGAAAACGGCCATGGTCTTGCAACACGCTCATTCTAGCAGAAGCGAGAGGCGTGTTCAACTGCCGCGATCATCGCTTACTTATACGGATGTGGCGCTAAATGGTTTCAATCAGCCCGCGTAGTTTCGCCAGGTTCTCAATATCTTCGGCCAGGTCTTTGCCCTTCGGCGTTTCCAGAATCATTGGCACGTCGGCAAAACGCGGGTCATTGACCAGCAACCGAAACCCTTCAAGGCCAATGCAGCCCGCGCCGATGTGCGCATGGCGATCCACGCGGCTGCCGAGGTCTTTCTGCGAATCATTCACATGGAATATCTTGATGCGGTCGAGGCCGATCAAGCGGTCGAACTCATTGAATGTCGCGGCATACGTTTCTGGTGTGCGGAAATCGTAGCCCGCCGCCAGCATGTGGCATGTATCGATGCAGACGCCCAGGCGCTCGTCGCGGTCCACCAGTTCAATGAGTTTGGCAAGATGCTCGAAGCGGCTGCCGAGACATGTGCCCT
>DASTWM010000177.1:0-2080 GCA_035765855.1 Roseiflexaceae bacterium
GAATTGCCGCTGTGCCAGTCGAAAAAGCTGAAGCGAGAAAAACTGGCCCCCACATCAAGCGGTTCTTGAACCACAGCGGGATCGCGGTGGCCGAGAGCAGGATGCCGGTGTAGCCGCCGACCGCGATCGCGCCCGGCGTGCCAAGGATGGCCGTGAGGCGGCGCAGCCAGCGCCAGCGTGGCTCGTAGAAGAACAGCTCCAGCAGCGCCGACAGCCCGCTGAACGCGCCAAACGTCGTCAGCACCCACGTGCCGACCGACATGGGCGAGCGCAGCTTGACCACGCGGAGCATGTTGTAGAACTTTTCTGGTCGCCCCAGATCCTTGATCAGCAGGATCGGGCTGAGTACCATCAGCGGCAGCGCAATCAGGCGGCCCGTTCGCGCGAGAATGTCGTCTTCCTGGTCGCCAAACAGATCGGCTATTGCCGCCGTGACGTACGCGCCCACCGCGATGCCGCCCATCCAGAAGTACAGGATAATCTCCCATTTCCAATGCGGCCGCTTGAGCACCGGCATGCCGTAATAGCCCGGCTTTTCAGTCGCCGCAGTCGTGGTGTTCGTTGCGCCGATCGCAGGCGTCCTGTGTTGCTCCGTCTGCATGTATATTTCCTCTCGTTTTTAGCCACAGAGATCACCGAGCGCACAGAGGAGTTTTCGCAAAATATATTCTGCCGCTTCGCGTCTTCCCCTCTCCCATAGGAGAGGGGCCAGGGGTGAGGGCATAAGGTATTCGGATAGGCTCTTAACATCCATGGAATGTGTTTGCACCCTCTGTGATCTCTGCGTCCTCTGTGGCTTACTTCTTCCGGCGAAAGGCCAGCGCCGTGCCGAGCGTGAGCAGCGCGCCCGCCAGGATAGTTGACAGCCAGCTCGGCCCGACATGCGCCTGCGGCAGCTCGACATGGCGCGGCAGGTTGTACTGTTCCGGCTCGTCCAGCAGCAGAAAGAACGCGCCGAGCGTCCCGCTTCCGTCGGAGTCTTTGGCCGCGCCTTCGTCCAGTCCATACAAGCGTGCCGCTTGAATGCCGCGCGCGTGCAGTTCCTCCACGCGCTGGGTGGCATGCGCCTGTAATTCGTCCAGGTAGCCGAACTTAATCGACTCGGTCGGGCAGGCTTTCGCGCAGGCTGGCTCCTCGCCGATCTTCAGCCGGTCGTAGCACAGCGTACACTTGTGCGCCTGATGGTCATGCACACTGAGCGTGATAACGCCATACGGGCATGCTGGCACACAGTAGCCGCAGCCATTGCACACGTCCTGCTGAATGTAAACCGTGTTGAACTCAGTCCGGACGATCGCGCCGGTCGGGCAGGCTTGCAGGCAGCCAGCATGCTCGCAGTGCTTGCAGACATCGCTCATCATCAGCCATGCCGACTGCGCGCCCGGCGCGCCCGCGCCGGGCTCCTCCATAAATGTCACGTGCCGCCACGTCTCGCTGCTGAGCGCGCCAGTGTTGTCGTAGCTCATGCCCGTGAAGGTGTAGCCATCGGACGGCAACTGGTTCCACTGCTTGCAGGCCACCTCGCACGCCTTGCAGCCGATGCACAGGCTCGTGTCGGTAAAGAAGCCGACCGGGCGCTGCGTGACAGTTTGCGACGAATCAAGAAAAAGAATATCGGTCATTGTCATGTCGTATACCTTCTGGCGATACGCCGTCGTTTCGATGCTCCGGCTTCGGATATCGGGCGTGCTGGGTGAGGGCGAACACATCGGTTCGCCCTTACAGCGTCGGGTGGCGGGCAGTGGGCGAACACATTGGTTCGCCCCTACGATCATCACCCGCTCACCCGCTCACCCCATCACGCCTGCCCGCTGGATCGCCCCTTGCGAATGTTCGCCAGCAGCGCCTTGCTCTCATGGATGCTGACGTTCGGGTCGGCGACCATGGACGTCAGGTTGTTGGCCGTGCCGCCCTTCGCCAGCCCCTCGTAGCCATAGTGCCAGGGCATGCCGATCTGGTGGACCAAACGCCGCCGCACCCGCATGGGCTTCATGCGCTCCGTGACCAGCGCCCGGCCCTCGGCTTCGCCGCGCGGCGTGAATACCGTGACCCACTCGCCGTTGTCAATGCCAAGCTCCGC
>DASTWM010000178.1:0-11466 GCA_035765855.1 Roseiflexaceae bacterium
GACGCCGCTGAAGTCAGCAAGCAGATCACGCATGCGCTCGAACTGCTCCTGCGTCAGCGCGATCTCATGACCTCTGGCGTATACTGGTGGCTCGGAAGCATATGGAGATGTGGCGGAATGATGGTTGCTCATATGAATGTATTAACGCGTATGTGTATGCAAAACTGACAGTAAATAAAAACCTTATTGTTGCAGCACATCATGCCGTCACCGAGCGGGAGCGTTCCTGCACCAGCGCAATGAGGCGCTTCGCAATGTCGCCCGGCGGCAGCAATTCCTCGACGGCTCCAACTTCTTTGGCTGCACGCGGCATGCCGAAAATTGTGCTGCTCGTCTCGTCCTGAGCCAGTGTGATGCCACCTGCTTGTTTGATAGCGAGCATCCCCTCTGCACCGTCGCGGCCCATGCCGGTCAGCAGCACGCCGATCGTCCGCCCGCCAAACGTGTCGGCGGCGGCGCGCATAGTCACATCAACCGATGGATGTTGCAGGTGTATGCGCTCTTCGGATAAACGCACGCGGCCCGTACGGCTCATCAGAAGATTGCATTGATCTGGCACAATGAGCACCTCGCCTGGATGGATGAGCATGCCTTCGGTCGCAAGCGCGATCGGAATACGACAACCAGTTGCCAGCCAGGTTGCCATGCCATTGCTGAACCCGGCAGCAATATGCTGTACCACAATAATAGCGGCTTGTAAATTGGCGGGCAGCGCAGCAAGAATCTGGTAGACCACGCGCGGGCCGCCTGTGCTTGCGCCAATGACAATCACTGGAAAAGCCCATGGTTCATTGTACACTGGCGTAGCAGGTTTGGCAGGCGCAGCAGGTGTTACGGACGGCGGTGCAGGTATCGGCTGCCCGGCAGCAGTATTTTGTTTGCGACGCCCGCGCAGATGCGTAACCACTTTGACACGCGACAGGAGTTTCACCCGCTGTACGAGATCGCCGGCGGCGCGCTCCAATTCATGGGCATCGCTAACTGACGGCTTCTCAATCACCTCAAGCGCGCCCGCTTCGAGCATCTTAAAGGTAATATCGACCTCATGACGAGCAAGCGATGCAGTGAGTACCAGAATGGGCGTGGGACAGTATGCCATGACATGCTCGGTCGCGGCAAGCCCGTCCATCACGGGCATGCGCACATCCATGATCACCACATCCGGCCGCACTGCTTTCACGATCTCGATCCCTTCCTGCCCGTTGCTCGCTGTGCCAACGACAGTAATAACCGGATCACGCGTGAGCAGTTCAGTGAGCATGCGGCGCATCAACACCGAGTCATCCACAATTACAACACGAATTGGTTGGCTCATGCGGCACCACTATTGCATGTCAAGAATGAGTTTGACCCGATTTGGCAGATTGAGCAGATCAATATCTTTGTTCAAGTAATCATCGACGCCTGCTTCAAATGCAGCGTGCTTGTCATCACTTGAGGTAAGCATCACAATCCGCAAATCATCAAGTGCCGGATTATCGCGCAGACGGCGGCAGACCTCATAGCCGTCGATGCCCGGCATTTGAACGTCCAGCACCATGAGATCGGGAACTTCCTGCGCGATTTTGGCGAGTGCCTCTTCACCGCTATGCGCCAGTTCAACGGTGTAGCCTTGCATTTCGAGGCGCATGCGCACAATATCGGTGACCAGCCGGCTGTCATCTACGACTAAAATCTTCTCGGCCATTCTGTGCTCCAATGTTGAATGATAATAAACTAGTGTATATCTATGAACGATAGCTGGCGCTGTTCTATGCTTCGCTGCCAAGCAATTGCCGAACAGTTTCTAACAGGTTGCCCTGATTGAATTGACTCTTGATGATGTATGCCTGCGCGCCAACCTCTAAGCCGCGCCGCCGGTGCGCGTCAGACGCGAGGCTCGTTACAATCACGACCGGAAGGTTGGTTCGTCCAAGCTCCTTTCGGATGCGATCCGTGAGCGTGAATCCATCAACACGCGGCATTTCAACATCGCTGACGACAAGATCATACGTGGTGTTCCGTAGTTTGTCGAGCGCATCCAGTCCGTCGATTGCTGTGGTAACTTCGTAGCCCGCGGACTGTAAAATGCTGCGAATAAGTTCCCGCGTCGTGAACGAGTCGTCGGCGACCAGCAGGTGCGAATTCTGGCGGGCGGCGGCTGGTTGGGTGTGTGGAACGTTGAGCGCGATGCCCCGCGCGAGTTGCGCTAAATTGGTGGGATTGAGCAGCAGCAGCAAGCTCCCATCCCCAAGCTGTACTGCGCCGCCATAATGGCGCTGATGTTCCATGAGCGCGCCCATTGATTTCACAACCACTTCGCGTTCGTCAAGGAGGCGGTCGACCAGCAGGGCAAACAAGCGCTGCCCCGAGCCGATGATGACGGTTGGGAGCCGTTGCTGCGCGTTCTGCAAGGGCGCGGCGGGCATGTTCAGCAGGTCACTCAGGCGGTAGATTGGCACCAGTTGGCTTTCATATGAAAGCATGGCGCGACCTTCAACCGTCGGCACATGATCGAGCACCGTCCACATGGTTCCCTGGCAGCCGGACGCAGGCAGGGCAAAGGTCTGGTCGCCTGCTTCCACCAGCAATACGCGCGTCGTTACCAGTGTGAGCGGCAGCACAAGTGTGATGGTGGTTCCCGCGCCGACAGCCGACTCGAGCAGCACTTGTCCACCAATTTCGGCAATATTCGTCCGCACGATATCCATGCCGACCCCCCGACCAGAAATATCGGTGATCATTTTGGCTGTGCTAAAGCCGGGCATGAAGATAAGTTCAAGGGCTTCCTGGTCGTTCAGTTGCGCGGTGGCCTCCTCAGCCATGAGCCCTTTACGCACTGCGCTCTGGCGTAAGAGTTGCGGGTCCATGCCGCGCCCGTCATCGGTAATGGTGATGTGGACATGCGATCCAAGCGCTTGTGCCTTCACATGGAGGCTCCCCTGGCGCGGCTTGCCGCTGGCCTCGCGTTCGTCTGGCTGCTCGATGCCGTGATCCACAGCGTTGCGAACGATGTGAATCAAAGGGTCATTCAGCGCTTCAATAATTTTGCGATCGAGCTCGGTGGCTTCGCCGCTCAGCGTCAGCGCAATATCCTTATTCGATTGATTGGCAATCTCGCGCACAGCCCGTGGCAGATGGGTGAACAAGGTCGAGACCGGCAGCAGCCGTACGGCCATGACTTCTTGCTCAAGGTCTTCAATCAGTTGCTCGGTTTGATTGACATGCTGAGTAAATTGTTCGGTTTGTTGGCGCAGTGATTTATGCGCCCGCTCGCCGGTGTTCAGAATGCCGTTGACATGCTGGCTTAATGTCTCGTGCTGTCTTGGAGATAACCGCAGCCGCGCGATTTCGGTTTCCAACACCAGCAGCATGCGTTGCTGTTGAGCAAGCAGTGATTTTGCCTCTTCAATAGCCTGCAAGTGCGCTGTTTTTGTTTGCTGCGCGACCGCAAGTTCGCCGGCGAGGTTGAGCAGCCTGTCGAGCCGATCAACGCGGACGCGAATGGTTTGGCGAGCACCTCGCGCGCGCGTTGTGCTGGAGTCAGGTGCTGCAGGCTTCGTCACTTCCGGTGCTGGCACAGGCGCGGACGGAGACACGTTGTTGTTTGTCGCCGCATTGGCTGATTCTTGCGGTGCTGGCACGGGTGCGCCGCCTTCGTGCTTGCCACGCCCAAGGGTTGTAACTAATGCATCGACATTCACATCCACTTTGCGGTCTTCAACCAGTGCATTAACCATGTCGAGAATGGCGTCGCCGCCACGCAGCAAATCGTCGGCAAGCGCACGGTCAATCGTGCGTCGTCCCTCACGCACGGCTCCCAGAATGTGCTCGCATGTGTGCGCAATGCGCCCGATATCTTCGCAGCCGAGCACGCGCGCCGAGCCTTTAATCGTGTGCATAGCGCGAAAAACGCTATCGATCTGCCCGCGTCGCTCGGCTTCATTCAATTCGGTACTTTCGAGTGCAATAAGCCCGCTATTCAGCACGCGAATGTTTTCGATGGTTTCGTCGCGAAATTGGCTGTAGAAGATTGATAAATCCATCGTTATCTACCATTGACGATTGACGATTGACATGAAGCCGCTCGTCAGGCGAAAGCTACGATTACCCCTAATGAACGTCAGCATGAAACAAGTGATTCGTATCAGTTGTGTTTTCGGCGGTCAATCCGTGAAGCCGCTCGGCAATCGACGTAAGTGTCTGGGCTGCCTCAGACATCTGGCGCGAGCCGATGGCTGTTTGCCGCGCAACATCAGAAACCTCGCGCATGGTTTCGACAACTTGCTCGCTGGCGCTCTGCTGCTGTGCGGTTGCCAGGCTGATTTCGCTGGCGCTCTGCGCGGTGCGCTCGGCCACCATGACGATCGAGTCCATCACTTGCCCGGCGCTATGCGCAAGTTCCGCGCCTTGCTCCACCTCTTTACCGCCTTCTTCCGCGGCCAGCACAGCCGAATTCGTAGCCTGCTGAATCTCGGCAATAACGCCCTTGACTTCCTTGGCGGCTGCGAGCGCGCGGTTGGCGAGGCTCTTCACTTCGGCGGCAACCACCGCAAAGCGGCGGCCATGCTCGCCCGCGCCTGCCGCCTCGATGGCGGCATTCAACGCCAGCAAGTGCGTCTCGTCTGAGAGATCATTGATCAGGTCGATGATTTCACCTATCTGCTGCGAGCGCTCGCCCAGGCTCAGCACGCGTTGCGACACATCGCGCATGCGCTCGCGGATACGCTCCATCGCCTGAATGCTGTTATCTACTGCCGCCTGGCCATCGCTGAGGTTTTCGAGCGTTTGATGGGCAGCGTTCGCCACCTGCTCGGCAGCGATAGCAATTTGCCTTGCCGTTGCGCCAAGCTCCTCAATCGTTGTGCTGATTTCCGACACAGCGCTGGCTTGCTCGGTCGCGCCGCTGGCCTGCTGATGCGAAGCGGACAGCAATTGTGCCGCCGCGCTGGACAACTCATTGCCGAGCAGCACCTGCTGGAAGTTCTTATCGATCAGCTTTTGGTTTGATTGATACAGCGCTTCCGATTGTTCTTGCGCTTGTCTGATAAAGTGATTCGTGCTGGTTGCCCAGAGCGACGCGAGATACGCGAGACCTGCGCCGGTCATGATGTACGAAATGAGCGATACCTGAATCTGCTGAGCTTCGTAGATCGCTGCGATGGGGTGAATGCGCCCGATCTGCTCAAGGATGGCAAAGACCACATAGCAGCCGAGCGTTGCAAAGAAGAGGCGCATGCCATCCCTTGCACTGCTGAACATGGCGGCGAGCAGAATGGGAATAAAGTAGCCCGCAAAGACCGGGCCTTTCACGCCGCCAAATAAATACATGAAAAACGTAATAATAACCAGCGTACCGTACAGGAAAGCGTACCGTGCAAGCTGATAGCGCTTGGTGCGCCCAAGCCAGAGCGTTCCGCCGCAAACCGCAGCAACAATGATAAGCCCGATGCTTAACAATGGAACAACTTCCTGGTTGACAATCACGCCGGTAAGCACCAGCGCCGTGAGCAGCGCGCTGATCGCAATTCCCAGCGCGCCGTATATCGCGACAAAGCGCATAAGCAGGCGCGAGCGGTCAGCTTCACTGCCCTGCAGATCTTCAACCATACGCCGGAAATTACGAGATGATGAAACGTGTTGCAAAATAGCCATGCTTTTTCCCCAGAACGGTTATGACGATGCAGCTTGTAGCAGCGCGCTACGCGCGAGCGCTCGAATATCAAGTTGGACAATCAGGTCATCTTCTATCATCAGTGCGGCAACAGACCATGGATGTTGCATGCGTTCGACCAGCAGCGGTGGCAGGGCGACCGGCGCTTCGGTTTCCACAAGCTCCACATGATCGACCAACAGCGCTATGATGCGCCGCCGCAGTGACACCAGGAGCGCTCGACGGCGGCGCTGTGTGCTGCAATCTGATGAGTCGATCAGTGTGCCAAGTTCCAAACCAATATAGGCGTTGCCGCGCGTATCAAAGTGCTGGCCTGGTCCTTCTTCGCCAATCAGTTCAATCGAAAGCACATCGTCGCGCCGAATGGCGTAGCGCCGCCGCGCCGTCTGAGCGAGCAACATGGTGCTGCGTGGCATCAGTGCGCCTCCTCGCGCAACCGCGCGATGATGGCGTCAAGATCGAGCACGGCAATGAGCCGTTCCTCATGCTGAATGATGCCGCGCAGCAAGGCGGCGCGCGTTGGTTCCAGCGCGCTTGGCGGTGGTTCGATCATGGCTTCTGGCAGTTCGATCAGATCCAGCACTGCTTCAATCGTAAGCGCCATATCAATATCATTGTGCTGCACCATGATGTAGCGCGCCGAACTGGTAAGTTCCTTGGCCTCGAAGCCAAGCAACAGACGCAGCTCCACTACCGGCAGAATGGTGCCACGCTGGCTGATGATACCGGGCAGCGTCGGCGGCGCGCCAGGCACCGGCGTGTAGGCGCGGTGGCGCATGATTTCGCGGATGCTAACCACTGGCAGGGCGTAATATTCGTTCTTCATGCGAATAAGCACTGCCTGTATGCTTAACTGGCTTGTGGCGTCTGATGTTGCTGCTGTTCGGTTGCGTTCCAGCGTGGTCACGTCTGCCTTCTCTCTGGCATGTCGAATGATCTGTACCTATTCTGCATCGGCAGCATACAATGAAGACACCGTGAGGGTCAAGCATAAGGTTGGTACTATGCCCTTATTCTTGCACAGTACTCTTGTTGTGATGAGGTGTTGATGCAGTGCGAAGCGGCACAGGCGCAGACACCGCGCGCATAGACGGTGCCTGCGTTGATCATGCCTTGCCTGCGTGCGAGACGCTTAGTTGTTTGCCGTCAAAGGCAAGAAGGTTTTCAACGGTTCGGGGAGGCCGGTTACTGCCTCAAGCGCGGCGGCAGCATTGATCAGCCCCGCGCCATTCGCCTGCGCTGAACCATGCGGGATTGGTGACGCGGTGGAACGCAGCACCTGTTCCAACGTGGTTTGTCCAAAGATACTGTGGCGCTGGTTCGCCAGTTGTTTGAGCAGCGCGCCAACGGCTGCCGCATGCGGCGCGGCGGCGGAGGTGCCGTAGAAGCGGTAAACGCCATCGATAAATTCTGCGAAAAAGGTCGTTTGAACACCGTCAGTTGCAGCGATGTCTGGCTTGTTGCGGACGATTGGCTGCGCGAGCGCTGCTGCGGGCGCTGCATCCTTCGCCGTTTCAAAATACACGGTTCGCAATCCAAGGGATGTGAATGCTTCCGGTGTGCTCGCATCGCTATATGGCACGGCAGCGACACTCAACGCATTCTCGCTGCCAGCATGGCCGTAAATCGATGGGCCGAACTGATCGACCGTATTCGTCGTCGCATTAAATTGGGATTGGGCGATGCCACGAGCACTCGCAAACTGGTATTTTACGCGCGGCGTGGCGCTGCCGGACGCGCGTGCAATAACGAGCGACACGGTTTGTGGTGCGCCAGTCCGATTCACGTATTGAAATGCTTCCAGGGGCATCTGGCTGCCGTTTGTCCCTGTATTGGTATCGTTGCTGCCATCTAACACATGTCCAGTCGAGTCAACCATGTACACATCAATGTCCGTCTGCACGCCAAACCATGGTTCGGCCCATTGGAGCAGCAGAATAAATTGTCCATTTGGGCCAAGGACATACCCGCTTGAATTACTTTCGCCCGCTGGATTAAAATTATGACAGTCTTTCGCATAGGCCGTGGTGGGAGCCCCGCTGGAGCCGCTGAGCGCCGGGCATGCCATGGGGCGGTACGCTGCCGCCTCGTAGGAGGTGATATTGTTGCCCGCGCCATCGAGAACGTTATCATTGCCTGCCGCAGTGGTGTACAACGCGCCCTGTGACACGACATCATTGATCGCTGCATCAACCGGGCCATCCTGGAAGAACGGCTCGGTGAAATAGCCAATGTCGTCCACAATGACGTTTGCGCCAGCCTGGCTGCGGAGCGCGCGAATATTATCGGCAAAGCCAAACAAGCCGTTGTTTGCCGTGGCAAAGGCCAGGTTCGCCGCTGGCGCGAGATCATGTACGATTTGCAGCATGGCGCGGCCTTCGTCGGTGTTGTATGCGTCAGTGCTTTCTGATATCACATGTGTGGCGATGACGGCACCGCATGGATTCGCCGGGCCAGGCAGATCGCCGCTTGCAATGTCCTGCTCTGCTGTCGTCGCTGCCGTAGCTCTGTTGTACGAGTCGGAAATAATGCCAACCGTGATGCCCGCGCCGTCCACGTTATAGGCCGTTCGTCCTGCGCCGACGTTAAGCTGCGCGTCGCCTTCGGACATGCTGCCCGTGGGACAGGCCGCCTGCGTCGGAGCAGCGCGGCGCGGCTGGGTGGCTGGCCGTTCAGGCGTGCCGAAATGCTTCGGCTGCATTTCTTCGCGCATGTTCTGCACCGCGTGGAGCGCGGCGACGCCGGAAAGATGATCGGCGTCCACGTAGGCGGTGACAATGCCATATGCGGGCGCGACATGCACAATACGCGCGCCGGCCTGCCTGAGCGCCTGGATCTGCGCTGCGCTGGTGTCGGATACGCGAATATAGGTTAGCACTGCGCCGTCTGCGCTGCGAATCAGGCTGCCTGGCCCTGCTTCCGGCAGGCTCAACACCTGCGCCTGCGCAGCCGCCCGCAATGATCGTACGTGTGGCTGCGCGAGCAGGGCCAGCCGCGTGCTGAGCTTACCTGTTGATTTGTTGAAAACGCCTGGTTGCACTCCCTGGCCAACGCTGCTTTGTGCATGCGTGATAGCCGCATCAGACCCGAGCGGCACCAGCATTAGCATGATGGCAAATGCCATGCAGAGGGTAGATCTTCGCATACATGTGCGTGTCGATGAATGTGGCATGGAACTCTCTCTTAACGAAAATGACTATGACGAGCGAACTTCTTCATGAATATTTTCAACACCTGGTACGGCAGCTAAACCGTTGAGATGATCCGGGCTGATGTACACCGTGACGCTGCGGTACGTCTCCGCCGTGTTGACCACGGTTGCGCCGGCGTTGCGCAGCGCCGCAAGTGTAGCGTCCGACACCTCGCTCACGTGAACGACGACCAATACCTGGCCCTTGTCGTTACGCATCAGGCTGCCTGGCCCGGTCGCCTGCATGCCCAGTGCTTGGTCCTGCTGTTCAGCGCTCTGGGTTGCGATTAATGGCTGGGCAAGCTGCGTCAGCACAGCGGATAATTTCCCGGTTGGTTTCGTAAGCATATCTGGTGTGTGGGACGATGGTGGTCGTCCGATCATGCTGGTCGCAACAGAAGTGGACACCACGATTGAGTCATTTGGCGCAGGCGCGCTCGCCGTTTCCGGCGCAGCGCCACAGCCCGCACCAGCAATCAGCCAGCTCATGATAACAACCGGAAGCCAGCGCAGGCTACGAAGCGATGTGAAAGACACGCTCTCTTTTTGCATAACATTCCTCCTGTGGAGCAGATTATTAGCGTGTATGGTGTGGATTGAACGCTCACCTATCCTGATCTGAAGACGTTTTGGCGCTGGCATGCGTTCCCAACCGCGCTTGGACACCGCTGCGCGGCGAGCGGCAGCACCGAGGTGTGCGTCTTCCAAACCAGTTACGCTATACTCATAATGCAAGAAACGTTACGCATAAGTTTCATCAGTATGGATCGTGTAAATTGTACTGTACATGAACGTTTGAAAGTAATCGATTTTGTGACGAAGCTGCTGGTAAAAAGAAACAAAGGTTCGCTGTATGTATGTTTTTGGAAGAAAGTCCCCTTTGCAACACGTAACGCTTCCTGTACATGACACGACGTATCGCTCACGTGCAGGGCTGCTCATCTCCGGTCTGTTGCTGTTCATGCTGGCTGCGTCACTGATTCTCATCGGTGTACAACGGCAGGCGCGCGGGCGTGCCATGACGCAGAGAGGCCCAGTGACCAGCATCGCGTATGCGCCTGACGGAGGTTTGCTTGTCACCGGGTCGGGCGATAATGCCATTCGGTTGTGGCAACCGCAAACTGGCGCATTGGTAGCGACTTTGCGCGGGCATAGTGATTGGGTCTTCGATGTTGCGTTTTCACCGGATAGCAGCACGATCGCCTCGGCCTCATGGGACGGTACGGCGCGACTATGGCGCGTGCGCGGTGGGACGCTGCTCCACACATTGCGGCATGCTGATTTGGTATGGCACGTCGCATTTGCGCCCGATGGCCAAACCGTTGCAACAGCAACGCAGAACGGCACGGTGAGTGTGTGGCGCGTCGCTGATGGAACGCTGTTACGGACATGGCAGGCACATGACAAGGCGGCGCACGCAGTCGCGTTCACGTCTGATGGGCAGACAATCGTCTCCGGTGGAGATGACGGCCTGGTGAAGGTCTGGCGTGCAGGCGACGGCGCATTGCGCGAAACATTCCAGATTGGCAGCCGTGTGCTGAGTGTCGCTCTATCGCCTGACGGAAGCAAGATTGCTGTTGGATCATGGGACGGCATGGTGCGGGTGTGGCAGCCCAATACCGGCGCGCTGCTCGCAACGCTGCGCGGACACACTGGCCGCGTCTTCAGCGTGGTCTTTGCGCCGGACGGCCAGCGGCTCCTTTCGACGGGCGATAACGGTCTGGCGCGGCTGTGGCGTGCAGGCGATGGCGCGCTGCTCGCCACCATGAGCGCCCGGCAGCACGAATTGGCACAATGTAACTTGAGCCAGGGCTGGCGGCTGCTCCAGCGCTGCCATGTTGAGCCAAGCTCCAACCGCCTGATGTATGCCGCTACGTTTTCGCCCGACGGCCAGCACATCGCCATATCCGACGGCACCACGCTGCGCATCGATCCGCCAGATTCACCTTTTGGTGCCCTGCTTACGCAGGGTACGCTGTTTGCGGCTGGTGGCTTCTGTTTGCTGCTGAGTGTCGTATTCCTTCTTTGGGGGTTGCGGTACAGGATTGCCAACTAAATTGCATAGAGCAACGTTCCATGAGAGATCTTAAGAAAGAAAGCTGGAGTCTTCTGCTTTCATCCTTCTCTTTTACGGTCCGCTGGTGACTTGTCCTGCCCGCACGACAACGCCGTACTGGGCCTGCTCGCCGCTGTGCGGGTCTTGAATCACGATGGTGTAGCTGCCCGGTGCGAGATCCACCGCGCCGTACCAGCCATCCACCGCGCCGGTGAACTCGCGCGCCCAGCCGCCGTTGAGGAACAATGTCATGTGGGCATCGCTGATGATGCGCCCGTTGATTGCCGCCATGCCCTGCACGTGGCCGGTCGTCGGCGCAGCGATCCACGGCCAGTCGGGCGCGCCGGCCGGCTGCGCGAACACTGTCTCGCGTAGCTGCTGCATGAACGCCCTGCGACGGTCGGGATTGCTGCCCGCCAGCGGCTCATGGTACGAGAACAGCGACGCTCCTGCCAGCGCCGGGCCGTTTGCGTCCGGCGTGAGCGCCCGCTGAATCTGCGCGAGGCCATCCCCATCGGAGTTCAGCCAGGCGCCGGTGCCAGCCACGATTGCGCGGCGTCCGGCATT
>DASTWM010000179.1:0-3846 GCA_035765855.1 Roseiflexaceae bacterium
AATCTCGCATGCGCCGGAGGAGCATGCCAGCTCCTGCGCCGCCGTGGTCAAATCCTTCTCCTCGTAGCGCCAGATCTTGCTGAAGTCGATCTCCGGGAACTCCGCCGCGCGCCTCTCAAACTCCTCCCTGGTGATCTCGACATATGGCATCTGCGCGTAGTTCGCGTCGAACGACGGCAGGAACGACAGGCCGCCGATCTCGTCGCGGTGCTCCCACACCCAGCGCATCAGGTCGATGACTTCGTCGGGTTGGTACGTGATGGTGCATGACGGATTGTGCTCGGTCCAGTACAACTTGTTCTGGAGCCAGTATTCGCACTGCTCGACCGCCGAGCGATGGGTGCGCGTGATCGACTTTTCCGGCGCTTTGACCGGGAAATGAATCACCCATGTGTTGGCATTCTCTGGCGTCTGGCCGTTTTCCGGGTCCATCGGCACGCCCGCGTCGCGCAGCACGCTGAACAGCGGCGAGTGCGTGGCGACCCGCACGTTACGCACGTAGTACGGCGCCCAGCGGGCATGCAATCCTGACGAGCAGTCGAGCAATTGCGACGAGTTGCCGGACGGCTTCACGCATGTAATCGACGCCGATGGGTTGATGCCGAGCTGCTGGGCCGTCTTCCGGTTGACCTCGATGGCGATCTCCTTGAGCTGGCGCTTGATCTGCGCGTCCTGCGCTGCCGGGCTGTCCATCTGGCCGGTGATGTCCACGCCGAGCAGCCGCTCCTCCTCGCAGTTCCTGGCCCACATCGGGCGCAGACCGGGGAAGTGGGTCGCCATGGACTGGATCGAGCCGATAATCGTCGCAACCTCGACCTTCTCACGCAGCGACTCAAACGTGTCGTCGGCGCGCGCGACCGCCGCCGTCAGGTTGCAGAACTGCCATGGGCGCAGATTTATTTCGCCACATGGATTTGTGCCGAATTCCGCTTGTTCGCGGCGGGCCGGCTTCATGGTGTTGGCGGCCATGCGGTTGAAAATGCCCGGCTCGCCGCGCCCGGAGTCCACCATCTCCAGAAATTGCTTGATGAATGCCGTCTGATTCAGGCCGCCGTCCGGCCACACAGCAGAATTGTTGGCATTCCAGCGCTGCGAGTTGTCGCGCTCGAAGTCGCCATTCTTGCACAGCCGCATCTCGTCGTCGTCGTAGTCGAACAGCGAGATCATAGCTGTTCTGCGCACACCGCCGCTCACTGCGGCGTTGCCGACCGCGCACATCATGTCGTGGGCATCAATCGGGCGAATGAACGTACCCTGCCGCGCCAGCACCCGCGAGCGCACGAAATCGAGCATGATCCGGAACGGCTCCGGACCGGACGCCCGACCGCCCTTGATCTTCAGCGGCGCGCCGGAGGGCCGCAATTGCGACAGATCGAAGCGCACATCGCCGCCGTCGAACCATGTTTCGAACCCGAAGCGCAGCGCGTCGGCCCAACCCTCCGCCGAGTCATCGACGGTGAATAGCCTGGGGTCCGCGCCGGTCTGCCGCTTGACGCGCGGGAAATTTTCGACATACTTGCTTTCAACCGAAAAGCCGACGCCACAGCCGCTCATGGAGATAATCAGCGCTTCCACAAACGAGTCGATGCTTTCGACCGGCTGATACGAACAATTATAAATCGTGATGTTGTTGCGGCGGGCAGCCGGGCCAGCCATCGCTAGCAGGCGCATGGACGGCATGGCGCGCATTTCCAGAATGGTGCGCCGAATGCGCTGATACGTTTCGCTCGGCAGCCGGTCGCCCGCAAGTTCGTGCATGTAGTCCACGGCGCGGTCCACCGTCTCAATCCATGTTTCACGGCGGCCAAGCTCATAATTGAAGCGCGCGTATTTATCAAAGAATTGAAACTGCTGGAGCGGCGACGGGAAGTATTGTTTAGCTTCTTCAAAGGCGCTGCGTACCTTCTCCGGCACCGGGCGCTGCTGGCGCTTCTTGGCCTGCTCGGCGCGGTACAAAATGTAGCGCTTGGCCGCCTCAAACTCACCGGCAGCCTGCAACACCATCTCAACAATATCCTGCACGCCCTCGACGCTCGGCGGAACACCGTTGGTCTTCGCGGCCACAATGTTGCCGACGCGCCACGCCAGCTCGTCAATCGAGGTATCCGGCGTGCGATCAAAGCTGTCGAAGCAGCGCGCGAGTGCATGCTCGATCCGCCCGAGATCGAACGGGACGACGCGCCCGTCGCGCTTCACGATCGTTTCCGGAAAGGCAATGCCCGCTCGCCCCAGTACGTCCTCGGTGGCCATTTTGCCGTTCGTCGGCGTGGCCTCTTGTACCGTCATGGTGGGTCTCCTTATCTAAGCGCGAGCGCCCTTGCACCCGCCGTAGCTTACCGGAAGAAAATGAACATACGTTTGGTGCCGCAAAACAGCACAACGTAGCGAGAAAAGTGGCTCAAGTGTAAAGAGAAAAATGATTGTAAGATGATGCTCTTTTATTGGGCTAGTACAAAAAGAGTGCTGAAATAGAAAAGTTATCCACAGAAAACCAACATTCTGTATAGCCTGTGGAAAATTGTTACTAAATCTAGGGTGCTAGTGTAGCATCGTCATGAATCTCTGTCAAGCAGGAATTTCATCGAAGTAAACATAACTATTTACAGTTATGTTTATATACCCACTACCAGGCCTCGTGTTTTGGCTGTGCCTTCATGCAACCAAAAATCGCATGTTGCGTTGATATCCCTTTCGCCTTTGGCCGCAACCCTGTATAATGCAAGCACAATGACATACATAATAGAAGATGAATCGTTGGGCAACGTTGCCAATCTCGAAGTGGCACAACAGGCGTTGCTCAATTGGTTTGCCAAGAACAAACGCGACTTGCCATGGCGGCACACCCGCGACCCGTACCGCGTGCTTGTCTCTGAGATCATGTTGCAGCAGACTCAGGTTGATCGCGTGCTGCCCAAATACCGCGCCTTTCTGGAGGCCTTCCCGACGCTGGAAGCGCTGGCGGTAGCTCCTACTTCCGAGGTCATCCGCATGTGGGCCGGGCTGGGCTACAATCGCCGGGCAGTGAACATGCAGCGCACCGCCCGCGCCGTGCTGGACGAGCATGGCGGCCAGTTTCCGCAGGATGTCGCGGTGTTACGAGCGCTTCCCGGCATTGGCCCGTACACAGCGGGCGCAATCGCATGCTTCGCGTTCGAGCAGGACGTGGCGTTCATGGACACTAACATACGGCGCGTGATTCAACGCTGGTTTGTTGGGCCGCGCGAGCAGCCGCCGAGTGAAGCTGAACTGTTGCAAATCGCGGCGGAGGCTGTTCCGGCTGGACAGGGCTGGGCATGGAATCAAGCGATCATGGAGCTTGGCGCGCTGATCTGTACGGCTGCCGCGCCGCAGTGCTGGCGCTGTCCGGTGCAGGCGTACTGCCGTGATTATGCCGCACGCCGCCAGGCCGACGAGCAAATCTTTGGCGCGGAGCAGGTTGTCGAGGCAACGCGGGCAGCGCCGCGCATGAAACGGGTTGCCGAGCGGCGCGAAACGCCGTATGCGAATTCAAATCGTTTTTACCGCGGTCGGATTGTGGATGCGCTGCGGCAACTTCCGGCAGATGCCTGCCTCGCGCTTCACGAGCTTGGCCCGCGTATCAAGCCTGACTGGACCGAAACGGATTTGCCGTGGCTCGAAACACTGGCTGCTGGGCTGGCCCGCGATGGCTTAATCGTGCTGGCGGATGGCTGCGCGCGGCTGCCGCATTAGTGGGCGAACAGATTGGTTCGTACTTGGGGTTTCGTGGGCGAACACATCGGTTCGCCCCTACTCTGGTTCTTTGTTCTTTCTTCTTTTACCTTTGTTCTTTCTATGACAACAGCACTTATTCGTACCACACGCCAT
>DASTWM010000180.1:0-2441 GCA_035765855.1 Roseiflexaceae bacterium
GATCAGGGTCGCAACATCCGCATCGCCAAAATGCCGATGAACTACGTTGCACGGGCGCTGGAGGTTGACGAGCCACGCGGCGTCATGAAGGCGATCGTGGATGCCGACAGTGACCAGATTCTCGGATTTGCGTGCTTGGGCATTGAGGGCGGCGAAATCATGTCGATGGTTGAAATCGCCATGATGGGCAAGCTGCCGTATACGGCGCTGCGCGATGCGATTTTTGCGCACCCAACGCTGGCCGAGTCACTCAATAATTTATTTGGCTCGTTTGAGGAATAGTACATAACCATGTCACACACACATCTGACCGTCTACGGCGCGCCATGGTGCAGCGACTGCAAGCGCGCGAAAAAGTTCCTGGGCGAGCAGCGCGTCCACTACAACTGGGTGGATGTGGAGCAGGACGACGCCGGGCTGAAGCTGGTCGAACAGGTCAACCATGGCAAGCGCATCATCCCGACGATTGTGTTCGACGACGGCAGCACGCTGGTCGAGCCGAGCAACGCCCAACTTGCCGCGAAACTTGGCCTGCAAACCCGCGCCCGTTGCAGCTACTACGACCTTGTGATCGTCGGCAGCGGCCCGGCTGGCTTGACGGCGGCGCTGTACGCGGCGCGTGATGGTTTGGACGTGCTGGTGATCGAGCGTGGCGGACTTGGCGGGCAGGCCGGCGTGACCGAGCGGCTCGACAATTTTCCTGGCTTCCCGGAAGGCATCGGCGGCGGCGAGTTCGCGGATCGGCTGGCGTTGCAGGCCAGGCGCTTTGGCGTCGAAATGCTGCAAGCGCAGGATGTCGTCGGTTTACGGGCCGAAGAAGAATCGCGCTACGTCAAGACCTTCGACGGCGAGGAATATGGCGCGCGGGCGGTGCTGATCGCGACCGGCTCAACCTATAAGCGGCTCAGCGTGCCGGGCGAGGACGACCTGATCGGCGCTGGCGTTCACTTCTGCGCCACGTGCGACGGGCCATTTTACAAAGGGCGTCATGTGGCCGTGATCGGCGGCGGCAACAGCGCGGGCGAGGAGAGCATCTTTCTGACGCGCTTTGTCGACAAAGTAACCATGCTGGTGCGCGGCCCCAGGCTGTCGGCCAGCAAGGTTGTGGTCGATAAAATTGGTGAAACGCCACAGATCGAGACGCGCTTTAACACCGAAGTCGTTGCGTTGCAGGGCGAGCACAAGCTGAGCGGCATTGTCGTGCGCGACCGAGCGAGCGGCGCGACCGAGACGATTCACCCGGCTGGCGTGTTCGTCTTTATCGGGCTGTCGCCCAACACCGAATGGCTGCCGCCCGAGATCGAGCTTGATCAGAACGGCGCAATTGTGACCAGTCCGACGCTCGAAACCAGCATGCCGGGCGTATTCGCGGCGGGCGACGTGCGGCAGGGCAGCACCAAGCAGGCCGCCAGCGCGGCAGGCGAAGGCGCGACCGTGGCGCTCATGATCCGCGATTATTTGACAAAGGTATGATGTATAAAGCATCGCTGTAGCGACGTCCCGCCGTGGCGTCGCTACAGGTCATTTGCGTGATTGTGACGCCTGACCAGCACGCCCACGCTCGTCGCGATGGTCAGGCCAATTGTGGCGACGATCAGGCCGATTTTGCGCCACGAAATGTAGAACGAGGAAAAGTACAGCGCGATAAACATGCCGATTTGAACGGCAGTCGTGCTGCGCGTCACGTACATGCGCTTGCGCGAGCGCCAGTCCACCGCTGCGTCATGCAGAAGGTCGCAAACGAACCAGAGCACTGCGTAAAATACGCCCCACCACTGGCCGAAGAAGAAGCCTGCGCCAAATCCGATGCCGCCGGCGCGCACGCCGTAGTTCACCCACTGCGCCGCGCGTTCGTATGAAAACAGCGCTTGTTTGTGTTCCATTGTCATCTCCCTGGGCCGAGCATGGCAAGCTGGCGCGCTTGCTGTATCTGTACTGTAAACGATTTCAGCCTGCTCTGCAACCGTACTTTTGCGCTATTGTCGCCATGCGGCGGCATTCATGTAACCGCCACATAATGAGACGAACGGCGAATTGCCGTTGTTGCGTTACAAATACTTCTCCAGCCACGCCAGATATTCTTGCAAACGAATCACCCGCCGGTCAGGACGGCCCGCGCGATTCAATTCGTGATTTTCGCCGGGGAAGCGCACGAAGCGCACCGGAACGCCCAGCCGGTGGAGCGCAATATACCATTGTTCGGCCTGCTCGATGGGGCAGCGGTGGTCCTCCTCGCTGTGGATAATCAGCGTCGGCGTTTTGACATGGCGCGCGTACTTGAGCGGCGACATGTCCCACAGCCGCGCGACATCATCCGGCAGCGCGCCCTGCAATTCGCGCGGCGTGAAGTTGTAGCCGATGTCGCTGGTGCCGAAGAACGACACCCAGTTCGAAATGCAGCGGTCGGTCACGGCGACCTTGAAGCGGTCGGTGTGCGAGAT
>DASTWM010000181.1:0-16025 GCA_035765855.1 Roseiflexaceae bacterium
AGTCAGACCGACATCTGGTTGGATGGCGTGCGGATTCCGGCGCTCAGCCGCACCGATTCATTCGGGACCACGCCGGTCGGGCGCGTACAGCTTGGCGACACCAGTGGCGTGCCGTTCGATACCGTCTTTGATGATGTCGTCCTCGCCACCAGTTTTATCTAAGTTTATAGTTTTGCCGAGAGTTCTATGAAGAACATGTGGAAGCTTTTCAGTCCAAGACGTGCAACGCGCGTCTCCGAACGTCAATCGACATCGCCATGGATTGGACATGTGCAACAGCAGGCGCGCAGCGCAGCGCGAATTACCGTGGCCATGTATGGCATCAGCATACTGGTGGGCGCGTTGTTAGGTTTGGGAATGGCCTCGCTTCAGACGCCAACCCTGCCGCGTCAATCCATACGCGCGGCACCGCTACCGACTGTGCTCGCAAACCAGGCTACGGCAGTTCCTACAGCCACTATTCGGCCTGACAACCCGACATTACTTGAAAATCAGCAGACGGGTTCGAATAAGTGGCAGTTAAACCTGGCCGGGTTCAAGGCCGCCACGGACGCCGAGCAGCAGATCGCTGGGTACGCATCTTCAACCAGTGCGAACAAAGGCGAGCAGATTACCTTTTATATTACCGTCACGCCTGTGCAAACATATACGATCGATATTTATCGTATCGGATGGTACAATGGGCGGGGTGGCCGCCGCCTCCAACATCTCGATCCACAGCAAGGAACACATCAGTCGGCATGCCCGCCGGACCCAGGCACTGGTCTGATTGCCTGTTCATGGACGCCAAGTTACACGCTGAACATCCCTACTAATTGGACCAGCGGCATTTACCTGGCACTTCTCACCAACGCACACAACTTTCAGAATTATATTGTCTTTGTCGTGCGGGACGACGCACGCAAGGCCGATCTGCTGTATCAACAGAGCGTGACGACGTACCAGGCGTATAATAATTATCCCGATGACGGTAAGACCGGCAAGAGCTTGTATAACTTCAACAGCTACGGCCCACAAACCATCTCGCGCGAGGCGCGTGCGGTGAAAGTCTCCTTCGACCGGCCGTACAACTATGGCGCTGGCCAGTTTATGAATTGGGAGATCAATTTTGTTCGCTGGTTAGAGCGCACTGGCTACGACGTTGCCTACTCAACTGATGTTGACACCCATGCCAACGGCCAAAGATTACTTACGTATAAAGGCTTTCTTGCAGTTGGTCATGATGAATATTGGTCCAAGGAGATGTACGATTCGATCGAGGCTGCTCGCAATAATGGCGTGCATCTTGGCTTCTTTAGCGCCGATGATGCTTCATGGCAGGTGCGTTTTGAGCCCTCAGCAAGTGGAGTCCCTAACCGAGTGATGGTATGTTACAAAGATGCATCCATCGATCCCGTACAAGGGCCGACGACGACCGTCGAGTGGCGCGATGCCAAGGTGAATCGCGCAGAACAGAGCTTGATTGGCGTTCAGTATACATCTCAGCTGACCAACTCAGAACGCCTGAAAAATAATGCGCCGCTTGTCGTGCTGAACAGTTCGCACTGGGTCTATGCTGGCACGAATTTGAAAGATGGCGATAGCATTCCGAATCTTGTTGGCTATGAAGCCGACCGATCTATGCCTGACTTTCCAAATCCGCTCAACAAGAGCTTTACCATCCTTTCCAAATCACCGTTCACCAATACTTCAAACAAACCAGATTTCTCGAACACCGTGATCTATCAAGCTCCAAGTGGAGCCTGGGTCTTTGCAGCAGGAACGATCGCGTGGTCATGGGGGCTCGATGACTATAATGATCGGAAAGCTGTCGATCCCCGTATTCAGCGCATCACTGAGAATATCCTTGATCGCTTCATTTCTGAGGGAGGGAGTAATGAGTAATGGTAAGCTGATACTCCTGCTCTGCGCCGTGCTCATACTGGTTGGCGCGAGTGTGGTTTCACTCCGACCGACTCAGCCAGCTCTGATGCCGGCAACTTCACTGGCAGCCGCGTCACATCAGGTGCGCTCCACCAGCGCGCTGCCAACACATGCGTTCCCCGCAGATGCCCTTCAAGCAGATGCAGCCACAAACTTCTATGTCTCGCCATCGGGCGACAATACCGATGGGCGCTCATGGGCTAATGCCTGGAGCGATTTAGATCGGATTAACTGGAATGTCGTTCAGCCTGGGGATACCATCATCCTTGATGGTGGAGCATCGCAGCAGATCTATAGCACAACGCTCACGATCGGCAAAAGTGGTTTGCCTGATACGCCCATCACCGTCCGGCTCTCAGATGAGCCTGGGCACGACGGCAAGGTAATCATTGATGGCGGGTTGACGTACTGGCCGTGTCAGGCGACCGGCCCATCACCATATACTCAGAACCCGCCGCCCGGCACGCGCCCATATGGTCTTGATCTGAACGGGCAATCCTGGATTGTGGTCGATGGCGTCAAGTGGGGCGGCATTGAGATTCGTAATCATAATATTACGGGTGTGCGATTCCATAAGGCCACGCATGTTCGGCTTGCAAACCTGCACATACACCACAATACCTACCCCGACGTTGCGGATGGGCCTGGTATCTCGATCTCGGGTGATAGCATTCTCCTGGAGAAGCTAGAGATCAACAACAACGGACAGGACGCCATCCAGGGCGGCGATCTGACAAACTTTGTTCTGCAAGATAGCTACTTGCATGATCACTATTGCAGCCATCCCGATGGTATTCAACTCTATCGCGGTCAGAACCGCAATATTACCATTCAGCGCAACGTATTTACGACTGGCTTCTTACAAGCCATATTCCTGGGCGAGCAAAATCCAGATCTCAACTCAACGACAAGCGATGTTCATATCTTCTACAACGTCATTCACAACACCCGCTACGGCATCGTATCCAACCACATGGGCAATCAGAACTGGCAGGTGTTCAATAACACGATTGTGGACATGGACTATGACGGTATCAGTTTGTATGCAAGCGCCGGAGGAATGGAAGTCCGTAACAACATCCTTTACAATGGTGGCTATAATATTCAAAACGGTGTCGAATCAAACAATATCTTCTATAAGACACCTTATTTCCCTGGTGGTCAAGGTTCACTGAATCTCGATCCGCAGTTTGTTGATAAGGCCAATGGGGATTATCAACTGCAAGCGTCTTCACCGGCAATTAATGCGGGAATTGATGTCGGGCTTACGAGCGACTTCCTGCGCAACATCGTTCCTAACGGAGGCGGCGTTGATATTGGCGCATTTGAATATACTCCTTATGTACAAACGACAGCCACGTCAACCTCTGCATCACTCACGCCAACAGCGACACTGCCACTAACCGCAACGATGGTTCCTGCATCACTCACGCCAACAACGACACTCCCGGTATCAACTACGCCAACAGTAACGAGTACGTTATCTCTGCCATGGCCACCCTTACACCAAAATCGGTCGACAGTGTATCTACCGAACATTTGTAACTAATAAGTTCGACTTTATCCATTTAGACGGCGAATGAACGTGATAATCCCATGGGAACGCGCGCCGTTTCACACCAGTTCGCGCAACGCTTTCAACAACCGCGCTACCTCCGCTTCCGTGTTGTAATGCGCCAGCCCAATACGGAGCATACCGCCGCTGTCTTCCACGCCCAGCCGCTCCGTGAGGTTCAGCGCGTAATAGTTGCCGTCCCAGGTGAAGATGCCGCGCTCGCCAAGATATTCCGACAGCGCACGCGGCGAATGACCGTCAATGCGCACCGAGACGGTTGGCGTGCGCTGATCAAAACGGGCCGGGTCGGTGATGCCATAGAAGGTCAGGCCCGGCACGTCCAGCAGGCCAGCGATCAGCGTTTCGGCCAGGCCGCGCTCGTAGCTGCGAATGGCGTTCATGGCCGCCAGAAGCGCTGCGCGACGGCTGTCGAACTGATCACCGTTGTTCATCTGCCGTCCCAACTCAGCCAGATAATTTATCGCTGCTGTTACGCCCGCCATCGCCTCATGACTCTGCGTGCCGGTCATCCAGCGGGCGGGCAGTTCCTCGGTGGCGGGACGAACTTTGTAGGGGTGCAGCCGCTGGAGGTGCTCCCGTTTGCCATAGAGGGTTCCCGCATGGGGGGCAAAAAACTTATAGGGCGAGCAGGCCAGGAAATCACAATCGAGCGCGCGCACATCAATCGGGCCGTGCGGCGCGTAATGCACCGCGTCGATGTACGAAAGCGCCCCAACCTGCCGCGCAAGCCGCACCACCTCGGCGACATCGTTGATCGTGCCGACCGCATTCGAGGCGTAGCCCACCGCGACCACTTTGGTGCGCTCGTTGATCTGCCGCCGCAGGTCGGCCATGGCAAGCGTGCAATCTTCTACGTCAATGTCTACATAGCGAATCAGCGCGCCGCGCTCCTCCAGCGCGACCCACGGCGCGACATTGGCATCGTGGTCCAGCCGCGTCACGACAATCTCGTCGCCTGACTGGATTTCACGCCCAATGCTGCGAGACAGCATAAACGTTAACGATGTCATGTTCGGACCAAACACTACCTCGTCCGGGTCGCAGCCCAGCAGATCGGCCATGGCTGCGTGCGCTGCCTCGATCGTCTCGTCGGTACGTTTGCTGGTGGCAAACGCGCCGTGCGAATTGGCGTTGGCATGCACGAGGTAATTGCTCATGGCGTCGATCACCTGCTGTGGCACCTGCGTGCCGCCAGGGCCATCGAAGAACACCGCTGGCTGGCCGTTCACGGTTTGCGCCAGTGCGGGAAACCGGGCGCGTGCCCAGGCAACATCAAACGTAGTCATGGAAGCTCCTTCCTGGCAGCTGTGCCGCCCCGCGAATACCGCCCCTATAATACTGTTCAGCGCGCAACTGTGCAACTGACGCACATATTACCTCATCTTGATTACTGTGCGCTACACATTTCTTCCTGTTGTGACAAATGTCACAGCGCCACGCTATTGTATTTGCTACACTCCTTTTGTATTATTCAGGACAAGGAGTGTGACATGACAACCCAAACCGTTGCTCTTTTGGTAACAGATACTATCAACGATATCGTTGAGAAGCAGCCCGAAGCATTACGCGTATTTCACCAGTTCGGCCTCGACACTTGCTGCGGCGGCACGCTGCCGCTTGCGGTTGCCGCAGAGCGGCATGGGCTCGACGTGCAGGACGTGCTTCAGGCACTCGCTGCCGTGCAGCAGACAGGTGGGCACAACGAGTGAACCCGAGCACGCGAGCATTTCTGGGATTGAGCCTGCTCGCGCTGGTTGGCGCGGCGGCACTGCACATGCTGGCGCTGTTGGGCATGGCCGTAGCGTGGGGCGCAATGGTGCACCTCACGCTGTTCGGCTGGATCACCAGCATGATCACCACGATCACGTATCATACAACGCCGGTGTTCGCCGCGCGCGATTTTCCGAACCAGCGATTGGCGTGGTACCATCTCGGCGCGTTGGGCGCGGGGCTGCTGCTGGCGGTGACCGGGCTGCTGGCGCATGTCACCATGCTGACGCTTGCAGGCATCGTGCTACAGATTGTGGCGGCCCTGCTGTTCACGGCCAACATCGTCTCCTTATTCCGGCGCGGTGTGCCACGTCCCGGTCGCCCGCCGCTGCCGCCGGTCGCAACTCAACCGCGGGTGGATCGCATCGGTACGCAGGCGACCCGTAGCGCCGGGCTGTGTTTGCCGCTCGCGCTGCTGTTACTTTTTGGCGCGTATAGCGGCTGGCTGCACGGTGAATGGGTGCTGGCGGCTGAACATCTTGCCGCTGTGGGATGGATTATGCTGACGGTCGCGGGCGTGATGTACCACATGCTGCCGCGCTTCAACGGGCGCGGCGTGCGCGGCCCCGGCTGGGCGAAGGCGCAGGTGACATGCCAGATTGTCGCGCTGCTGATCATGGTTCCGGCGCTGGGGTTTGGCGTGCCGATGCTCTTTGCCGTCGGCGGCCTCATGATGACGGTGGCGATTGGCTTATTGCTCTGGACCGTCTGGCCCGCGTTGCAGTTGGAGCGTAGGCGGAATAATGCAATTCCGCTGATGTTGAAGGAGCAATCTCAATGACTGCGCTTTCGTTACGTTGCGTGAAAGCTGCGTTTCTTTTCCTCGCGATTGGTATTTGTCTGGGCGCGAGCTTCGCACTTGATCGGGCGATTGGCGCGCAACTGCGCCCGTTGCATGCCGAATTGAATCTGTGGGGCTGGGTGACGCTGCTGATCTACGGCTTTGCGTACCACATGCTGCCGCGCTTCAGCGGGCGTCCGCTGCGCTCGCAGCGCCTTGCCGACGCGCAATCATGGCTGGCGATTGGCGGGGTGGCACTGGCGGCGCTCGGCTGGCTTGGCCTGGCGCTCCAGATTCCTTTTGCGCGGCTTGTTGCCGTTGCTGGCGGGGTGTGCCAGATTGCAGCGATCCTGCTGTTTGCGTCGCTGGTCGGCCCGTTGCTGGTCGCCGAGCGCGTCAAAGCGCGGTGAGGTAGTATTGACATGGTCTGATACGGGTCGTGTTGCATCTGAGAGAAGGAGTTACAATGAGTTTACGCCCAAAACCAGAACAGGAACGTTCGCTGCATGAGGCTCTCCAGGTCTTTAATCTTGAGCAAACGTACGAACAGTTACGCGCGGAATCAGCCTATGCTACCGGGCGCAACGCGATCACGTTACGGAAAGCACCCGGTATGCAAATCGTCCTGCTCGCGCAGCAGGCTGGAAATGTGTTAGACAATCACCGGGCGGCAGGACCGATCACGCTCCACGTCTTACATGGGCGGGTCCGTTTTGCAACTGCTGATCAAACGGTTGAGCTCAGTTCAGGGATGCTGATCGCGCTTGATGGCGGCGTGGTCCATCGCGTTGAAGCACTTGACGATTCTGTGAGCCTGCTGACTCTGGGAAAGTAGTCGTAGCAGCGGCAGGATTAGCGGCATGAGCCAGGCGCGGCAGGAGTATTCAGCGTTCTGCCGCCGAACACATGGTTGGACATGACGCGCGTAAATTTCGAGTTTTGTGCTACGTTCACGGGCGGTTGTGTGTGTTGTGCGTGGTAACTCAGTTTAGCTATCTGACAACACCCTGTCACTCCAACCCGCGCATCAGCCACGCAGTCCTACTCCTCTCGCATCTTCACCAGACCTGCCCGATCATGAATGGTAATCACGCCGCGCTCAAGGCTGATCAATCCCAGCGCCTCGAAGCTCTTGAGCGTGCGCGCCACCATCTCGCGCACCGTTCCCAGCCGCGCTGCCATCTCGGCCTGCGTTAACGGCGGTGTCGCTTCGCCGCGCTCTGCCGCCTTGGCCTGCGCAATGAGCAGCCCGGCCAGCCGCCCTTGCACGGTATGTAACGAAAGTTCATCTATCAGATTCACCAGGTGCCGCAGCCGTCCGGTGAACTCCCGCAGCAGCGCCAGCGCCAAAACTGCGTTTTCCTCAGCGACGCGCAGCAGTGGATCGCGCGGCAGGGCCAGCAGCATCACATCAGTCAATGCCTCGGCGTTGGCCGGGCATGGGCCGCCGTCAAAGATTGGAACCGTGTTGAAGTGACCGCCTGGCTCAATCACATTCAGCACCTGCTCGCGCCCCTGATGCGAGATACGCGAAATCTTGACCCGCCCGCGCGCCACAATATACATGGCCTCCGCTGGCTCGCCTTCGATCTGAATGATGCTGCCCGTCGTTCGCTCACGGAGCGCCGCGATTCGCGCCAGCGCCGCGATGGTAGCATCAGGCAAGCCCGCGCAAAAGCTCACCCGCTGAAGTATCGTTCTGTGTGTCTCCATAACCCTTATTGTAGCCGAAAAACCATTTCCTGTAATTGGCATGCCTACAAAATGGTTGCGATCACAACCGACGGTAAAGGTTCCACAACATATCCGGGCATTGTGACAAAAGTCACTTTGCAATCGCAGGCCGCAACGTAAGATAGTGCCATAAGGAAATGGCGAAAGGATGCAACGAATGAAGGCCGACACAACCAGGTGGCAACTCCCGCTGGTGGATGCGGCCCGTTGTACCGGATGTGGCATTTGCGTAGCGCGCTGCCCGACAGGAGCAGTGGAAGTTCACAACGGGCGGGCCGTGATCGTGCGCCCATGGGCTTGCACCTTTTGTGAAGTGTGCGAAAGCTCCTGCCCGACGGGTGCAATTGGACGACCATTTACGATTGTTTTTGCGCCGGACGCGGCAAGCCCGCCCAACCCGGCAGATCTGTAACATCTTTGAAAGGACTTGTATGAACACCAGGACACCTATCCGCATTGTAAGCCTGCTGGCGCTGCTGGCGCTGGCGCTGGCAGCCTGCACGAACAGTACGCCAAACGCACCTGCCGCAGCGCCAGCAAGCGGGACCAACGCGGCGGCGGCCCCGACAGCGGCTCCCAGCGGCCCAGTTCTCGGAACGTTGGAGGTCCACGCCTTTGATATCGGCTACCAACCGACGTCGCTCCAGGTTGATAAGCCGGGCCGCTACACGGTGAAATTCATCAACGGTGGCGCGCAGGACCATGACTGGATCGTGCCGGGCCTGCGCCTGCTGGCGAAAGGCGGCGAAACCGTCTCCGGCGACATCATGGTTCCAGACCAGGGGCTGAAGTACGTCTGCTCGTTCGCGGGACACGCCGCGGCTGGCATGCGCGGTACAATCACTGTCAAGGGTGCTGGAATGTCGGATTCCATGGACGATCATAGCGGGCCGCTGCCGGCCAGTGAAGTGAAAGCCGACCCGAATGCGCCGAAATACCAGATGCACGATCCCGCCGCGCCGGCGCTGCTGGAGGACACGGTTCATGACATTGACCTTGTGACCGAGGAGAAGCTGATGACCGTCGCCGATGGCTTTGTCCAGAAGGTCTGGACATTCAACGGCACGGTGCCAGGTCCGGTTATTCGCGTCAAGATTGGCGACACCGTTCGCATCCACCTGAAGAATCCGGCCAACAGCGAGATGATGCACTCGGTTGACTTTCATGCCAGCCAGGTGGCGATGAATGACGAGATGCGCTCGATTAAGCCGGGCGAGGAGCTGCTGTACGAGTGGAAGGCTGAGTACGCGGGCGTGTGGATGTATCACTGTGGCACCAACCCAACCCTGCACCACATCATGAACGGGATGTACGGAATGGTCATTGTCGAGCCAAAGGAAGGTCTGCCGAAGGTTGATAAAGAGTTTGCATTCGTCCAGAGCGAGTGGTACCTTGGCCCGCAGGGTCAGGTGACCAACCTGGAAAAGGCCAACATCGGCGCGCCCGCACCGGACTTGGTCGTCTTCAATGGCGTGTCCAACCAGTACAAGGACAACCCGATCAAGATCAACACTGGCGAGCGGGTGCGGGTATTCATCCTGAATGCAGGGCCGAATATCGATAGCTCCTTCCATATCGTCGGCACAATTTTCGATACGGTGATCAAGGAGGGCGTGCAACTGACGCCGAATAACGCTGGACACTACGGCTCGCAAGCGGTGGATCTGGCTCCGGCCCAGGGCGCAATCATCGAATTCCAGACGGCGGAGGACGGCATGTACGCAATGGTGACGCACGCGTTCAACTTTGCCAGCCGTGGCGCGCTCGGTCTGTTCCAGTCCGGCGATGGCGACCCGAAGAACTAACGTGACAAAGTGACAGGCAGATAGGAAGACAGGGAGCGGCTTCGGCCTTCTCCCTGTCTGCCTGTTTACTTATCGAGTGAGGAGACGCGCGTATGGAACGGTTCAAAATGATCCGCATGCCGCTGATGGCGCTGGCATTGCTGGCGCTGCTGGCGGGCGGCTGGGCCGGATTGGAGCGGATCGGCTGGCACTTGCCCGCGCTTCAGCCCGATCTGGCAAGCATGCATGGCCCGCTCATGGTCGCGGGCGTACTAGGCACAGTCATCAGCCTGGAGCGCGCTGTGGCACTCGGGCGGCGCTGGGCCTACGCCGCGCCGTTGCTCCAGGGTCTCGGCGGACTAGTACTCATCGTTGGCGTGCCGGGCTGGCCTGGCCCGCTCTTGCTGGCGCTCGGCGCACTCATGCTTGTCGCAATCTTTGCCATGTTTCTCCGGCAGCAGCCAGCGCTATTCATTATGATCATGCTGGTTGGCGCGCTCACGCTACTGATCGGCAACGTGCTGTGGCTTGGCGGCTGGCCGATCTACACGATTGTGCTGTGGTGGGTCGCCTTCCTGGTGCTGACGATTGCAGGCGAGCGGCTGGAGCTGGGCCGCTTGCGCCAGTTGCCGGCCCGCGCCGAGCGACTGTTCATCCTGTGTGTTACGCTTCTAGTGAGTGGTCTGATAGTCGTCATGTTCGCGCCGGACCTCGGCACGCGCATCGTGAGTTTTACATCGCTTGGGCTGGCATGCTGGCTGTTACGCTATGATATCGCTCGGCGCACCGTCCGTAAAATTGGATTAACACGCTACATTGCCGTATGCCTGCTATCCGGGTATGTGTGGCTGGGCATGAGCGGAATTATCGGCCTGGTGTTTGGCTATGTGCCTGCCGGGCCGCTCTATGACGCGATGCTCCACACCGTCTTTGTGGGCTTTGTGCTCGCCATGATTTTCGGCCATGCGCCGGTTATCATTCCGGCGGTGTTAGGAGCGCAGGTACGCTTCACACGCGCCTTCTACGGGCATTTGGCGCTGCTCCACGCGTCGCTGCTGCTGCGGATCGCTGGTGATCTCACCGGCATGGGGCTTGTACGGCGCTGGGGTGGGCTCCTGAACGCGGTCACAATTGTGGTATTCTTGGGCGTGATGATCTGGGCAGTACGCGCCGCAAAGCAAAGGGAGTCATGTATCCACAAGCCCGTATCTTTATCCGCACGGCGCTAGCCTATCTGGTCGCCGCCTTTCTGGTTGGCGCGCTTGTGCTGGTCAATCAGGGGCTGGCGCTCGATAGCAGAATCGGCGCGCTGCTGCCGGTGTTCTACCATTTGCTCATGGTTGGCTGGACAACACAGTTGATCTGCGGCGTAGCGCTGTGGATGTTTCCACCGTTTTCGCGCGAGCAGCCGCGCGGCGATGAACGACTCGGCTGGGCGACCTATGCGCTGCTGAACAGCGGATTGCTGCTGCGCGTGGTGGCCGAGCCGCTGCATGCCTGGCAGCCAGCACCGTGGTCGGGCTGGGCGCTCGCCATATCTGGCGTGCTGCAAGCCACCTCGATATGGATCTTTGTTGCCGCTATCTGGCCGCGCGTGAAGGGACGATCGGGAGACAAGGAGAGGGGCAGACACAGTGACAAGCAGACACAGTGAGATGGTGCTTTTCACCGGCTCACCCGTTCACTCGCTCTGCGCTGGAGAACCATGCCACGATTAAGCCAATTGATGATACGCACCGCGCTGCTGTGGCTCGCGTTCGGTTATACGGCTGGCGGGCTGCTGCTGGCGAACAAAGGCGTGCCATTACTCGCGAGCCTGTGGGCGCTGCGCGATCTGCATATTCATGTGCTGCTGGTTGGATGGACGGCGCAACTCGCCTGCGGCGTGGCCTTCTGGATTTTGCCGCGCCTCGATGCGCAGGGATCGCGCGGCGATGAGCGGCTGGTGTGGGGCTGCTTCATGCTGCTGAACGGCGGCGTGGTCGTGGCGGTGCTGCGCAGCCTGATCTGGATGGTATCGCGCAACGACCTGGTGTGGCTGAATGTCATCGCGGGCGTGCTGTATCTCGCCGCGACGCTCGCATTTGCGCGCAACGCATGGCCGCGCATTGCGCCGTTTCGGACGCTGCCGCGCCCCTCGCGCGAACAGTAAGCAACATCGTGTACGTGGCGATCATGGCTGTGCGGACGCCGGCCATGTGCTTTTTATGTACGACACAAGCGCCCAGATCTGCTCGTCGCTCAAGCTGCCGCCGAACGCAGGCATGCCGCTTGTCGTTCCTGGCGGCGTGATTGTCTTTCCACCATCCGCGATAATCGAAAAGAGTTGCTGGTCGGTGCGCTGCCGGCTTGGCCCGGTTGCATCGAGCGGCGGCGCTGGCATGCTGCCGTTGGCCTGCGGCTGCTGCCAGTTCGGCTGGCCTTCCAGGCGGCTGCCGTGACAGCCCGCGCAGCGCGTCACGTAGAGTTGTTGGCCGAGGCTGACCAACTGCTGATTCGTAGCGTCGGCAGCATTGATGCCGTTCATGCGCGCCTGCCCGCGGCTGCGCAGGGACCAGGCGGCAACGCCGACAAGTAGCAGCAAAAAGATGACGCCGAGCGCCAGTTGGTGCGCGCGCGTGTTGGTACGTTTCACAGATGATGTGCGTTTCATGGCAATGCGTTTGTAGCTAGCAAGGTGCCGCGCTCACGGGCGGCGCGGCAGGTAATCGGTGTATAATGACTCTGCGTTGGCCTCATGATGGCGGCCAGTATAGCACACCACATGCGCATCATAAGGAGTTCCACAGATGCACAAAGCCTTTAACTCTGCCTCCCCCGCCGAGGCTCCGAAATCGTCTGCGGCGCAATCCAGCAGCCTGGGCGCAATGCTTGGCGCGGTGAGCAACCACGTTGCCCTGCTGGCGGCATGGATCGCCATGTGCGGCAGCCTGTTTTTCAGCGAAGTGCTTGGCTGGCTGCCCTGTGAACTGTGCTGGTACCAGCGAATCTTTATGTACCCACTCGCGTTCATTCTCGCGATTGGCATTTTGCGCCGCGATCGCGGGCTGTACATGTATGTGTTGCCGCTTTCGCTGTTCGGCGGCCTGATATCGCTGTATCACTATTTGCTGATCAAGACCACCCTTTTTCCACCGCCGGAATGCAAGGCGGGCGTTTCCTGCACCGTCGATTACCTGAACTGGTTCGGGTTTATCAACATTCCCTTCATGGCGTTGACGGCATTTCTGATCATCAGTGTTATGATGATTGTGTCGGCGCTCAGGCAACAACAAGAGGATGAGATTCTCGTGGAAGATGTAGCAGAAGACGATGAAGCGCCCGCCACGCCCGGCTTCGGGATGGCGGACATCGCGGTGTTCGTCATTATCGCGGTCGTGCTGATTGGGTTCATCGTCGGCAGCAGATTCGTAGCGTGAGGCATCTGTGAGAGCAGTAGTTTACGAAGCATTCGCACAACCAGCAACGATCCAGACCGTTCCCGATCCAGCGCCACCGCCGCACGGCGTGGTCATCCGCGTCACGGCGAGCGGGCTGTGCCGCAGCGACTGGCACGGCTGGATGGGCCATGACCCTGATATCCGCTTGCCGCACGTTCCCGGCCATGAACTCGCCGGAATGATAGCTGCGGTTGGCAAAGATGTCACGCGGTGGAACATCGGCGACCGCGTGACGCTGCCGTTCGTGTGTGGCTGCGGTACATGCCCGCAGTGCGTGTCGGGCAATCACCAGGTGTGCGACCGGCAGTTCCAACCGGGCTTCACACACTGGGGTTCGTTTGCTGAATATGTCGCCATCGACCGCGCGGATATCAATCTGGTGCGCGTACCGGACGGAATCGACGACGTGACTGCCGCGAGCCTCGGCTGCCGCTTTGCGACCTCGTTTCGGGCCGTGGTGGATCAGGGCAAGGTCGCCGCCGGGCAATGGGTGGCGGTGCATGGCTGTGGCGGCGTCGGTTTATCGGCGATCATGATCGCCAACGCGGTGGGCGCGAATGTCGTCGCGATTGATATTGCGGATGAAAAACTTGATTTTGCCCGTTCAGTTGGCGCGGTCGCAACCATCAACGCGGGAAACACAGCAGATGCGGTTGAGAGCGTGCGGGAGATCACCAGGGGCGGCGCGCATGTGTCGATTGACGCGCTCGGCAGCCCGGCGACCTGCTTCAACTCAATCGCCAACCTGCGCAAGCGCGGCAAGCATATTCAGATCGGGCTAATGCTGGCCGACCATAGGCATCCAGCGGTTCCCATGGACAGAGTGATCGCCAACGAATTGGAAATTCTGGGCAGCCACGGCATGCAGGCGTATCGCTACGACGCCATGCTGGAGATGATTCGGGCCGGCAAGCTGCACCCGGAAAAGCTAATCGGCAGAACGATTGAACTGACTGAAGCGCCGCAGGAACTTGCGGATATGAACAGCTTTCGCGGAACGGGCATCACGGTTATTGACCGATTCTAGTAAGCTGACTAATGGACATGGAAAGAATCCGCCACAGAGGACACAGAGTTCACCGAGAACACGCCCATCAGTATACGCTCTGCGATCTCTGTGGCAGACATTCAGTAATCATGATGCTGTCGTCAGCGATAATTCTCCAGAAACGCCTTCATGACTGACAAAAACTGGTCGGCCACCGCGCCGTCGAGCAGCCGGTGGTCAATCGTCAGCGACAGGTAGCACATCGAGCGGATGGCTATTGCGTCCATGCCGTTCTGTGTGACGATGACCGGGCGCTTCTGAATTGCGCCGACGCCCAGAATCGCGGCCTGCGGCTGATTGATGATCGGCGTCGCAAACAGGCTGCCGCTCACGCCATGATTCGTGATAGTGAACGTGCCGCCCAGGGTTTCGTCGGGCGTCAGCCGCCGCGTGCGGGCGCGTTCCGCCAGGTCGTTTACTGCCTGCGCCAGGCCAACTAAGCTTTTTTCGTCAACATTACGGATCACTGGCACGATTAAGCCATCTGGCAGCGCCACCGCCACGCCCATGTGAATGCGTTTGTGCTGAACGATGCCTTCTTCCGCGTAGCTGGCGTTGACGCGCGGCACGGCCCGGAGCGCCGCCACCGCTGCCTGCACAAAATAGGGGGTAAATGTTAATTTGACGCCTTGCCGCTCGAACTCGGCCTGGTGCTGCGCCCGGTGCGCTACGACGTGCGTTACGTCAACTTCAAAGACGCTCGTGACGTGCGGCGCGGTTCGTCGGGAAAATACCATGTGTTCGGCAATTGCGCGGCGCATCGCCGTGAGCGGCAGCGTTTCGGTGTCATCTGTATCGCTTAATGCCTGATGCCTGATGCTTGATGGTACGGTAGTTGGCTGTGGTGGTGCCATGGCAACTGCGGGCGCTGGCTCCGGCTGTGTAATGGCTTCTGCTTTTTGCTTTCTGCCTTCTTTCTGCTCAAGATAGCGCAGCACATCCTGTTTGGTCACGCGGCTGTTCAGCCCCGTTCCCTCGATTTTAGTAATGTCAAGATTATGCTCGGCGACCATGCGCGCGACCACGGGCGACACGGGCGGGCTGCCCGCCTCGCGCTGGGGATGTGGTACGGTGGGCGGCGCGCTGTTCGATGCGGGTAATTCATCAGTTGCGCCGTCAAGAATAGCCAGCACTTCACCGACGCGCACCGTCGCCCCTTCTTCGGCTTTGATCTCACGAACCACACCGGCGACCGGCGCGGGCACCTCCGTGTCTACCTTGTCAGTCACCACTTCCAGCAGCGGCTCGTACTGCTCGACATGCTCGCCAGGCTGCTTGAGCCACTTGCCAATCGTACCCTCCACAACACTTTCGCCAAGCTGCGGCATGGTTACTTCGGTCGCCATACGTCCCTCGTTTGTACAAAAAAGCGCCTACGGTGACACCGCAGGCGTTGAAAAGCGTGCTTCTTAGCGCATCATGGCATAGCCAGATAGCTGGATTGCACCCACATCGCCTTTGATGGTGCTCAAGTTCATGTTCAGTGTACCACGGAAACGCCCCTCTATACAAACCGTGTATTAAACAATTTTTCTGCCGCAGTACAAGCACAGCGCAAAGCTCGCCGGATTGATCTCGCCGCATGCCGGGCAGAGCTTGGTGTCCTGCGCGCGGCGGCGGCGGCGTTCGGCCCACTGGCGCAGCCCTTCAGGATCGGGGAAGTCAGGAGATTGTTGCTCTAGCTCAGTCAATGCATTCACTACCACCAGCCATTCGCCATGATCGCGCATGTCGCACAGGTACGCATAAAAATCGTGGAAGCGGCGCTGGCGCTGCGCTTCGAGCAGGCGCGACTCCACATCTTCGTAGCCGGGTTGAAGCGCCTGGACTTCCGCAAGCAATGTTTCGGCCTCGGCCCATTGTTGGGCATAGAAGGCCGTCAGGGCTTTGCGCCACAACTGCTGAAGTGACGATGAACATGCGGGATGCGCGCGAAGCTCCGCCGTGATACGCGCGATCTCTGCTTCAA